>DAIRCY010000071.1:0-8521 GCA_036796435.1 Acidimicrobiales bacterium
GTGACAGGGTCCGGCTGCTTTCGGGAGCGACTTTCGGCGCCGCAGTCCACCAACTGACGCTGCACAGAAGGCAGCCTTCGCGGAACCGTAACACGGGGCCCCCACGGACGCAACCGGCGTGAGGCCCCTCACATCCGGGGCCCGGAGCCCCCGGTCCCCCCACCGCCGGCCCCCGGCCGGTGCGTGCGGCCCTCGGAGAGGTCGCCGCACGCACCGGTACGGAATGCCGGGTCGGACTGCTACTTGGCTGGTCCTTCTACTTCCAGCTGAATGTCGCCGGTGTCGTGTCGTCCAGCGGGCTGAGTGGCCCGGTGTGGAGTCCCTTGTGGACCTCGGAGGCGGTCACAGGCACTGGCTGCCAGATCACCGCGAGCCTCTTGGCGACGAGGTTCTCGTACTTCGTGAGCGTCGCCTTGCCCGTCTCGGTCTGGGCGATCAGGTGGTCGTTGGTCTTTGTGGAGAAGTCACCGGAGTTGGACGCCGCACCGGTCTCGAAGAGCTCTGTCCCCGAGGGGTAGTAGTCCGGGGCGTAGATCCAGCCGCCTCCCCAGTTCTCCATCTCCCACTTGCATGTCTTGGTTGTCCCGGGCTTCAGGTGGCAGGGGACCGCGTTGCCGATGATGGTGTTGAAGGTGGCCGACGAGAGGTTCATCTTGATCCCCGCCGAAAGCCACGAGCCCCGCTCGGCGTCCATCAGGTTCGTGAGCGTCTTTGTGCCCGACGCGTACTGCAGTGTGAACTGCAGCTTGGCGCCCTTCTTGATGCCCTTCCCGCAGTTGTGCGGACCGGTGCCGGGCTTCTTGCAGGTGCTCACGCCGTTCGGCACCACCTTCCAGCCGTGGGAGGTGAGCAGCCGCTTCGCCTTCGAGGGGCTGTAGGGGTACGGGTTCTTCTCCTCGTACTTCGAGGCGAAGGAGTTGTGCGGCCACACCGGCACCGGGCCGTAGGTCGGCACCCCGTAGCCCTTCTCGATGTGGTTGATGTAGGCGATCTGTGTCACGAGCTCCTGGAGCGCTTGGCGGAAGTAGAGCTGCTTGAAGATCGGCCCGGCGTTGCCTGTGTCACCCGTCGAGTTGAAGTTCTCCGGGAAGTAGGTGATCTGCCACGCGTAGGCCGCCTCGATCTTGTATGTGGAGGACAGCCGCGGGTTGTTCTTCCCAGGCTTCAGGTTCTGCGACGCCTTGGTCGGCGGGGTCGCGTTCGAGGTGATGTCTGTGCCCGGCAGGTAGCCGAGGTCGATTGTGCCGGCCACCAGGGCGTTGTACTCGGCCGAAGATGTCGTGAACGGCTTCTCGATGAACTCCTTCACCTTCGGCTTGTTCGGGCCGGAGTATGTGGGGTTCGGGACCATCACCGCGGGCTGTGTGGCGCCGAAGGAGTGGAGCTTCCACGGCCCGTCGACGACCGACCAAAGCGGGCTCGTCGCGTAGGTCGGCAGGGCGTTGATCTTTGTTGTCGGCTTTGTCGGGTTGTACCCGGACTGCTCCGACAAGAAGATGTAGACGGCCTTGCACGCGGCGTCCTTCGAGCCGAACGGCGCGTTGAAGCAGCCGCCCGATCCCGGCGCAGCGGTCAGCGAGGTACGTGTCCAGGCCTTGGGCATGGGCGTGATCTCGGAGAACTCGTTGTAGAGCATCCAGTGCGGGTTGAACGACCGCTTCAGGCTGAAGGTGATCGTGGTCGGGCTTGTGACCTTGATCGTCTTCACGCTTGTCGGAAGCGAGAGGCCGCCCGGGAAATAGCCCGCGAACCCTGTGGGCTTGGCGTGCCAGATGTTCATCCAGAAGAGGACGTCTGTGGCGGTGACCTTCTCACCGTTCGACCACTTGTATGTCTTGAGGGTGATCGTGTATGTCTTGTCGCCGTTGGACGCCTTGGGCGGCGCAGCCAGCGACAGCTTGGGGTTCATTGTCGGGGTCGAGCCCTTGCCGAACCAGTAGAGCGGCCGGTACATGTACTCCTGGAACTGCGAGAGGTTCGCCACGCTGAAGTGGGCCAATGTGGTGAACGGGAAGATGTAGTTGGGTGAAGCACCCGCACCTTCGGCGAAGGTCACGACTGTCTTTGTGACCGCCGCACCGCTCGTCGGTGCGGCGATGACCACCGACCCGAGCGACACCATGCCCACGGTGGCAAGGCCGACGGCCAGCCCCCTCAGGGCCTTGAAGCGTTGACGCATCCCCCACACTCCTATCTGTCTCGGTCACCGCGCTGGTGACAGGGTCCGGCTGCTTTCGGGAGCGACTTTCGGCGCCGCAGTCCACCAACTCACGTTGCAAGTTCACTACAACCGACGCAGAACCGTAACACGGGGCCCCCACGGACGCAACCCTGCTCCCTTCCGTCCCTTCAGGCGTCCCGGGTCTGTTCCCCTCGAATGCGGCGATCGTGCCGGTGCTCTTCCCCCGAACTTCGTCGCGGAAACGTAACATTTGCGCCGCCGAAATCCGGGACGCCGGTCTCCGTCCCCAATAGATCGCGTGAGCGAAGTACCAGTTCACGCGGCTCCGCGCTGCCACGCTGCGTGCGCAACGCAGTGGGAGAAACGAGTTGCCGGTTGCTCCAGGTTTCGAACCGGTGACGGAGTCCGTGAAGGTCAGCCCGACCTCAGGCGGTCGCTCACGGCCTCCGCTTCGACGTCCAGCCGGTGCAGGACCCCGGGGACGATCCGTCGCTCGGCGATGCCTCCCAGCACGGGCACGGCGATCACGAGCTCTCCCTCCAAGCGACGGACGGTGCCGGTGCCGTCGCCCTCGAACGCGAAGGCGGCGTCGCCGTGGAGGAGGCCCGGCCTGGACTCCGCGGCGAAGGTGAGGCTTCCCCCGGAAGATCCGCGGAGCCGGACCTCCTGGGCCCACGCCAGCCGCGCGCCGCCGAGCAGACGCTGTGCGGCGGCATCGAGGCTCCCCACGTACTCGTACCGGAGCAGCAGCCCCGATGATCCCGGCGAGGCCTCTGCGGCCGCGTCGAGGGGCCGGATCTCGAGCAGCCGGAGGTCAGGGAGGTCGAGCGACCGGTAGAAGTCGGCGTCGCCGAGCACCCCCGCGACCGCTCCGGGGGGCGCAGAGAACCGGTGCTCTGCGGTGAAGCGCACCGACCGCACACTACGGCGCGGCGACCCGACGGGGCGTGCTGCCGTCCGGCCGCGGCCCCCTAACGTCGGCGAGGTGGGCGGACCGGTCGATCTCGAGTGGGGGGCGTTCTCCGACGAACCGCCCTGGACCGTCGACCCTTCGCAGCTCGAATGGCACCACGGTCTCGACGCGCTGCGCGCCGAGACGGCCGCCCGCACGCGCGGGCTCGCCAGGCGGCGCGCGTTGCCCCCCGCCGGCGCGGCCGTCCGTGTCCTCGCAGTGCTCGGGCCGGCGCTCGGAGCGTGGTACGGCGTCGACCGGCGGCACGGCCGGGCCAGGTCCCGGCGCGGCCTCTCCCGGCGGCTGCGCCTCGCATTCGAACGGCTGGGCCCGACCTACATCAAGCTCGGCCAGATCCTCTCCGCGGGAGAGGGGGTCTTCCCTGAAGAGCTCGTCGGCGAGTTCAGGCTCTGCCGCGACCAGGTGCCGGCGGAGAGCTTCGACACCGTCCGACGGACCGTCGAGTCGGAGCTCGGTCGGCCGCTCGAGGCGGTGTTCTCCTCGTTCGAGGAGGTCCCCATCGCCGCGGCGTCGATCGCACAGGCACACGCCGCCCGTCTGCGCAGCGGCGAGGAGGTCGTCGTCAAGGTCCAGCGACCCGACATCGACCGACAGGTCCGGCGCGATCTCGCCGTCATGGCGTGGCTCGCGCCGCTGCTCGTGGGGCGGATCCCCGTCGCGGCGCTGGCCAACCCGCCCGCCCTCATCGACCTGTTCGCCGAGACGATCGCAGAAGAGCTCGACTTCAGGCTGGAGGCCGAGAACATGCTCGACTTGGCGCGCGTCCTCGCGTCCGTCGCGCCGTCTCGGGCCGAGCGCGCACTCGTCGTGCCCCGGCCGCATCCGAGCCTCGTCACCCGCCGCGTCCTCGTGATGGAGCGGCTCCACGGCTACGCCTGGGGGGACGCGGAGACCATGCGCGCGGCGGGGATCGACACCGCCCAGGTGCTCCTCGCGGCATTGCTCGCCTTCCTCGAGGGGCTCGTCCTGTTCGGCGTGTTCCACGGGGACCTCCACGCCGGCAACCTGCTCGTCTGCCCGGACGGGCGGGTGGCCCTGCTCGACTTCGGGATCACCGGAAGGCTGGACGAGCGGGGGAGGCGGGGCCTCCTCCGGCTCGTCATGTCCACGGCCACCAACGACGTCCGGGCACAGGTGTCGGCGATGCGCGAGCTCGGGGCGCTCCCCGACGACGTCGACATCGACGCGGTGATCGCCGATCTGCGGCTGGACCAACCCGTCGTCGACCCGGCCACGATGGACGCGGAGCAGCTCACGCGGGAGATCCGGGAGATGACCAAGTCCCTCCTCGCCTACGGCGCCCGGATGCCGAAGGCCCTCATGCTCTTCGTGAAGGACATGCTCTTCATCGACAACGCCATGGCGTCGATGGCCCCCGACGTCGACGTCCTCGGCCAGATGGTCGCCATCCTCACCCATCTCCAGTCGCGCCACGGCGAACGCATCGCCCGCGACCTCGGCGTGGCACCCGGCGAGATCGGCGACGTCGAGCTCGCGGGGCTTCGGAGCTCGCTCGGGCTGACAGAGAACGTCGAGCGGCTCACCCACCGCGAGCTGCAAGCCCGCAGGCGTCTCATCAGGAAGCGCCTCGAGCACCGGCACCTCGCCAAGGAGCACGACGGCCGCGCAGCGGGCGACGGGCGACGCGCCGGAGCGCCCTAAGAAGTCACCGCCCCCCCACCAGCGCCCTCACCCGCCCCAGCCGGCGAGCCGGCGCCCGAGGCCAGTGCCCCTGCGGAGCCGGAGGTTCCGACTTGCGCTTTGAGGGCCGCGAGCTCGCCGTCGATGTCCGATTTGGTGCTGATCTCGTCCAGCTCCTTCTGGATGTCGTCGGTGCCGCCGCCCACGTCCTCGAGCACTCCTGACTCGAGCAGCTCGTCGGTCGCCTGCGCGCGCGACTGCATCGTCGCGATCTTGTCCTGCGCGCGCTGCAATGCGGCGCCCGAGTCGCTGATGGACTTCGAGATCCCAGAGACGCTCTCGTTGACGCTGGTCACCGCCTTCGACGCCGTGTACTCCGCCTTGAGGGTCTCCTTCTGGGTGCGGAAGGCGTTCACGCGCGTCTGCAGCTGGTCGAGCGTCTGCTCGAGCTTCTGCTCCTGCTCGGTGAGCTGCTCGTGCTGCGGGTCCATCTGGTCGATCTGTTGCTGCGCCGCCGCCTTGCGGGCGAGCGCCTCCTTGGCGAGATCGTCCCTGCCCTGCCCGATCGCCGCCTGCGCCTGGTCCTGGAGGTGGGCGATGGACTGGCGGAGCTGGGTCTCTTGGAGCTCGACCCGCTTGCGCGAGGCCGCGATGTCGACGAGCGCACGGCGTACCTGGGTCAGCTGCTCGAGCATCTTCTCGTAGGAGAGGTCGAGCATGTCCGCCGGGTTCTCGGCCTGGTCCAGTGCCTTGTTGGCCTTCGCCTCGACGATGTCGTGAGCGCGTTGGAAGAGTCCCATGCCCCCATCTTGCTCCGGATCCTGCGCGGCCGCCTACGCCGCGGACCGTGAAGGATCGCCCCGCCCCTGTGTCCCGCCGGACGCGGCCGCGTCGGCGGGCCCGCCACTTCGCAGGCGCGCCAAGACCGACGGGGACTTCCAGGCCGGCTCCCCCTCCTGCCAGCGCGCGAGGTCGGGGACCTGGAGCTGTGCCCGCCCGGCCCACAGCAGCACGAGCCCTCCGAAGACGCCCGCCGTCGCGATGCCGACGCAGATCCAGACGGTCACGGAGAAGCCGGCGACCGCCGAGACGCTCACCACCGCGGCGACGAAGGCGAGGATCGGCGCAACCAGAAACGCGGTCACGCCGCGGATGAGCTCGACGAGCGCGAACACCCGCTGGATCTCAGAGGACCGGAGCGTGAAGCCGACCACGTAGAGCGCAGGGGAGACGGAGGCGCCGACGCCGAGCCCGATCAGCCCCGTGGCGACCCCGACGAGCGCGCTGCCAGACGGTCCGGTGACGAGAAGGACGCCGCCACCACCGGCGAGCACCACGAGGCCGGCGATCGTCATGACCGGCGTCCAGCGCGACCGGAAGAGCCTGCCGAAGAGCGCGGCCATCGCCACCGCGCCGAGGAACTCGGGGAGGAAGAGCAAGCCCGAGGTGGTGGGTGTGCTGGAGTTGTGGAGGCCGGTCATCACCAGCTCCATCAGCGCGAACGACGACGCGCTCGCCGTCGCGGCGGTGAAGATCCCGAAGACCGGAAAGGTGCTGGCGAGCTGCTTCACCGGCATGAGCGGCTGCTCAGCTCGGTACTCGTAGGCGATCATGGCGACGAGCATCGCGACGCCGGCGACCAGCGGCACCAGCGTCTCGAGGCTCACCGCGTGCGACGCCTCGATCTCGCCTGCGCCGAAGAAGGCGAGGCCGCACCCTGCGCCCGCCAGCCCCACGCCGACGAAGTCCACCGGGGAGTCGGGGTGGATCGGCTCCTGGTGCTCGTAGGTCACGAGAGCGAGCAGCGCGGCGACACCCGCGAGGCCGCAGACGACCCAGAACAGCATGCGCCAGTCGAGGCCCGACGCTTCGATCGCACCGAGGGTGGGTCCGACCGCCACGGCGCCGAAGATGCACAGGTTCATCACGCCGCCGGTCATCGGGAGCTTCTCATGGCCGAAGCCGGTGACGAGGGGAGGCACCGACGCGATGAGCAGCAGGCTGGTGCACAGGCCCTGCACGACGAAGCCGGCGACGAAGACCCAGCCGGAAGGCGACCATGCCGCGGCGACCGAGGCCGCGACGAACAGCGCCTCGTAGGCGAGGAGCATCCGCCGAGGAGGCAGGCGTGCGGCGAGCTGGACCGCCAGCACGGTGCCAAACGAGTACGCAGCCGTCGACATGGCGACCGTGACGTCGAGCGAGTGCGAGCTGAGATGGAGAGCTTTCGAGATGAGGGGCAGAAGCGGGAACACCGCCGCCGAGAGCATGAGGTAGGGGATGAGCGAGAACGCCACCAGGCCGAGTGCGCCCGCGTAGCTGCTCGCGAGCGGTCCGCGGCGGGGCATCTGTCCGACCTACCCGGTCACCCTCCCGCTTCAGTCACGCTCGAGCTCTTCGCTCGCCGTCGCGGACCCTCACTCACCTTCGAACGGGAAGCCGAGGTCGGGGGCGGTCAGCACCGCGCGGAACGGCAGCCCTTCCTCGGCGGCCATGGCGGTGACCGTGCCTCCCCGATCGACGATCGCCACGAGGAGGACGGGCTCGGCGCCGGCGGCGCGCACGGCGCGGGCCGCTTCGAGGAGCGACGTGCCGCGGGTGACCGCGTCCTCGGTCACGACCACCTTGTCCCCGGGGTCGAGCGCACCGGCGATGCGGCCGCCCGCCCCGTGGTCCTTCTCCTCCTTGCGCACGCTGAACGCCCTCAGGGGACGGCCGCGCCCGGCGGCGACCGCGGCCGTCACGAAGGAGACGGGGTCCGCACCCATGGTCAGGCCGCCGATCGCGGTTGCGTCCGCGGGCAGGAGATCGAGCACCGCCTCGGCGACGAGGAGCATCGCCTCGGGCCGGCAGACGGTCTGCTTGGCGTCGATGAACCAGCCGCTGCGCCGCCCGGACTTGAGGACGAAGTCCCCCCGCCTCACGGCGTGCTCCAGTAGATGCTCGCGGAGCGATTCGAGTGCCGGCGAGCCGAGGGAGGGCAGCCGGTGCTGCGTCACGTCTCCGGCGTGCGGACCTCCCGCGCCTGTGCCCCCGCTCACAGCCGCACGCCACGCGTCCCGGCGACGATCTCACCGACCACGACCGCCCTCGGCACACCCTGCACGGTGCCGAGCGCGGCGAGCACAGCGTCGGCCGACGACGGGTCCACGACGAGGACCATACCGAGCCCGAGGTTGAAGACACGTGCCATCTCCGCGTCCGAGATGGCCCCGAGCCTCGCGATCTCGGTGAAGATGCGCGGGACCTCCCACGCCGCGCGGTCGAGGTGCGCGTCGGCGTCGCGCGGGAGCACCCGCGAGAGGTTGCCCGGGATGCCGCCACCGGTGATGTGCGCGCATGCGTGGACGGCTGCCGGGCACGCCCGCAATACCGCCAGGACGGCCGGGCTGTACACGACGGAGGGAACGAGGAGCTCGTCGGCAAGCGAGTGCGCCGCGCCTGTCCACGCCGGCCCGTCGAGGCCGAGGCCAGCGCGCTCGATGAGCACGAGGCGGGCGAGCGAGTACCCGTTCGAGCGCAGTCCTGGCGAGGGGATGCCCACCAGGAGGTCACCGACAGCCACCCGGTGCGGGCCGAGCTCGTTCCCCGCCTCGACCACGCCGACCGCGAAGCCCGCCAGATCGACGTCGTCCGGCCCCATCGCTCCGGGGTGCTCCGCGGTCTCCCCGCCCACCAGCGCGCAACCGGCGCGCCGGCAACCTTCGGCGACACCGCCGACGATC
>DAIRCY010000071.1:8531-12317 GCA_036796435.1 Acidimicrobiales bacterium
CCGGCGGTGGCGGTCGAGGGCAAGTCCTGGCAATCGCGGGGCCGCTGACCTCGCGCGAACGACGCCGGGCCGCGTGGCGATGAGCCGCGACCCGATCGGGGAGGAGCTTGCCCATCGCGATGTAATCGAGGAGGAAGAGCGGCTCCGCGCCCGCGCACACCACGTCGTCGACGCACATCGCGACGAGGTCGATCCCGACGGTGTCGAAGCGGGACACTGCGCGCGCGACGAGCAGCTTCGTGCCCACCCCGTCGGTCGCCGAGACGAGGACAGGGTGGGGGTACCTGGCGGTGTCGAGCGCGAAGGAGCCCGCGAATGCGCCGATCCCGCCGAGCACCCCGGGACGCTCGGTGGACGCGGCGAGCGTCCTGATGCGCTCGACGGCCTCGTCCCCGGCGTCGATGTCGACGCCGGCGCCGGCATACGTGGCGCCGCTCCCGACAGGCTGCCCGGCGCCCTCCGTGCGTTCGCCCGGGTCCGGCACGCGCATGGTCCTGTCCGTGCGTCAGACGCCCGGCAACGCGACCTGCAGGACGGGCAGGACGGGCTGGACGGGCTGGACGGGCTGCACGGAATCGGCGGAATCGGCGCGGTCGTGGTCCGCGGGGCTGCCGGCCACCCCCGCCCGCGAAGGACCGAGCGTCACCGCGGTCGGGTAGCGGCCGGTGAGGCAGGCGTCGCACCACCCGGCGTCGCCGACTCCGATCGCCGACTTCAGCTCGTCGAGGCCGATGTAGGCGAGCGAGTCGACGCAGAGGAACCGCTCCATCTCCTCGAGCGTCATGGTCGCGGCGAGCAGCTCGTCGCGTGTGGGGGTGTCGATCCCGTAGAAGCAGGGCCAGCGGAACGGCGGGGACGACACGCGCATGTGCACCTCGGTCGCGCCGGCGTCGCGCAACATCTGCACGATCGCTCGCGTCGTCGTGCCCCGCACGATCGAGTCGTCCACGACGACGAGCCGCTTCCCCGCGATGTTCTCGCGGAGCGGGTTCAGCTTCCGCCGGACCGCGTCGCGGCGTGCGTCGGGCTCGGGGTCGATGAACGTCCGGCCGATGTAGCGGTTCTTCACGAGCCCCTGGCCGTAGGGGATGCCGCTACGACGTGAGAACCCCTCGGCGGCAGGGACCCCGGACTCGGGGACGCCCATGACGAGATCTGCGGCGGCCGGCGCCTGCTCGGCGAGGAGCTCCCCCATCCGCCGTCTCGCTCCGTGCACCTCCCGCCCGTAGAGACGGGTGTCGGGCCGCGCGAAGTACACGAACTCGAAGATGCACAGGTGCGGCGCGACGGCGCCCGGCTCGAAGAGCTGCTCGGCGTGCACGCCGTCGGAGCCGGCGCCGTCGATGGTGACGAGCTCACCGGGCTCGAGCTCGCGGAGGAACGTCGCGCCGATCACGTCGAGCGCGGGCGACTCCGAGGCGAGCGCCCACCCCTCGGGCCGCTCCGCCGAGCCGAGGCGGCCGAGGCAGAGTGGCCGGAAGCCGTGGGGGTCCCGGACCCCGTACAGCCGCTCGGAGTCCATGAGCACGAGCGAGAAGGCGCCCTCGAGGGTGGGCAGCACCTCGCGCAGGGCGCCCGCCAGTCCGCCGGCCCCTGTGGCGCCCGCGGCGGCCACCGCGGTGGGGAGGGCCTGGGCGAGCAGCTCCGCCACGACGTCGCTGTCGGTCGCGACCATCCCGGGCAGCATCCCCGCACGCGAGGCGAGCTCCGGCGTGTTCGTGAGGTTCCCGTTGTGGCCGAGGGCGAAGCCCGCGCCGCCGACCGGGCGGTACACCGGCTGGGCGGCACGCCAGTCCGACGACCCGTGCGTCGAATACCGGGTGTGGCCCATGGCGAGGTGGCCCGACAGCCCAGAGAGGGTCCGCTCGTCGAACACCCGGGTGACGAGGCCCATGTCCTTCACGACGGTGACCGTCCGGCCGTCGCTCACCGCCATCCCCGCGGATTCCTGGCCGCGGTGCTGGAGGGCGTAGAGGCCGTCGAAGGTGAGGTGCGACACCAGTCGTCCCGGCGCGTACACCCCGAAGACCCCGCAGGCTTCCTTCAAGATCCCGTGCTCCGCCCCTGTCGTCTTCGAGTCGGCGCGGCGGCGAACGTGCGCGGGCCGGGCGACGACCGCTCCATTGCTTCGATGGCAGTGTACTGGAGGGCGTTCGCGGAGGGGCATGGCCCGTCGCGGCCCCTTGGTAGCGTCCGCGCGGCGTGATCGACCTGCACACCCACTCCACCTGCTCCGACGGGAGCGATCCCCCCGAGCGGATCCCCGAGCTGGCGGCGGCGGCCGGTTGCGCCGCGGTCGCCCTCACCGACCACGACACCCTCGCCGGCATCGGCCGTGCCCGCGCACGCGCGGCGCAGCTGGGGGTCGAGCTCGTGGCGGGGTGCGAGGTTTCCTGCCGGTACCGGGGCACGAGCGCCCACGTGCTCGTCTACTTCGTCGAGGAGGGCGACGGGGCGCTCCAGTCCGAGCTCGCTGCCCTGCGCGACGACCGGGTCGCTCGGAACCGCAGCCTGGCCGACCGGCTCGCCGAGCTCGGCGTGCCGATCACCTACGAGGAGATCGTGGCGGAGGCCGCCGGCGAGGAGAGCGTGGGCCGCCCGCACGTCGCCAAGCTGCTCGTGCGCCAGGGCCTCGCCGAGTCGATCCCCGACGCCTTCGACCGGTGGCTCGGCGAGGGCCGGCCCGCGTACGTCCCGAAGTCCCGGGTCCCCCCGGCCGACATCGCCGCCGCAGCCGCCGCGTCGGGCGGCGTTGCGGTGCTCGCCCATCCCTTCACGCTCGGGCTCGATTTCGATGGCCTCGACGCCGTCGCTGCCGAGCTCGCCGACGCCGGGTTCGCAGGGATGGAGGCGTACTACGGCAGGTACACGCCCGAAGAGCGCGCCGGCCTCGTCGCGGTCGCGCGGCGCCACGGCCTCGTGGCGACCGGCGGCTCCGACTACCACGGCACGGTCAAGACCGACCTCTGGGTGGGGAAGGGCGAAGGGGACCTGGCGGTCCCCGACGAGGTCCTGGCGGAGCTCCGTGCGCGGCGGCCCTCCGGCGCCCTGACTTAGCGCGCCGGCTCCAGCCTGCCCTCGAGCGAGTCCCTCCACGCGCCGAGCAGCTCCCGGATCGCCAGGTCGACCAGGCCGGCGACCACGAACCGCGCCCCTCTCGCGGAGCCGATCACCGCTGCGGGGACGCCTGCGGCTGCGGCGCGCCCGCACACCTCGTCGGGGCGGCTCGTCGCGACGAGGACGCGGGAGGGAATCTCCGTGAACAGCTCCTCGTGGCCGTCCACCCCGTCGACCTCGACGCCGACCGCCCCCGACGCCGCCATCTCGGCGAGCGCGAGCCCGAGACCGCCCGCCGAGACGTCGTGCACCGCGTCGAGCATCCGCTCGCCGCCGGCGACAGCCTCGCCCACGACCGACGCGACGAAGGACGTGAGGCGGGTGTGCGCTGCGAAGTCGAGCACACCAAGCACGCCGCGTCGCCGTCCGCGCCCCTCGACCGCCCAGCGGCTCCCCGCGAGGGGATAGGGCGTCCCGGCGTCGTGGCGACGGCGCCCCAGCAAGAGCACGGCCGACCCCGCCGACAAGCCCATCGGTGGCGGTCGGCGGCGGAGGCGCTCGACGAGCCCGAGCACGCCGAGCACCGGCGTCGGCAGGATGTCGGTCCCTGCCGTCTCGTTGTAGAGGCTGACGTTGCCCCCGATCACCGGTAGGCCGAAGGCCCGGCATGCGTCGGCCAGGCCGTCGACGGTCTCGGAGAGCTGCCACATCACCTCGGGGTGCTCGGGG
>DAIRCY010000072.1:0-12011 GCA_036796435.1 Acidimicrobiales bacterium
CGTCGCTGTTCCCACTGCTGCTGAGGCTGCCCACGCCGGCGACCCGTGCCCGCCACGACAGGGCGACGTCCTCGCCGAACGCGTCGACGGCCCGGTCGAACCCCCCCAGAGCGTCGAAGAGGTCGGCGCGTACCAGCGTGACACCGGCCGGGGCAACGAGGACCTCCCGGACAGCGTCGTGCTGCTCCTGGTCGAGCTCGCCCGGGTCGATGATGTCGTGCACGACGCCGACCTTGTCCGTGGTCGCACCCACGGCGAGGAGCCGTTCGGGGGCATCCCACTGGACGTACTTGGGTGAGGTGATGCCGGAGTTCGACCGGAACGCCTCCTCGACGAGCAGGCGCAGGGCGTCCGGGGCGAGGACCACGTCGTCGTGGCAGATGAGGTAGTGAGACGCACCTTCCACGAGCCGGGCCACCTCATTTGCGGCGGTGCCGAAGCCGACCCGGCCGGGGAGGCGGCGCACGAAGGCACCGGGCAGCGAGGCGTTGACCGCCGGCGTCGGGTCGGTGTGGCTGCCCGCGTCGACCACGATCACCGACATGTTCGGGTAGTCCTGCGCAGCGAGCGACGCCAGAACCTGCTCGAGCCACGGTCCCGGGTCGCAGGTGACAACCACCGCGACGACAGCGGGGGCCGAGGTTTGTGTTTCGGCGCTCATCCGGGGTGGCGAGCGTAGTGGCCTCGACCGCGAGTGGCCGGTCGGGCGCGCCCTGCTTCCCCTTGGGAAAAGACCGAGCCACGCGTTTGTGACCTACGCCACCGGGAAATCACGCTGCGGATGCTTGCAAAGTGCTTGCAACTGTTATACATTATGAGTATCACAGCAAGCGCCCCCCGGGAGTGGACCGGGCGCCAGCGCCGAGCAAGGAGAGACAGTGCCGGAGATCACCTTCCCCCAGATCGATGTCAACAAGGCCGCAGCCGAGTTCAACCAGGCCCTCAGAGAGGGTGCGTACGTCGCCGTCGGCCTGGGCGTCCTCGGATTCCAGAAGGCTCAGGTCCGCCGTGTCGAGCTGACCAAGCAGCTCGGCGAGCTCGCCAAGCAGCTCGAGGCTCAGCTCGCGCAGGTCGGCGACCTGGGAACCCAGGTGGAGGCCTACGCGAAGCTCGCCCGCTCGCAGGCAGAGACCGCGCGCGAGGAGTTCACCCAGCAGGTCAGCGAGCAGGTGACCGCCGCCAGCAAGATGGTCGGCGTCCAGCTGGCGACCGCCCGCGAGCAGTTCGAGGAGCTCGCCAAGACCGTCCGCACCTACGCCGGGTTGAGCTAACCCTTCTCCTCTTCCAATCCCCCCTGGGTCAGCGCCCGGCCGCCTCTGCGGCCGGGCGCTTCCAGTGTGCGAGCACGTCCGCGAGCGTCGCGTCGAGATCGATCCGCGGCTCCCACCCGGTCGCAAGGCGCAGCTTGGCAGGGTCGCCCCTCAGCTCCGGCAGGTCGACCGGCCTGACCCGTTCGGGGTCCACGACGATCGGCACGTCGACACCTGCGATCCGCAGGAGCCGTTCGGCGACGTCCCGGATACTCACCGCCCGGCCGGAGCAGACGTTGTACGCCTCGCCCGCCTGCCCGGATACCGCAAGGGCCCGGTAGGCGCGCACCACGTCGCGCACGTCGGAAATGTCGCGCCGGGCGTCCAGGTTGCCCGTGTAGAGCGCCTCCGCCCCCGATCCCGCCGCCTCTGCGACCTGCCGGGCGAGCGCCGGCACGACGAAGTCGGTCCGCTGCCCGGGCCCGGTGTGGTTGAACGGCCGGGCGCGCACGACCTCCACGCCCCTGCCGAGCCACGCCTGGATACCGGCGATCTCGGCGGCGGCCTTGCTGGCCGCGTAGGGGCTCACCGGCGCGAACGGCTGGTCCTCGGTGACCGGCAGGTCCGACTCGGTCACCCGGCCGTACACCTCCGACGAGCTGACGAGCAGCACACGCGGCGGGCGGGCGCAGCTGGCGGCGGCGCCGAGGACGTTCACCGCCCCGATGGTGTTGACCTCGTAGGTCCCCGCCTGGTCGCTCCAGGAGGCACCCACGCTCGCCTGGGCCGCGAGGTGCAGGATCGCTTCCGGGTTGACCGCGACCACCGCCTCCGTGATGGCCGCGGCGTCGGTGATGTCGACTTCCGCGTCGAGACCCGTTACCTGGTCGCCTTGGGCTTCGAGGTGCGCCACGAGCCACCGGCCGACGAACCCGTTGCTACCTGTGACGAGCGCACGCACGTGGGACGACCCTAGCTGCCCGTGAGCTCGCGGTAGACGGCCCGGATCCCGGACATCATCGCCTCTACCGTGAGATGAGAGCTTCTCTCCCGCCCGGCAGCGGAGAGCTGCGCGCGCTGCGCCGGAGACCCGAGGAGCTCGCAGAGCGCATCCGCCCATTCGCCCGGAGCACCGGGGCGGACCAGCCGGGCGGCGCCGGCGCTCACTTCGCGGAGGGCGGGGATGTCGGACGCCAGGACGGGGACGCCCTGGCTCATCGCCTCGGCGACGGGCAGGCCGAAACCCTCGTGCAGGCTCGGGAAGGCGAAGAGCGTCGCCCCGGCATACAGCGACCAGAGCTGCCGTTCGGTGACGCGACCGAGCTGGAGGGGCTGCTCGGCACCGGCTCGTGCGCTGATGTCGGGGCCGAGCCAGCCCTCGTAGCCGGCGAGGACGAGCCGGAAGTCCGGGGCTCCGGGCCGGCGGCGCAGCTCAGCGGCGGCGGCCACGAGGGTGTCCACCCCCTTGCGCGGTTCGAGGCTCCCAACCCAGAACACGTAGGGCCGTTCGAGAAGCCCGAGCGCACCGAGGTACGAGTCGCGCTCGGCAGCCTCGACGTCTACCGGGGCGACACCGTTGGGGACCACCCGTATGCGCGAAACAGGAATCGGCGAATTCGCGGCTATCTCCTCGGCTGCCGCCTCGCTGACGGTGAGCACCACGTCGGCGCGCTCGGCCGCGGCCGCGATTCCCTGGCGGTGGAAGCGAAGGCCACGCGCCGTGAAGGCGTCCGGGTACAGCTCAGGTGCGGCGTCATGGACCGTCACCACGAGCGGGACGCGTGATCTGGGTGGCACCGCGACCGAAGGGGCATGCACTAGGTCGCAACCCCAGCGGCCGGGAACAGGGGGGAAACCGAGCGCGTGCCAGGAGTCGTAGAGCACCGGTCTCGGAAGGGGCAGCATCCGGGGGCTGGTACGGCACCCGGCCGCGTGGAGCGCGCCGGACACGTCGCTCCGCCTGTGCAGAGCGGTGAAGGGCACCACCTCGACGTCGGCGTGCAGGAGCGGCAGTACAGTCAGCAGCTGCGCCGTGTACCGGCCGATGCCACCCGGTGACCGGTACAGGAGCTGCTCCGCATTGACCGCCACTCTCAACAAGCGCATCCTCTCCGTGCAACCCGTCTCCGACGGCGGAGGATCCGAGCACGCCCTGATCCGAATGCTCCGCCAGCTGGCGAACGACGGGTGGGAGTGCCACGTAGCGATCCCGGCGCCGGCGCGGCTGGCGGAAGAGTATGCCTCCGCCGGGATCATTCTGCACACGGTGCCCATGGCGCGCCTCACCACTAGCGGGGGACGCGCAAGGTGGGCGGTCTTCGCGTTGATGTGGCCGGTGACGGTCGTACGGCTGGCGGTCCTGGCGGCGCGGGTACGAGCGTCCGTCGTGCACACCAACTCGCTGCATTCCTGGGTGGGCTGGGCGACCGCCGCGGCCACCCGCCGGCCGCACGTGTGGCACGCACGCGAGATCGTCTTCCAGTCCGGGGCGGCGCTTCGGGTCGAACGGTTCCTGGCACGCCGTTTCGCCGATGTGGTGATCGCCGTATCGTCAGCTGTGGCCCGGCAACTCGATCCAGCCAACGTCGTCGTCGTCACCGACGAGGCGGACGCAGACGAGTTCCGGCCCGAGCGGGCCGGCTCGTTCCGGGCCGCGGCGGGCATAGGCGACGGCGTCCCGCTGGTGGGCTCGGCGGCCCGCCTCGACACGTGGAAGGGGCTCGACTCGCTCCTCGACGCGTTCGAGCTGGTGCGCGAGGTGCGCCCCGACGCGGAGCTTGCCGTGGCCGGGGCGACCGTGCCGGGGAAGGAGGCCTACGCCAGGTCGCTCGAAGCGAGGGCCGCCTCCATCCCGGGGGTCCACTGGCTCGGCCATCGCCGTGACGTCGCTCAGCTCATGGCCGACCTGGACGTCTTCGTGGCCGTGTCGAGCGAACCAGAGCCGTTCGGTCTGGTGGTCGTCGAGGCGCTCGCCTGCGGCGTGCCGGTGGTGGCGGGGGCCGCGGGGGGCCCGCTCGAGATCCTCGGGACCGGCGCGGTGTCGGGCCCGACTCCGGCAGGCAGGCTGGTCGAGCCGGGGAACGCCGGGAGCATCGCGGACGCCGTCCTTGCCCTGCTGCCGGACACCACGAGCACCGCGGCGCGCCGGTCCCGCGAACCGCTCCGCGAGCCGCAGCGCGGTCGCTTCGCCGCGGTGTTCGCAGAAGTCCTCGAAGCCGGGCGTGGATCTGTCAGGCGCCGGCCACCGCGCGGTAGGCGTCGACCATCGCGCTCGCAGACGACCCCCAGCTGAACCCGTCCACCCGCCTCAAACCGAGCTCGATGAGCTGCCGGCGCAGCGCGCCGTCACCGATCACCCTCGCGATGGCGCCGGCGAGCGCGGTCGGGTCCCCGGGGGGCACCAGCACCGCGGCCTCACCGGCGACTTCGGGCACCGATCCGGCGGAAGTCGCCACGACGGGCACGCCAGCGGACATCGCTTCGAGCGGCGGGAAGCCGAATCCCTCGTAAAGGGACGGGTAGGCGAGGCAGGCCGCACCCGCCAGCACGCCGGCGACGTCCGGGACCCAGCCGAGCCGCCTCACGCGGTCGCGGTGGCGGGACCTGCCCAGCGCCTCTGACAGCTGTTCCTCGCCCCACCCCTCCGGCCCGGCGATCCACAGCTCGAGATCCCGGTGGTCATCGGCCACGATGTCGAACGCCGCGACGAGACCCGGGTAGTCCTTGCGCGGCTCCACCGTGCCGAGGGCGAGGACGTAGGGCGGCCCGCTACGGGGGCGAACCGGCCCGATCACCGCCGGCGTGACCCCGGGGGGGACGACGAGAACCCTGTCCCGGTCGGCCCCGAAGTGCTCGACGATCTCATCCGCGACGTACCTGGACCCGGTGTGAACCCAGGAGCCCCCGTCGATGGCGCGCTGCACGAGGTGCGGGTAGCGCCGGGAAGTCGTCGTGCACAGCTCGGGGTAACGCACGGCGGTGAGGTCCCACACGGTCACCAAGCGCCGCGCCCGCCGCGCCGGCGGGACCACGAAGTTGGTGCCGTGCACGACGTCCGCCCTTCCCGTCCAGGCCTCCACCGGGGGGAACGGCCATGACGCCCACGCTCGCATGAGGGCGCCGGCCGGCATTCGCGCGCGGGCGCGCCGCACACCGGGCGGGAGTCGCGCCTTCAGCGCCCCCCACCCCGACGCGGTCAGGCCGTAGGCGACCAGGTCGAGCTCCGGGCGCGCCGCCAGCGCGCGGACCAGGCCGTCCACCGCGACGCCGATGCCCGTACGGTCACCGACCAGCGGCGTGGCGTCTATGGCGACCTTGAGCACCGCCAGAAGCTACCGGGGGCGGAGGGGCCGTGGGAGCGGCCCGGATATGTTGACCTGGTGATCACGGCGCTGGCAGGAGGGGTCGGGGCCGCCCGCATGCTCAGCGGGCTGGCCGCCGCGACCGATCCCGCCGGCATCGTCGCAGTCGTCAACACGGGCGACGACACACTGATGCACGGCCTGCACATCAGCCCGGACCTGGACACCGTCGTCTACACGCTCGCGGGGAAGATCAACCCTGAGACCGGTTGGGGGCTGACCGGCGAGACCTGGTCGGCGATGGAACAGCTCCGCGCCTACAGCAACGGCCGGCTCGGGTGGTTCAACCTCGGCGATCAGGACCTCGGAACCCACCTCTACCGGACCTCCCGGCTCGAGGAGGGGGCGACCCTCTCTCAGGTCACTGCGGAGATCGCGGCCCGCTGGGGAGTGCAGGTCCGGGTCCTGCCCATGACCGACAGCCGCGTGGAGACCCGTGTGCTCGTGAAGTCCGACGGCGGCACGACCGAGGACATCGCTTTCCAGGAGTACTTCGTCGGGCGGCGCCACGACGTGGAGGTGGCCGGCGTGCAGTTCAGGGGGGTCGACCAGGCCGTCGCGGCCCCCGGCGTGATAGAGGCGATCGAGGAGGCCGACGCCGTGGTCATCTGCCCGTCCAACCCGATCGTGTCGATCGGTCCGGTTCTCCGGACCGGGGGGATCGCCGACGCGGTCTCGGCCCGGCGGGACACGAGCGTGGCCGTCTCGCCGATCGTCGCCGGCCGCGCCTTGAAAGGCCCGGCCGACAGGATGCTCGCGGAGCTGGGGCACGAGCCTTCCGTGGTCGGAGTAGCGCGCATGTGGGCGCCCTACGCGTCGTCGCTCGTGATCGACGAGGCGGACGCGGACCTGGCAGGCGACGTGGAAGCGGCCGGCATGCGCGCGGTCGTAGCGCCCACCGTTATGAGCGGGCCGGCCGAGGCGAGGGCGCTCGCCGAGACCGTTCTCGCATCGGTACGCCGGTGAGCCCCCCGCCGGCGGCGCTGTCGGTCCTGCCGGTCACCGGGATGCCCGAGGTCCGCCCCGGTGACGAGCTCGCGGAGCTGATAGCCGCCGCCGCCACACTGCGCTCGGGCGACGTGGTCGTGGTTACGCAGAAGATCGTCTCGAAGGCGGAGGGGCGCCTGGTGGAGGTGGACCCCGAAGACCCGCTCTCGCACAAGGAGCTGGTGATGAGCGAGGCGGTCCGGGTCCTGCGCCGGCGTGGCGACCTGCTCGTCACCGAGACGCGCCACGGGTTCGTTTGCGCCAACTCCGGTGTGGACCTGTCGAACGTAGAGCGGGGCTGGGCCGCGCTCCTCCCCCTTGATGCAGACCGCTCGGCGCGCAGGATCCGCGACGGCCTGCGGGCCCGCGCCGGCGTGGCGGTCGGCGTGATCGTGTCGGACACGTTCGGGCGGACGTGGCGTCGGGGTCTCACCGACGTGGCGATCGGAACCGCGGGTGTCGCCGCGGTGGTGGACCTGCGCGGGACCCAGGACGCGCTCGGCCGCGACCTCGCCGTCACCGAGGTCTGCGTCGCCGACGAAATCGCCGGGGCGGCGGAGCTGGTCATGGGGAAGTCGTCCGGGGTGCCGGTCGCCGTCGTGCGCGGGGTGGACCCGTCGTGGTTGCGCGAGTCGTCGATCCGCGAGGAGGTCGTGCGGCCGTACGGCGAGGACCTGTTCAGGTAGGCGGGCGCTCAGCCTCTTTTGCTTCTGAACCAGTCGATGACGGCGGCGGCGCCGTCCTCGAGCGACGTCCAGGGTTCCCACCCCAGATGGATGCGCGCCCTGCCGGGGTCGAGACAGTTGCGCTGAAGCTCGCCTGCCCGGGGCGGCGCTGTGACCGCCGGCCGGTCGACACCCGCCCGCGCGGCGAGGGTCCGGTAGAGGTCGTTCACGCTGGTCTCC
Organism: Acidimicrobiales bacterium; assembly: GCA_036796435.1. Taxonomy (GTDB): domain Bacteria; phylum Actinomycetota; class Acidimicrobiia; order Acidimicrobiales; family RAAP-2; genus JAJYVT01. Next base: position 7,504 of record DAIRCY010000072.1, read on the forward strand.
TCGCCGGTGCCGATGTTCAGCACCAGGCCGCCGCCGCGCTCGGCGGCCCTCGCGAAGGCGTCGACGACGTCGTCGACGTACACGAAGTCCCGCGTCTGCTTCCCGTCTCCGTAGATGGTGCACGGCTGCCCTTCGAGCAACCGGCCGGCGAAGATGGCGACCACGCCCGCTTCGCCGTGGGGGTCCTGCCGGGGACCGTAGACGTTGGCGAGCGCCAGGGATGTGAACTCGAGGCTGTGGAGCTCCCGGTAGGCGTTCAGGTAGTCGCTCACCACCTTCTTGGCGACGCCGTACGGCGAGAGCGGGTTCTGCGGGTGCGACTCCTTGACCGGCAGGTCCGCCGGGGCGGGGTCACCGTAGATTGTCCCCCCGCTCGAGGCGAAGACCACCTTGTGGGCGCCGCTCGACCGCGCACCTTCGAGCACCCTCAGCGATCCCATCACGTTCACGTCCGCGTCGAAGAGCGGGTCGGCGACCGACACCCGGACGTCTGCCTGCGCCGCGAGGTGGAACACCACGTCAGGGCGACACCTGTTCATGAGCTCGGCCAGGTCGGGGGACCTGATGTCGATCTGGTGGAAGGTCATCCGGCCTTCCTTGCTGCGCCTCGCGTCCGCGAGATTGGCCAGCGACCCCGTCGAGAGGTTGTCGACGACGTCCACCGAGTTGCCCTCAGCCAGCAACCTGTCAACGAGGGTGGAGCCGATGAACCCGGCGCCGCCCGTCACGAGTGCCTTCACGGCGCCTCCGGTACCCGCGCCGACCGGAGCACAGCCCCTGCGGCGACGGTCTGGTCGTCTCCCACCACCGTCAGCTCCGAGATCTCCGCGCCGTCCTCGACCCGCGCCCCCCGCCCGACGATCGAGGAGCGAACCTCCGCTCCCTTGCCGATCCACGCGCCGCCGAACACGACGGAGCCGAGGATCGTCGCCCCGTCTCCTATGACGACGCCCTCGCCGATCACGCTGGTCTCCACCGTGGAACCGGCGCCGGGCGGGGACGACGCGGGAGGCGGCCCGGCGTAGCGGAGGTTCGCGGCGAGGTAGGTGGCCGGGGTGCCGGCGTCGACCCAGTCCGCGTCCGACGCGAGGGCGAAGAGCCGGCGGTCATCGACGAGCGCCGGGAAGGTCTCGCGTTCAATGGAAACCTTGCAGCCCTGGGGGATGCGTTCGAGGACGGACGGCTCGAGCACGTAGGTGCCGGCGTTGATCAGGTTCGTGGGTGCCTCGTCGCGAGGAGGCTTTTCTATGAAGGCCACCACCCGGCCCTCGTCGTCGGTGGGCACCACCCCGAATCGCGATGGGTCCTCGACGGGTGTCAGCGCGATCGTCGCCTCGGCGTTGCGGTCCCTGTGGAAGCGGATGAGTTCCCCGACGTCGAGGTCGGTCAGCACGTCGCCGTTGACCACCAGGAACGTTTCTTGGATCCCCGCGTCGCGCGCGGCGAAGGAGATGGCGCCGGCGGTGTCGAGAGGCTCGGGCTCGACCGCGTAGTGCAGCGCCACGCCGGCGCACCTGCCGTCCGGGTACGCCTCGAGGAACGCGTCGGGCTGGTACCCGAGCGAGAGGACCACGTCGTCGATGCCGTGGCGGGACAGGCCGTCTAGCACCCGCTCGATCATCGCTCGCCCTCCCACCGGGAGCATCTGCTTGGGGGTGGTCAGCGTGAGGGGCCTCAGCCTGGTGCCCTCGCCGCCGACGAGGACGACAGCCCTCACTTCGTCGAGGAGCCCGTGGACGGAGTCGAAGACGAAGACGAAGACGTCTGCTGGTTGAGCGCTGCGCCTACGTCCGCGGGAGGCGGCGGGATCTTCGAGGCATCCGACGACGGGACGAAGGCGATGGTCAGGAGCTGACCGTCCTTCAGCGGGACGTCACCGGGGGCGAGCTTTGGCAGCTGGCCCCTGGCCCCGTTGTAGAGCTTTCCGACGGTGTCTCCGACGAAGCCGAACTCCTTCACGTAGACGTGGCCCGGCTTGCCCTCGCAGGTGTTGCCGTCCTGGTAGAGCTTCCCGCCCGGGAGCTGCAGCTCCGCCGCGTTGAGCTTGATGTTGGCGGCGGAGGCGAACTTGCCGAGCGTGGCGTTCTTGCCCGCAGCGGCCTTGACCTTGGGGGCGATGAGGATGATCCCCGGCGTCTTGGTGGTGATCCCCTGCGGATCACCGGCGTGGCTGACGGCGGTGAGGAACTTGCCGCAGGCGTAGACGGCGTACCCCTCGTGCCAGGTCGTGCCGACCGTGGGGGCGGTCTGGCCCTGCTTGTTGATCTGCGACAGCCGGCGGTCGCGGCTGGTGATGGTGCCCACGATGCCCAGCACCGCGATCAGGCCGATGACGCCGAAGTACGTCCACGGGGTGTGTCCCCGGTAGGTCCGGCCGCCGCCGGTACCTGCAGCGCGTGCGACCTTCTTGTTCGAAGAAGCCTTGCCCATAGCCTGGGTCAGGGTAGCGGTCGCGGCGGGGGGCCACCTGTCGCCGGCTCGGCGGGCCGCGAAATGCTCGCCGGGGCGAAGCGGTGCCACAGGGCGGCCGCGGCCAGCCTGACCAGCAGCCCTACCGCCACGACGGGCAGGAGCGCCCGCCCCGAGCCGGTGGTCGTCGAGACCGCGAAACGCCACATGGAGCGGTGGTGGGCGGCGAGCATCCTGTATGGGTGGCGGTCCGCGGACACGCCCTGCACGTGGACTACCTCCGCTCGAGGCTCGTACCCCACCTCCCAACCCCGGTTGCGCGCCCGCCAGCACAGGTCCACGTCCTCCATGTACATGAAGTAGGCCGGGTCGAAGCCGCCGACCTGATCCCATACCTGGCGGCGCACCAAGAAGCACGCACCGGAAACCCAGTCGACCCTTCCGGGCCGGCTGTGGTCCCAGTCGAGCAGTCGGTACCGCCGGGTGAACCTGTTCCTCGGCATGACCATCCCGAGCAGCCCGTGCCCGAGGGCGTCCACCATGTTCGGGAACGTCCGGGCCGACGGGTACACGGTGCCGTCGGGGTTCAGGATCTTCGGGCCGACTATCCCGAGGCGCTCGTCTCGGTCCATGGCGGCCACCAGCCGCTCGACCGCCGCGTCGCAGAACTCCACGTCGGGATTCGTCACCAGCAGCAAGTCCGCACCGGACGTCTCCTCGCTGGCGGCGCCCAGGTTGGCCGCCCGCCCGTAACCGAGGTTTGCCCCGGTCTGGAGCCACCGGGCTCCGTTGCGCTCTGCCACCCCGCGTGAATCGTCGCGGGAGGCGTTGTCGACGACGACGGCCGTCTTTATCCCTTCACTCCTGAGGGATGCCAGGCAGCTCTCGAGGTGCCGAGCGGCGTTGTAGTTGACCACGACAGCCGCCACCCGCTCGCTGGGCCCGCTCACCTCTCTGCGGTGGAGCGGAACCAGTCGATCGTTCTCGCCAGGCCGTCACGCAGCTGAGTCGTCGGCTCCCATCCCAGGCGTGTCCGAGCGACCGTCAGGTCGGGCCTGCGCTGCATCGGGTCGTCGGCGGGCAGCGGCAGGTGGGAGATCTCCGACGGCGAGCCGCACAACTCGATGATCAGCGACGCGATCTCCGCGATGGTGCGCTCGTCGTCGTTGCCGATGTTCACCGGCGTCCCGACGTCGGACTCGAGCAGGGCGATCAGGCCGCCGACCTCGTCCTCGACGAAGCACAGGCTGCGTGTCTGGGTGCCGTCGCCGTACACCGTCAGCGGTTCGCCTCGCAGGGCCTGGGTCACGAAGTTGGAGACCACCCGGCCGTCGTCGTGGCGCATACCCGGCCCGTACGTGTTGAAGATGCGCGCGATGCGCACGTCCGCACCGAACCTGCGGTGGTAGGCCATGGTGACGGCCTCCCCGAAGCGCTTCGCCTCGTCGTACACCGACCGCGGCCCGACGGGGTTCACGTTCCCCCAGTAGGTCTCGGGCTGCGGGTGCACGGCCGGGTCCCCGTACACCTCGCTCGTGGATGCCTGGAGGAACCGCGCGCCGGTCCGCACGCACAGCTCGAGCAGGTTCACCACGCCGCGGCTGCCGACATCGAGGATCTCGAGCGACAGTGGCCCGAAGTCCGCCGGCGACGCCGGGCATGCCAGGTTGACCACGGCGTCGACGGCGCCCACGGCGAGCTCCCCCACCGAGGAGATGTCCGCCTCCACGAAACTGAAACCCTTGCGATCCTCGAGGTCCTTCACGTGGCTGATCGAACCGGTGACGAGGTTGTCCACGCAGATGACCTCGTCACCGCGGTCGAGCAGCCGGGCACACATCGACCGGCCGATGAAGCCGGCGCCGCCGGCGACGAGCACGCGCACCTACGACCGGCCCATGCCCGTGTAGCTGCAGCCGGCGGCGCGCGCCGAGACCGGGTCGAGCATGTTGCGGGTGTCGACGATGGCCGGATGCTCCATCGCCGCGGCCACCTTCTTCAAGTCGAGCAGGCGGAACTCCGGCCACTCGGTCAGCACGACCAGGGCATGCGCCCCCTCGGTCGCCGCGTACGGATCGTCGTGGATTTCGAGATCCAGC
>DAIRCY010000073.1:0-11970 GCA_036796435.1 Acidimicrobiales bacterium
CCCCGCGCACCTCCGTCGTCGCGGTCGTCGCGGGCGAGGGCGTGGGCAGGATCTTCCACTCGCTCGGCGTCCAGCGCCTCGTGCGTGGCGGCCAGACGATGAACCCCTCGACGGCGCAATTGCTCGAAGCGGTCGAGTCGCTCGGCTCCGAGAACGTCATCGTGCTTCCGAACAACGACAACATCGAGCCCGTGGCGGCACAGGTCGACACGCTCACGGAGAAGACGGTCCGCGTGGTGCCGACCGGGAGCATCGTGGAGGGGTTCGCGGCGCTCCTCGCCTACGACCCGGGCGCCGGCGCGGACGAGAACGCGCAGGCCATGTCCGCCTCGGCGCGCAGGGTCCTGCCGGGGGCGGTGACCCGCGCGGTGCGCGACGCGCAGACGGAGGCCGGTCCTGTGTGCGAAGGAGACTGGATGGGTCTCACGCGCACCGGGGTCGTCGCCATCGGCGACTCCCCGGCCGCCGCAGCGCTGCAGCTGCTCGACGCGCTCCTCGAGGAGCGCCATGAGCTCGTCACGATCATCGAGGGCGACGGGTCGACTGCCGCCGCCACCCGGCGCATCACCGAATGGCTGCACGAGGAGCACCCGCACGTGGCGGCCGAGGTCCACCACGGCGGTCAGCCTCTGTACCCGTACCTCGTCGGCATCGAGTGAGCGCGCCGGTTCCCCACGCAAGAACGCTTCGGCAGCTGGCGGACATCCCGGTCACCCGCCTCCGCGCACTTGGAGAACGCAAGGCCAAGGCACTGGCTGAGCTCGGGATCGAATCGGTGTTCGACCTTCTCACGAACTACCCGTTCCGCTACATCGACCGCAGCCGCCGCGCGGACCTGAAGGAGCTCGCCGTCGGGGACGAGGCCGTCGTACTCGCGACGGTGCTCGACGTGCGTGCCCGGCGCACGCGCAACGGGCGGGCGCTCGTCGAGCTCTCGGTCAGCGACGGGACCGCGGGGATGAAGGTGGTCTTCTTCAACCAGGCGTGGCGCGCCCGGCAGCTACCCGCCGGCACCGAGGCGCTCTTCTTCGGGAAGCTCGACACCTTCCGCGGGGGCAGGCAGATGACGAACCCGGTCGTCGACGTCGTGGTAGGGGCGGACGACGTGGACGACGACGAGGGGCGCAGGCGGCGCACGATGCGGATCGTCCCGGTGTACCGGGCGTCCGGCAAGGTCGGGCTGTCGAGCTGGGAGATCGGCGCCTGGGTCGAAGAGGCCATCGCTCGTGCCGGCGTCCTCGCCGACCCGCTGCCCGAGGAGTGGCGCCACGACCTCGGGCTCATCGCCAGGACCGAAGCGGTGCACGACGTGCACGTGCCGCTCTCCATGCACGCCACCGCGCCGGCGCGCCGGCGCCTCGCGTTCGACGAGCTGTTCAGACTGCAGCTCTCGCTCGTCCTTCGTCGCCGCGCCCTCGAAGCGGACGCACGTGCCATTCGTCACACCGTCTCGCCGCGCGAGGTCGTCGAGCCCGTGAAGGGGGCGGGGACGCTCGTTCAACGGTTCCTCTCTGCCCTGCCGTTCCGTCTCACGGACGCGCAGCGCAAGGCGATGGCGGCGGTCTTCGCCGAGATGGCCGGCCCCCTGCCCATGCATCGGCTCCTCCAGGGCGATGTCGGCTCCGGGAAGACGGTGGTCGCGGCGGCGGCTCTGCTCGCCGCCGTCCAGGGCGGCCATCAGGGCGCGCTCATGGTCCCGACGGAGGTGCTCGCCGAGCAGCATTCATTCGCGCTGCGGGCGCTCGTCGACCGGCTGTCCGTGCCCGACCCCTCGCGGCTCGGCGGCGAGCGGCCCCTCGGCGTCTCGCTGCTCACCAACCGGACCGGCGCCGCGGAGCGGGCACGACTCCGCAAGGGGCTCGAATCCGGTGAGGTCGACATCGTGGTCGGCACGCACGCGCTGTTGACCGATGACGTGCAGTTCCACTCGCTCGGTCTCGTGGTCATCGACGAGCAGCACCGCTTCGGCGTGGAACAGCGCGCGCAGCTTCGAGACAAGGGCCGCGCCTCGGTCGTCGCCCGCGCCGAGGGCGGCCAAGGTGGGGCGGATCCGGACCTCCTCGTGATGACCGCGACCCCCATCCCGAGGACGGCGGCGATGGTGCTCTTCGGCGACCTCGACATGGTGGTGCTCGACGAACTGCCTCCGGGGCGGGTCCCCGTCGAGACGGTGTGGGCTGCCTCACCCGACGCCGAGGAAGACGCGTGGATGCGCGTGCGGGCGGAGGTACGAGACGGCCACCGCGCCTTCGTCGTCTGCCCCCTCGTCGAGGGTTCGGAGCGGGTGCAGGCCCGCTCTGCGACCGAGGAGCTCGAGCGCCTCGGCGCCGGGCCACTGCAGGGTCTCGCGCTCGGTCTCCTGCACGGCCAGATGCCCCCTGCCGACAAGGAGCAGGCGATGGCCCGGTTCCGCGACGGCACCACGCCGGTGCTCGTCGCGACGACCGTCGTCGAAGTGGGCGTCGACGTCCCCGAGGCGACGGTCATGGTCGTCGAGGACGCAGGAAGGTTCGGCATCGCGCAGCTCCATCAGCTGCGCGGGCGCGTCGGCCGCAGCGATCTCAACAGCTGGTGCTACCTCCTCGGGCCGGGTGAGACCGATGACGCGGCGACGCGCCTCGCCGCGATGGTGCGGACGAGCGACGGCTTCGAGCTCGCAGAGGTGGACCTCGAGCTGCGCGGCGAGGGAACGATCCTCGGTGCGCGCCAGAAGGGGAGGAGCGACCTCAAGCTCGCGTCGGTGAGAAAGGACGGCGACCTGCTCGACGCGGCCCGAAGGGTTGCCGAGGCCGTGACCGAGGAGGACCCTGCGCTCGATCGCCACCCCGGCCTTGCCGACGAGATCCGCCTCTTCCTCGACCCCGTGGAGGAGGCGTTCTTGTTCAAGTCGTGACGACGGATTCCCGCCGTCGAGGCGGGGCCGTGCGGCCCGGGTGCGCCCACCACACGACGACCGCGGCGGCCAGGAAGGAGGCGGCCATCACGAAGAAGGCCCATCGGAAGCCCGCCGTGTCGATGATCTCCCCCAGCGCGATGGTCCACAAGGAGCCCACTCCATAGGAGACCGCGAAGTAGTAGCCGAAAGCGCGCTGGTGGCTCGCGTCGTCCAGCCCGTCGGCGAAGACGGCTTGGAGCAAGGGGGACTCGGCGTAGGCGAAGATGCCGATGAGAAGGCCGACCGCTCCGAGGGCGAGAAGATCCCGCCCGACGAGGACGAACGCGGCGATCGTCGCCGCTCCTATGACGTACACGACGAGCAGCACGGGCCTTCGCCCGAGACGGTCGGCCACGTGCCCGGCGAGGACCGGCCCAGCGATGCTCCCCAGTATGAGGACCGTGAACAACGTCCCGAGGGTGAGCGCCTGCAGGTGCAATCCGCTCTTCAGGTACGCGGGGACGAACACGGCAAGCGTCCCGAGCCCCCGGCCGCCCGCCGCGAGGGTTCCCGCGATCAGCGCTCCGACCGCCTGCCGGCTTCGAAGGATGCCGCGGACGAGCTCGAGGTGGCCGGACCCGGCGGGTTGACTCGTGGGCACGGCGGGCCCCGTCCCGACCTGCCCGGCGGGTCCCGCACCCCCGGGCTCGGGGTCTTTCAGCTTCCACGCGACGAGCACGCCACCGAGCGCGATCGGCGCGGCGAGGAAGGCCACGCCGACCCGCCATCCGTAGGAGGCGATCAGCGCCGAGACAGCGATCGGGATGACCGCCGTCCCGATGCTTCCCCCCGCGACGTGCCAGCCCAGCGCGTAGGCGCGGCGGGTGGGGAACCGGGACGTCAGCACCGCGCTTCCGACGGGATGCTGCGGCCACGAGACGATGCCGCCTACGCACCGCGCCGCCCCGAAGGCGGCGAACCCGGCTGCGGCGCCGACGAGGCTGGCTGCGGCCATGCCGAAGTTCTGGAGGGTCAGCAAGAGCCGGGCCGAGATCCCGGTCGAGAACGCAGCGAGCCCCTGCAGCAGCCCGCCGACCACTCCGGCGACGCCGAGGACCACGCCGAGCGCCCCGTACGAGACGTGCAGGGACGTGACGACGAAGGGGGACGCCACCGACAGCCCGGCCACGTAGATGTGCTGGACGGCGTGGGAGAAGGTGACGACCGCAAGCTGCTCGACGTCAGTCCGCGACCCTGGTGCCGGCGCTCGCCCTGCCTCGGAGGGCTCTCCCGCGGAGACGGCTGGCGGCTCGGTGGCTTCGCACATCGCCGAACAGGGTGGCACAGAAGTCCCTCTCCTCCGGACTCCGGGCGGTACGGTGGCGGCGTGCGCGTCATCGCCGGCTCGAGCCGGGGGCGTCGGCTCCCTGCCCGTCTTCCTGGCGGCGTGCGCCCTACCGCCGACCGGGTCCGGGAAGCGATCTTCGACGTGCTCGGCTCGATGGGCGGCGTCGAGGGGCTCACCGTCCTCGACCTGTTCTGCGGCAGCGGGGCCCTCGGGCTCGAGGCGCTGTCACGCGGTGCAGCGGCCGTGACCTTCGTCGACCACGACGCGGCCGCACTCGCCGCCGTCCGGACCAACCTGGTCGCGACCGGGCTCGACTCGCCCTCGGCGTCGCTTGTCCGGGCCGAACTGCCCGGGTGGCTCGGCCGCTCCGTGCACGCGGACCTGGCGTTGTGCGACCCGCCGTACGTGTTCAGCGACTGGGAGACGTTCCTCGGGTTGCTCGACGCCGACGTCGCCGTCCTCGAGTCGGCAGCGGAAATACCGCTCGCCGGTGGCTGGATGGTCGCAAGATCACGCCGATACGGCGGTACGCTCGTCACCGTGGTCCGCCGAGCCGACGCGCAGGTCGTAGACGCGCGCGCGGTGCGGTCGTGAGCGTCGCGCTCTTCCCGGGGTCCTTCGACCCGTTCCACAACGGCCATCTCGAGGTGGTCGAGCGCGCGTCGAGGCTCTTCGACGAGGTCGTCGTCGCGGCCCTCCGCAACCCCCAGAAGGGAGAGCCCCTCTTTTCGATCGATGAGCGGACCGAGATGCTCGAGGAGTCCCTCTCGCACCTGCAACGCGTGAAGATCGTGGGCGTCGCCACGCTGGTGGTGACCGTGGCCCGTGACGTCGGTGCCTCTGCGATCGTGCGGGGGCTCCGCGCGGTGTCGGACTTCGAGAACGAGCTGCAAATGGCGCAGATGAACCGCCAGCTGTCCGGCGTCGAGACGATCTTCATCCCGACGAGCGCGCCCTACTCGTTCATCGCCTCCCGGCTGTTGCGAGAAGTCGCCCGGTTCGGGGGGGACGTCTCGGCATTCGTGCCGAAGGCCGTCGCGACCCGCTTCGAGGCGAAGTTCTCCGACCGGACGACGACAGGAGACCGGTAAGATCATGACGGATCTGTTCGAAGACATTCCCGACGGCGATGCCTCCTTCGTCCGGGCCGATGAGGATCGCAGCACCGAAGGACTGATCCAGAGGGCCATGGACGTGGTCGCGAGCGCGAAGTCGATGCCGCTGTCCGCGTCGGTGCTCGTGTCGCGCGATGACTTGCTGGACGTGTTGCGCGCGGCGCTGGAACGGCTGCCCGACGAGCTGCGTCAGGCACGTTGGCTGCTACGCGAGAAGGAGGAGTTTCTCGCCGACCGGGCGCGGGAGGCCGAAGCGCTGATGGCGGACGTCCGGGCACAGGCCGAGCACATGGTGTCGCGTTCGGAGGTGGTCCGACAGGCGAACATGGTGGCCCAGAGGATCCTCGACGACGCGAACGAAGAGGCACGCCGGTTGCGTCACGAGGCCGAGGACTACTGCGACCAGAAGCTCGCGGGCATGGAGATCGTGCTCGACCGGATCACGAAGACCGTGCGTGCCGGACGGGAGAAGCTCCAAGCGACGGTGCCGGCGGCGGCTCCCCTCGACACGCTCGCGCCCGAGGGCGACGAGCCGGGCTTCTTCGACCAGGACCTCGCATAGACCAGGACCTCGCACAGGCGGAATCGCTGTCCGTCGACGGACAGGAAGGACGGACCGGAAAGGGACCGGAAAGGAGGTACAGGTGGACCCGTTCGTGGTGCACGTGGCCAGGCTCCGCAGGGTGCTCGGCACCCGCTGGCACGAGGTGCGTACCGGTCCGGTCGACCCCGAGGGCGTGATCGTCGCCCGCTCGCCGGCTGACAGCTCGGTGCCGGATGGGGCCGACGCGATTTGCGAGGTCACGCTCGAGTCGTTCGCCGGAGGCGTGATGGCGACGGGCACCGTCGCCGCCCCCTGGCAGGGCCTGTGCCGCCGCTGTGCGGCCCCCGTCGGGGGCATGCTCCGCATTCAGGTGCGGGAACGCTTCACCGAGCCCGGAGCCGGCTATGGCGACCCCGACGACGACGAGGCGTACCCGATCGTCGACGACGAGCTCGACCTCGCGCCGATGGTGCGCGACGCGGTCGTGCTCGAGCTGCCCCTCGCGCCGCTGTGCAGGGACGACTGCAAAGGCCTCTGCCCTCACTGCGGCTGCGACCGCAACGAGGAGACCTGCGACTGCGAGGCGCCGAGGGACCCGCGGTGGGCTAACCTCGACGTGCTCCGGTCGGCCCAGTAGCCAGCGCCACCGACACCGCGCCCTGTCGCCCGCCGGAGCCGAGCCGTCCCGGGAAGGCCCCGGGGAGGAGCTCGCCGGCAGCGGTAGCCGGCACGGACCTGGAGTGCACTGACGATGGCCGTCCCGAAGAAGAAGACATCCAAGGCGAGGGGCCGGAGCCGGCGCGCCGCGAACTGGCGCCTCGACCCGCCCGCGCGCAGCGTCTGCCCCCACTGCCACCAGGCGAAGCTGCCACACGTGGTGTGCCCGAACTGCGGGTGGTACAAGGGGCGCCAGGCGGTCGAGGTCGACTGAGGTGGTGCGCCGGCGCGCCGGCGGGAGGGCGTCGGCTGCCTCCGCGGCGGTTCGCGCTTGTTTGCCAGTCGCCGTCGACGCCATGGGCGGCGACAAGGCGCCAGCAGAGATCGTCGAAGGCGCGAGAAAGGCGGCAGAAGAGGGCATCCCCGTCGTCCTCGTGGGCGTCCCCGACCTGATCGGCGACCCCGGCGACCTCGAGGTCGTCGCGTGCACCGAGGTCATCGGGATGGACGAGGACGCGGCGCAGTCCGTCCGCCGCAAGAAGGACTCCTCGCTCGTGCGCGCTGCCGAGCTCGTCCGCGACGGCGCCGCGTCCGCGATGGTGAGCGCGGGGAACACCGGGGCGACGATGGCTTCCGCGCTGCTTCGCATGGGGCGTCTGCCCGGCGTCGTCCGGCCCTGCATCGCCACGCCCCTGCCGCGCCTCGGGCGTGCGCCTGCCGTCCTCGTCGACGCCGGCGCGAACGCCGAGTGCACGAGCGCCATGCTGGTCCAGTTCGCCCAGATGGGCGCCGCCTACGCCGCCGCCCGTTACGACGCCGCAGAGCCGTCGGTGGCGCTGCTCTCGATCGGGGAGGAGCCGAGCAAGGGGACGCCCCTCGTGAAGGAGACCCACGGCCTGCTCGCCGCAGGAGCCGGGGTGCGCTTCGTCGGCAACGTGGAGGGGAGGGACCTCCTGCCGAGCACGGCGGACGTGGTCGTGACCGACGGGTTCACCGGGAACGTGACGCTGAAGGCGCTCGAGGGGTCGCTCCGGTTCATCGTCGAGACCCTCTTCGCCGTCTTCTCGACCGACGACCAGACCCGCGCCGCATCGGAGGCGCTCATGCCCCACCTCCTCCCGATCGCCACCGAGCTGGACCCCGAGAACACCGGTGGCGCGATGCTCCTCGGTGTCGACGGCATCTGCGTGATCAGTCACGGATCCTCGAGCGCGACCGCGATTCGCAACGCCATCCGGATCGCGCACGACCTCGCCGGGCGCGACCTGGCCGGACTGCTCGCAGCCGCCGTCCGGCCCGAAGGGGAGGAGCCCCGGGGCGCCGGTGCGGCCCCGGGCACGGCCGTGTCTCGGTAACATCCGAGCGTCCGATCCGCCGACACAGGAGCACTCGTGCCCGCTGAGACCCACATCGAGCGTGGTCCGCTCGACCGCCAGGCGGTCTTCGAGCTGATCCGCGATCAGCTCGCCGACATCCTCGAGACCGACCCCGCACGGATCAGCGAGGGGTCGTCCTTCGCCGAGGACCTCGACGCCGACTCGCTCGCCCTCATCGAGCTCGTCGAAGGGCTCGAGGAGGAGCTCGGTGAGCGGTCCGTCGGGTTCCGGATCGACGACGAGGATCTCGAGGACCTGCGCACCGTGCGTGACGCCGTCGACTATGTCGTCGCCAAGCTCGGAGAGAGCTGACCAGGCCCAGGTGGATGGCGTCTTCGTCGGCGCAGCGAAGCTCGCGGAGCGCCTCGGCCACGAGCTCACGGCCCCTTCCCTGCTCCAGCAGGCGCTCTCGCACCGCAGCTGGTGCGCCGAGCAGGGCGGCATGCCGTCCAACGAGCGGCTCGAGTTCCTGGGCGACGCGGTGCTCGGCCTCGTCGTGGCCGAGTACTGCTACCGGAGGTTCCCCGAGATGCCCGAAGGGGAGCTCGCAAAGGTCCGGGCGGCGGTGGTGAACGCCCGGGTCCTCGCCGAGGTGGCCGACGACCTCGACATCGGCGCCGCCCTGTTGCTCGGGAAGGGAGAGGAGGCGTCCGGGGGCCGGACGAAGCCCTCGATCCTGGCCGATGCCCTCGAGGCGGTGATCGGGGCCCTGTACCTCGAGGCCGGCTGGACCGCGGCCGAGCGCCTGATCCTCGGCTTCCTCGGCCCCCGTATCGAGCGGGCGGCGGCCGAGCCCGACGACTTCGACCAGAAGGGGCTCCTCCAGGAGCTCACCGTGCGGCAGGGCGAGGGGATCCCCCGCTACGTCGTCGTGGGCACCGGTCCGGACCACGACCGGCAGTTCGAGGCAGCCGTCTTCGTGAACGGTGTCCAGCGCGGCGCCGGCGTCGGCGGGACGAAGAAGGACGCCGAGCAGGAGGCCGCCCGCCGGGCATTGACGGAGCTGCGGCGTGCCTGAGCTCCCCGAGGTCGAGACCCTCCGCCAGGACCTCTCCAAGGAGGTCGTGAACAAGAAGATCAAGTCGGTCGCGGTGACGAACGGCCGCTCCGTGCGGCGTCATCCGAGCGCCAAGCACTTCCGGGCGCTGCTCGAGGGCCGCACGATCAAGTCCGTCGGCAGGCTGGGCAAGTACCTGCTCCTCGGGCTCGACAACAAGGACTCCCTCGTCATCCATCTCGGGATGAGCGGCCAGCTCCTGCGGGTGAAGAGCCCGAAGGAGCCGAAGCCCAAGCACACCCACGTCGTGATCGTCTTCACGCAGGGCGGAGAGCTGCGCTACGTCGACCCCCGCACCTTCGGTGAGATGTTCGTCTCGAGTCCCGCCGCCGCCGGGGCGGCCGTGAACGGCTCGTCGTCGCTCCCGGCCGGGATGGCGAGCGGCGACGGTGTGGCGCTGCGGCGCCAGGTGCCCGAGCTCGCGCACCTCGGGTTCGACCCGATCGAGGACGTCATGAGCTGGGACCGCTTCGGGCTGCTGCTGCGCCAGCACCGGACCGGGCTCAAGGCCCTCTTGATGGACCAGGAGTTCGTGTCGGGGATCGGCAACCTCTACTCCGACGAGATCCTTTTCGGCGCCGGCCTCCGCTACGACCGGCCGGCCGACGGGCTGTCTGCGACGGAGGTGCGCCGCCTCTACCGCGCAATGGTCGAGACGCTGACCGAGGCGATCAAGCACCGGGGGTCGACCCTGGTCGACGAGCAGTACCGGGACTTGTTCGGCGAGGCCGGCGACTACCAGGGAAGCCACCAGGTCTACGACCGTGAGGGCGAGCCCTGCCGGCGGTGCCGCAACCCGATCGTCCGGGCGAAAGCGGGAGGCCGCTCCACCTTCTACTGCGAGCACTGCCAGGTCTGAGCGCCGCGGCGCGGGGGTCCAAGGTGCGGTGGAAGGCCGTTGGTAGGGTCGGCTGACCATGTTCCTGAAGTCCCTCAGCATGAAGGGGTTCAAGTCCTTCGCGGACCCCACCGTCCTCGAGTTCGAGCCCGGTCTCACGGTCGTCGTCGGGCCGAACGGCAGCGGGAAGTCGAACGTCGTCGACGCGGTGACGTGGGTGCTCGGCGCCCAAGGCCCGAGGTCGTTGCGGTCCCAGAAGATGGAGGACGTCATCTTCGCCGGCACCTCGAGCCGTCCCGCGCTCGGGCGAGCCGAGGTCTCGCTCACGATCGACAACAGCTCGGGAAAGCTTCCCGCCCCGATGTCCGAGGTGACCATCACGAGGACGCTGTTCCGCTCCGGCGACAGCGAGTACGCGATCAACGGCACGCCGTGCCGGCTCCTCGACATCCAGGATCTCCTGAACGACTCGGGCGTCGGTCGTCAGCAGCACATGATCATCGGCCAGAACCAGCTCGATAGCGTGCTCACGGCGAGGCCGGAAGACCGCCGAGCCGTCATCGAGGAAGCGGCGGGGGTTCTCAAGCACCGGCGTCGCCGCGAGCGCACCGAGCGGCGGCTCGATCGACGCCTACCGGATCGTCCCGCTGGCAGGCACGCTGAAGCGATTGCATCTCGCCGAGCGGCGGCTGGCGGCGACCCAGGAGAACCTCGAGCGGCTCGGGGACCTCGTCCGCGAGCTGCGCCGGCAGATCCGGCCGTTGGAACGCCAGGCGGCCGCGGCGCGGTCGCACGCGTCGATCGCGGCAGAGCTCCACGCCCTGCGTGTGCACCTCGCCGGAGCAGAGCTGGTCGAGCTCGCAGCGCGCCAGGAGCGGGCCGCCCAAGACCTCGCGGTGCTTGCCGCCGAAGAGCAGGAGCTGCGCCACGCGCTCGACGCGCTCGACGCACAGTCGGCAGCGGCGACGGCGGAGCTCTCGTCGGGCCGTGAGCGGGACCTCGCCGGTGCGCTGGCGGAAGTCCAGGCGCTCGTCGAGCGGGCGAAGGGCACGAGCAACGTGTTGCGTGAGCGGTCGCGGGCGCTCGCGCAGGCGCTCGACGCAGCGGCGGACGTCGACGTCGTCTCGACGCTCGAGGCCGAGGCGGCGCGACTCGCCGACGAGCTGCGCGCTGTCGACGCAGACGAGGTCGCGCTGGCGCCGGAGCGAGACGCGATCTCGGCGCGCGCGGCGTCGCTCGCCGGTGAAGAGGAAGTTCAGCGCAGCCGATTCGGAGGCGGTGACGCGCTCGGCGAGGCCACCAAAGCTCTCGACGACCTCGTGCGGCGCGCCGAGCTCCAGGCGCGCACCGTCGCCAACGACGAGCGGGAGCTCGCAGCGCTCGAGCAACGCCTCGCGGCAGTGAGGAGCCGCGTCGGCGGTTTGGCGACTGCGGTCGAAGGGCTGGACGCGCGTTGTGCGGCGCTGGACGAAGAAGCCGGCCGTCTCGCCGTTGCCGTCTCCGAGGCGGAGCGGCGACACGAGACAGCTCGCACCCGCGCGCAGTCCGCGGAGGACTCGGCGAGGGTGGCCGACCAGGAACGTCACCGGACCGCGGCGCGCGCAGAGGCGCTCTCCCGGGCACTCCACGAGCTCGAGGGTGCCGGCGGCAGAGAGCTCCTGGCGGACGTGGACGGCGTCGTCGGCTCGCTCATGGACCTCGTGGAGATCGAGCCCGGATGGGACGCCGCCTTCGAGGCTGCCGCTGGCGCGGCCGTCTCCGCGGTGGTCGTGTCCGGACGCGACGCGGCGCGCGCCGCGCTCGCCCGTCTCCACGGCCGCGGGGCGACGGGCGCGCTCCTCCCCGCCCTCGGTGCGCGCCGCGCCACGCCGGTCGACGTACCTCCGGGTTCGCTTCCTCTCCGCCCCCACGTGCGGCTTCGCCGTCCGCTCGAGACCGACGTGGAGGCCATGCTCGACGCGCTCGTCGGCGCAGCCGTGCGCGTCGAGAGCTGGGAGGCTGCGCTCGACCTGGCGCTCGACCGGCCGGACCTCGTCGTCGTCACCCCCGACGGCGACCGGTTCGCAGGCTCCGGATGGCGGGTGCGCTCGACGTCGGGCATCGTCACGGCGGCCGGCCCCGGTGGCCTCGCCCGGTCCGGGACCTTCGGCCCGGACCGAA
>DAIRCY010000074.1:0-11787 GCA_036796435.1 Acidimicrobiales bacterium
CGCAGCGGGCCGACGGGCTCCCCGCGGAGGTGGTGCTGTCGCTGCCGCGGGCGACGATCGACGAGGCCTGCCGTGCGCGCGCCGTGCTTTTGCTGGCGGGCGACCTGCGCGAGGAGCTGCCGGTCCTCTTCCTGCGGCTCAGGACCGCCGCGCTCGCGGGCGACACCACCGTCGTCGAGATCTCCCCGACGGTCTCCTCGCTCAGCGAAGTCGCGGCCGTGTCGTTGCGGGCCCGTCCCGGTGACGTGCTCGCACTCGCAGAGGCGCTCGTGGCAGACGCGCCGGACGCCCTGGCGCCGCCGGCGCATCCTGAGGGCGCGGTCGTCACGCCAGAAGAGCTCGCGCATGCACGGACGCTCGTCACCGGCGACACCGGGCACCCGGCGGACGGCGCCGGTCTCGTGGTCGTCCTCGGGCGGCCCTCGCTCGCAGAGGACGGGGACGTGGTGGCCGCCGCGGCCCGCCGCCTCGCCGCCGCGCTGCCGGCCGCCCGCTTCCTTCCGGCGCTGCGCCGCGGCAACGTGCTCGGCGCGCTCGAGCTCGGCATGGCCCCCGGCCTCCTCCCCGGGCGGGTCTCGCTCGACGCGGGCCGCGGGTGGTTCACCGAGGCGTGGGGGAGAGCGCCAGAGGGGCGCGGCAGGGGCGCCGCCGCCGTCCTCGAGTCGTTGGCGCAAGGCACAGGCGATGCCGCGCCGCGTGTGCTCTTCGTCGTGGGCGCGGACCCCGTCCGCGACTTCGTCGACGCTGCGCGGGCCCGTGACGCGCTGGAGGCGGCGGAGCTCGTGGTGGCGGTCACCGGCCACTCCGGCACCGTCGACCAGTGGGCCGACGTCGTGCTCCCCGTCGCCGTCGAGCACGAGCGGCCAGGTTCCACCACGAACGTCGAGAGCCGGGTGAGCCGGCTCGGCCAGAAGCTGGTCCCGCCCGGCCAGGCGTGGCCCGACTGGATGATCGCGGTCGAGCTCGCCGCCGAGCTCGGCGCCGACCTGGGCTTCTCCTCCGCCGACGACCTGTGGGACGAGATCGAGCGGCTGGCGCCTTCGTTCAGGGGCGTCACCCTGCGACTACTCGCGTCGGCGGAGGGCCACGACGGGGTGGTCATCCCGCGGCGCGCAGGGGCGACCGGCAGGGGGGTGCTGCCGATCGACCCGATGGCGACGCCCGGCGTGGAGTCGGTGGAGCGGCAGGGGGCCGCCCCGTGGGTCGGCCTCGCCGAGCCCCGCCAGGCCGAGGACCTCCCGCACGCTGCGCTCGGTGCGCCGGCGGACAGCGGTGGCGCCGAGCAGGAGCCTCGTGCGGCCCCGGACCCGGGAGCGGGCCTCGAGGCAATGGCGGCCGAGCTGCGCACCCCGCACGTGGCGCCGGCGGACAGCTACTCGTTGCGTCTCCTCTCCGTGCGGCGGCTGTACGACTCGGGCGCCGCGGTGTCGCACTCGCCGTCGCTCGTGCCGCTCGTGCGCGAGGCCGCAGCGCGCGCGAATCCCTACGACCTCGACCGGCTCGGCGCTGAAGGCGGCGACGTGGTGACCGTCCGTGCCGCCCGCGGCGCGCTGACCCTGCCCTGTACGCCCGACGCGACCGTCCCGCGCGGCGTGGTGGCCATCGACTTCAATCTCCCGGCCCACGGCGACGGGGCGGCCAACGCCGCGGCGTCGCTCATCGACGCGGACGCAGCGGTCGTCGACGTGCGGATGGAGTCGGTCCGATGAGGCGCCTCTCCGCCCTGCACGCGCACCACGCCGCCGTCGCGGCCACCCAGGCGCTCACGACCCACGGAGACCCGCTCTTCGCCCACGGCGTGTGGTGGTTCGTCTGGGTGGTCGTCCTCATCAAGGTGCTCGTCGCGTTCGCAGTCCTCCTCGTCTCGGTCATGCTCATGATCTGGTTCGAGCGCAAGCTGATCTCGGACATGCAGAGCCGCATCGGCCCGAACCGTGCGGGTCCCTGGGGTCTTCTCCAGACGCTCGCCGACGGCACCAAGCTGTTCTTCAAGGAGGACCTGCTCCCCGCGCAGGCCGACCGGGCGGTCTTCAGGATCGCCCCGTACCTGTCCCTCGTCCCCGCACTTCTGATCTTCACGGTGGTGCCGGTCGGCGGCTTCGTCACGATCGCCGGCCACCGCTTCGAGCTGCAGGTCGCCGATCCGACGATCGGGATCCTCGTCGTGCTCGTGATGTCCTCGATCGCCGTCTACGGCGTGATGCTCGCAGGCTGGTCGTCGGGGTCGAAGTACCCGCTGCTCGGCTCCGTGCGCGCCTCTGCCCAGATGATCTCCTACGAGGCCGCCCTCGGGATCTCCACCGTCACCGTCGTCATCGTGACCGGCTCCCTGTCGACGCGGGCGATCGTCGAGTCGCAGTCCGTCGCGTTCTGGGACTGGAACGTCATCCGCCTCGGCATCGTCCCGTTCTTCCTCTTCCTCACCGCCATCACGGCCGAGCTCACCAGGCCGCCGTTCGACTTGACCGAGGCCGAGCAGGAGCTGGTCGGCGGCTTCCACACCGAGTACTCCTCGATCCGCTTCGCGCTGTTCTTCCTGGCCGAGTTCATGAACGTGATCACCATGTCCGGCGTCGTCGTCACGCTCTTCCTCGGCGGACCAGACGGGCCCGTGCCGCACCTGCCGACCTTCGATGTCTGGTTCCCGTCGGTCTGGTTCCTCGCCAAGGTCTTCCTGTTCCTCTTCCTCTACGTGTGGCTGCGCGCCGCGCTCCCGAGGCTCCGCTACGACCAGCTGATGACGCTCGGCTGGAAGTACCTGATCCCGCTCAGCCTCGGATGGCTCCTCGCGGTCGCGGGCTTCCTCGTGGACGGCTGGTGGGGCGCGGGGATCGTCGTGGGCGCGCTCGTGGTGAGCGGCCTTTTGGTACGGGCTTTTTCGATCGGCAAGTACCGCGGGGAGCACCAGCCCCTGCTCGCGCCGGTGGGCGCCCGCGTGACGCGGCCCTCCCTCGTGCAGCTCCAGCCGGTCGCCGGTCCGGGGCCGTCGGGGCCGGCCCCCGCCGCGCCCGGTGAGCCGCACTCGCACGGTGGCACCTCCGGACCCCACGACGGCGGCGCCGGGGGGGTGGCCTGAGTGGGCGTCCTCTCCGACATCCGCGAGGAGCTCAAGTTCTTCGGCGGCTTCAAGCTCACCTTCGAGCACCTGACGCGCCCACGGGTCACCCGCCAGTACCCCGAGGAGAAGCAGCCGAAGCAGCCGCGCCAGCACGGCCGCCACGTCCTCAGCCGCTACGAGGACGGCATGGAGAAGTGCATCGGCTGCGAGCTGTGCGCGGGTGTCTGTCCGGCGGACTGCATCTACGTCCGCGGCCTCGACAACCCGCCGGACCACCCGGTCTCCCCCGGCGAGCGCTACGGCTACGTCTACGAGATCAACTACCTGCGGTGCATCCACTGCGACTTGTGCGTGGAGGCGTGCCCGACCGAGGCGATCACCGAGTCCAAGCTGTTCGAGTTCTCCTTCACCAACAGGGCGGACGCCATCTACACCAAGAACGAGCTGCTCGTCTCGGACGACGGGCGGCCGAAGAAGCTGCCCTGGGAGGACTGGCGAGAGGGCGACGACCTGCACACCTCGGGATGGATGCGCGCCACCGCGCCGAGCGGCAGCGCCGCCTACGAGGGCGAGGTGCAGTGGTCGGGCGAGCTGGGTTATGGCGTCCGCGCCCCCGAGGGCGGCCAGTCCGGACGCCGGGACGACGCCGCGACCGGGACCCTGCCTCTGCGCAAGGTGCTCGAGGCACACCTGCTCGACGAGGACATCCCGCTCGAGCACCGCGGGATGCGGGGGAGGATCTGGCGGGCGCGCCTTTCGGCCGAGCGCAACCGCAAGAAGCTCGAGGTGACGCGCGCACGATTCAAGGATCTGCGCGCGGCGAGAGCCGACTCACGCGCAGCGCTGAAGCGGGGCCGGCGGTGAGCGTCCTCGTCGCGGCGGCCGTTCCCGACGTCGTCACCTTCGCCATCTGCGCGGTGGTCGTCCTGTCGGGGGCGATCGGCGTCGTCACCGCGCGCAACGCGGTGCACGCCGCGCTGTCGCTCGTCCTCACCCTCTTCGGCATCGCCGTGCTCTTCGTCGAGCAGCACGCCTACTTCCTGGCGGCCGTGCAGGTCATCGTCTACGCCGGGGCGATCGTCGTCCTCTTCCTCTTCGTCATCATGTTCCTCGGCGTCGACCGGCAGGAGGACGTGCGCTCGGAGGTGCTCAAGGGCCAGCGCCCGCTCGCGTTCGTGCTGATCGCCATCTCGCTCTTCGGCGTGGTCGCGCTCGCGGCGAGCGCGAACTGGGTCACCGGCGCACGCAAGGTGGCCGGCAGCGTCACCGCCGGCCACCACACCGACACCTTCCTGCTCGGCAGATCGATCTTCACCACCTACCTGTGGGCGTTCGAGATCACCGCCGGCCTCCTCGTGATCGCCGTCGTGGGCGCGGTCGTGCTCGCGCGCCGGCCATCGCGGGTCCACGACGAGGAGCCGCCGCACGTGGGGGCGGGCCGGTGAGCCTCGGTCCGGGCTGGTACCTGGCGCTCGCCGCCGTCCTGTTCGCGCTCGGCGGTCTCGGGGTGATGGTGCGGCGCAACGTCCTCGTGATGTTCATGTGCATCGAGCTGATGCTGAACGCCGCCAACCTGACCTTCGTCACGTTCTCGAGGATGCTCGGGGACATCGGGGGACAGGTCCTCGTCTTCTTCGTCCTCGTCGTCGCGGCGGCCGAGGTGGTCGTCGGCCTCGGAGTCGTCGTCGCGATCTTCAGGCGCCGCGCGGCGGCGACCGCCGACGACCTCCACGGGATGAAGGGCTGAGCCGTGCTCCACGCCGCGTTCCTCATGCCCCTCTTCCCGCTCGCGGGCTTCGTGGTGCTGGTCGCCCTCGGCCGCCGCATCGGTGAGCCCATCGCGGGATGGGTCGGGACGGCCGCCATCGCCGCGTCGTTCGTCTCCGCCTGCGTGACCCTGGCCGGCCTCGCCAACCAGCCGGCGGGCGCCAAGCGGCTGGTCTGCTCGGACACCTGCGCGCCCGCGGCCGCAGGCCACTCCTTCTTCACGTGGATCCCGGTCGGCGGCCTGCACGTGAACGTCGCGATCCTCCTCGACCCGCTCTCCATGACGATGTGCATGTTCGTGACTGGCGTGAGCATGCTCATCCACCTCTATTCGATCGGGTACATGAAGCGCGACCGGGACTTCACGAAGTTCTTCGTGTACATGAACGCCTTCGTGTTCTCGATGCTCGTCCTGGTCATGGCGGACAACCTCCTCGTGACCTTCGTCGGATGGGAGGGGGTGGGCGTCTGTTCGTACTGGCTGATCGCCTTCTGGTTCCACCGGGACTCGGCCGCCTCCGCCGGGAAGAAGGCGTTCATCTACAACCGGACCGGCGACGTCGGCTTCCTCCTTGCCATGTTCCTGATCTTCTCGAAGACCGGCACGCTCAGCTACCTGTCCGTCTTCGCGCACCGGCACCTGCTCGCCGGCGGCGGTGCCGCGACCGCGGCGGTGCTCCTGCTCTTCCTCGCCGCCACCGGCAAGTCGGCGCAGATCCCGTTGTTCAACTGGCTCCCCGACGCCATGGAGGGCCCGACCCCCGTCTCCGCGCTCATCCACGCGGCCACCATGGTCACCGCCGGCGTCTACCTCCTCTGCAGGGTCAACCCGCTGCTCGCGATGACCCCGGACGCGATGTGGGTCATCGCCGCGATCGGCGGGGCGACGGCGTTCGTCGCGGCGACGATCGCGTGCGCGCAGCAGGACATCAAGAAGGGGCTGGCCTTCTCCACGGTCTCCCAGATCGGCTACATGGTGCTCGCCGTCGGCACCGGCGCGTACGTGGCCGCCATCTTCCTCATGGTGTGTCACGCGTTCTACAAGGGGCTCCTCTTCCTCGGCGCGGGATCCGTGATCCACGGCCTCGAGGACGAGCAGGACATGAAACGGATGGGCGGCTTGCGCCGCCTCATGCCGTGGACGTACGTGACCTTCCTCGCGGCGTGGCTCGCGATCGCCGCGGTGCCGCCCTTCTCGGGCTTCTGGGCGAAGGGCGACATCCTCTCGAACGTCTACGGCAAGACCCTCGTCCTCTACGCGCTCGCACTGTTGACCGCGCTGTTCACCGCGTACTACATGAGCCGGATCTTCTTTTTGAGCTTCACCGGCCGCGCACGCTGGGCCGAAGAGGCGCCCGACGGGAGGGCTGCCCACCACCGGCCGCACGAGTCGCCGTGGGTCATGCGGGCCCCCCTGGTCGTCCTCGCCTTCTTCGCCGTCTTCGCAGGCGCGGTGAACCTCCCCTGGGTCCACGTCGACACGCTGGCCCAGTGGCTCGGCCCCGTCTTCGGCCACCGCCTGTTCTCGCCCCACCA
The DNA here is from genome assembly GCA_036796435.1 of Acidimicrobiales bacterium. Lineage (GTDB taxonomy): Bacteria > Actinomycetota > Acidimicrobiia > Acidimicrobiales > RAAP-2 > JAJYVT01. Next base: position 6,362 of record DAIRCY010000074.1, read on the forward strand.
GAGCACGGGCCAGCTCGTCGGGCTCGCCGTGGCCGACGCGGTGGTGGCCGTCGCCGCCGTCTTCATCGCGTGGCGGCTCTGGCGGCGGACGGCCGACCGCCCCGAGCTCGAGCCGGCCTTCCTCCAGCGCGTCTGGTACTGGGACAACTTCTACGACGCGGTCATCGGACGTCCCGCCCAGCTGCTCGCGCGGGCGACCGCGGTCGTCGTGGAGGGCCGGGTGATCGACGGCGCGGTGAACGGAGCGGCCCGCCTCGTCCGCTCCACGGGCAACGGCGTGCGCCGGATCCAGACGGGGTTCGTCCGCAACTACCTGCTCGGGATCACCCTCGGCATGGCCGCGATCCTCGCCTTCATGCTGTCGAGGACGTGGTGGTCGTGAGCGGGGGCGGCGCCGCGCACGCCTTCCCGTTCCTCACGGTGCTCATCCTCGTGCCGGCCGGGGGTGCGGTCGCCGTCACGCTCCTCGGGTCGGTCCGCTCGATCCCGAGGGTCGCCCTCGAGTGGCTCGGCGTCGCCGTCGCGCTCGCCACGCTCGGGCTCGCCGTCGCCGTGGCGGCGATCTTCTCCACGGCCACCGGGGGGTTCCAGTTCGTCTCGGACCACGCGTGGGCGACCGGGGTCGGGGTCCACTGGGAGCTCGGCGTGAACGGGATCTCCCTCTTCCTCGTCCTGCTCTCGGCCCTGCTCTTCCCGATCGTCCTCGCCGGTGCGAGGACGCGCAACGACGCGCGGAGCTTCGTCGCCTGGATGCTTCTTCTCGAGAGCGCCTGTCTCGGGAGCTTCGTCTCGATCGACCTCGTACTGTTCTTCTTCTTCTTCGAGCTGACGCTCGTCCCGTCGTACTTCATCATCAGCGGCTGGGGATATGCCCGTCGCGCGTACGCCGCGGTGAAGTTCTTCGTCTACACGTTCCTCGGCTCCGCCTTCCTGTTCGTCGGGATCCTCGTCGTCGCGTTCGTCCACCAGCAGCACACCGGCGTGCTCACCTTCTCCCTCCCCGCCCTCGAGCACACGCACTTCTCGAGCGCGGGCGGGATCCTCCTCTTCCTCGCCTTCACCGCCGCCTTCGCCGTGAAGGCGCCGCTGTTCCCGTTCCACACCTGGTCGCCCGACGCCTACACGGAAGCCCCGACGGGCGGCTCGATGGTGATCGCCGCGGTGCTCGCCAAGCTCGGCACCTACGGCATCTTGCAGTTCGACCTGCGCCTCTTCCCGCAAGCGTCTGTCGACCTCGCGCCGCTCCTCCTCACGATGGCGGTGATCGGCATCATCTACGGCGCGATCGTGGCGTGCGCGCAGCGCGACCTGAAGCGGATCGTCACCTACTCGTCGCTCGCCCAGATGGGCTTCGTCGCGCTCGGGATCTTCGCCTTCACCACCCAGGGCCTCACCGGCGGCGTCCTTTTGATGCTCAACCACGGCCTCATCACGGCGGCGCTCTTCCTCCTCGTCGGCTGGATCTACGAGCGCCGCCAGACCTGGCAGGTGACCGAGCTGCGGGGTCTCCAGGCCCCGGCGCCCGTGATGGCGGGGGTCTTCACGGTGGCGATGCTCGCCTCCATCGGCCTCCCCGGGCTCAACGGGTTCGTGAGCGAGTTCCTGGTGCTGTCGGGGACGTTCCTCACGCACCGCTGGTGGGCGGTCGTCGCGACCGCGGGCGTCGTCTTGGCGGCGATCTACCTGCTCTGGGCCTTCCAGCAGGTCTTCCACGGCAAGGTCGACCTCGCCAATTCGACGACGCGGGACCTGAGCTGGGCGGAGCGCGGGGTCATCGCGCCACTCGTCATCGTGATCGTCTTCCTCGGCATCTACCCCCAGCCCGTCCTCGACCGGATCACGCCGACGGTGAACGCCCTCGTTGCCCAGGTCGACGTCGCCACGCACACGCACCAGCCCGCAGTCGCCCGGCGCGGGGTCACAGGTGCGGGCGCGGCGCTCGGGAAGAGGACTGCCGGGCTCGCCAAGAAGGCGTCCACATGAGCACGTTGCACCACCTTCTCCGCGTCGTGAGCGGCGCGCACCGTGCGGTGCTCCTCGCGTCGTCCGGCGCCGGCCATGCACACCGGGCGGCGGCGGCCGCGATCGTCACGCCGCACATCCGCTACGTGGCGATCCTCCCCGAGATCGTCATGCTCGGCGGGGCCGTCGTGCTGCTGGCGGTCGGCGCGCTCGTCGAGCGGCAGCTGCGCGTCCGGGTCGCGACGCTCGGGACGCTCGCCGTGTCCGCCGCCGCCCTCGGGGTGTCCCTCTGGCAGTGGGCGGACGTCACGGGCAACGGCGCATTCACCGCGGTCGACCACGCGGTCGTCGTCGACGGCTTCGGGGCGCTCGTCAACGTCCTCGTCTCGTGCGCGATGTTCCTCACCGCGCTCGTCGCCGACGGCTACCTGCGGCGCGAGGGCGTCGAGGGCGCCGAGCTGCACGTGCTCGCGATGGTCTCTGCCACCGGGGCGATGATCATGGGCTCGGCCAACGACCTCATCGTGGTCTTCCTCGGCCTCGAGATCCTGTCGATCGCGCTCTACGTGCTCGCCGCCTTCAACCACCGGCGGGCGGCGTCGGGGGAGGCGGCGCTCAAGTACTTCATCTTGGGCTCGTTCTCCTCGGCGGTCTTCGTCTACGGGATCGCCCTCGTGTACGGGGCCACGGGGTCCTCGAACCTCGCCCAGATCGCCGGGTTCCTCGCCAAGAACGTGCTCGCCTCCGACGGCCTCCTCCTCGCCGGGATGTCGCTCCTCATCGTCGGGTTCGCCTTCAAGGTCGCCGCAGTGCCGTTCCACATGTGGACGCCCGACGTCTACCAGGGTGCCCCCTCACCGGTCACCGGCTTCATGGCCGCGGTCGCCAAGGCCGGAGCGTTCGCCGCCCTCCTGCGCGTCCTCGTTTCCTCCCTCGGGCTGCTCAGGACCGACTGGCAGCCGGTCATCTACGCCATCGCCGTAATCACGTTGCTCCTCGGGGCGGGGCTGGCGGTCGTCCAGCGCGACGTGAAACGGATGCTCGCCTACTCGTCGATCAACCACGCCGGCTTCGTGCTGCTCGGGGTCGAGGTGGCGACCGCACGCGGCGTGAGCGCGTCGCTGTACTACCTGTTCGCCTACACCTTCATGGTGATCGGGAGCTTCGCCGTCGTGACCGTCCTCGGCCGCCGCGGGGACGCCGCGCACGACATCGCCTCTTACCGCGGCCTCGCCCGGCGCCAGCCGCTCCTCGCGCTCGCGTTCGCAGTGCTGCTCCTGGCGCAGGCGGGCGTCCCCTTCACGACGGGGCTGTGGGCGAAGCTGCAGGTGGTTCTCGCCGCGGCGGACCACGCAGTGCCGCTCGCGGTGATCGCCATGGTGTCCGCGGCCGTGGCCGCGTTCTTCTACCTGCGCGTCGCCGTGCTCATGTACACCCCCCCGCCGCTCGCCGGCGCCGTGCCGGGGGTCGAGCCCCCCGCAGAGGATGCGGTCCCCCTCGGCCGCGGGGTCGGCGCGCCCGGCACGGCCGGCGTGCCCCGGACCAGCCCGGGCGAGCTCGACCGGGCGATGGCCGAGACCCGCCCCGAACCGGTGGACGACCTGCGAGCCCCCGAGCGTGTGCCCGCGCGACCCGTGTGGACAGGGACCCAGGAGAACGTCGCGGCGATCGACCGGCTGAACGCGGAGCTGCTCTTGGACGCGGACCCGATGACGCTCGCGCTCGTCGGCGCGGGAGCGGGCGCCGAGCGCCCCGCCACGCAGGGGGAGGCCGTCGCGGGGGTGACCGGCCAGGGGGCGGCGCGCGAGCGGGTGCTCCTCGACCAGCCGGTGCCGGTCGCGAGCCTCGCCTTCGACACACTGGCCGGCGGGCGCGGCACGACGGCCGACGTGGTGACCGTCCTCTCCTCGTCCCCCGTCCGGGTGCCGCCGCTCGGGGCCGTCGCGATCGGGCTGTGCGTCGCGGTCAGCGTGGTCTTCGGCGTCTGGCCCGCGCCGCTCACCTCCTTCGCGCACCACGCGACCCTGTTCTTCCTTCCCTGAGCCCGTGGCCGCGACGACGCCGGTCAACTGGCGCTGGCACGCCGAGCCGGTGTCGCCGGGACGGGCGGTCGTCTTCGACATCGACGGCGTGCTCTCGGACGCCACGAGCCGCCAGCACTTCTTGGAGCGCGGGCAGCGCGACTGGACCGCCTTCTTCGAAGCATGCGGCGACGATCCGCTGATCGAAGAGGTCGCGCGGCTCTTGGAACTGCTCGACCACGGCCTCGTCGTGGTGCTCCTCACCGGCCGGCCGCTGCGGGTCCAGCCGCAGACGCTCGCGTGGCTCGGCCGCTACGGCCTGCGGTGGGACCTGTTGGTGATGCGCGGCCGCGCCGAGCGCGCCCCGGTCACCGAGTACAAGCGCGGCGTCGTCGGGGAGCTGCGCGACTACGGGTTCGACCTCAGGCTCGCCCTCGAGGACGACCCTTCGAACCACGCGATGTTCGTCGAAGAGGGCGTCCCGTGCGTGTACATCCACAGCGGCTACTACGAATGAGCCGCTACGAGTGGCCGCCGAGGCTCCGCCTCCGCCTCCGCCGCCGCCCCCCTCCCGGGCGCGGGCCGCGGACGTCGAATGCGGCGAGCACCAGCCCGCAGGCGAGCGCGACCGCGCCGAGGACGACCACCGGGACGTCGCCGTACCGCTCGTAGAGGGTCCGTCCGGTGCGCAGGCTCACCGTCGCCTGCACCATCTGGCGCCGCCCGAGCGCGCTGCTGTCGCGCAGCGCCCCGGCCGAGTCGACGACCGTCGAGTAGCCGGTCGGCGCTGCCTGCACGAGGTCGCGCCCCTCCTCGACCGCTTGCAGCCGGTCGGCGGCGATCTCGAGGCTCGGGACCTGGCTCGTCGCGTACGACGAGGTGTTCGTCGGCACGACGAGCAGCTCGGCCCCGGCACGGGTGGCGGCCCGGCCGCGTGTCGCGAAGAACACCTCGAAGGAGACCATGAGGCCGAGCCGGCCGGCGGCCGTGGTGAGCTCCCCGGTCCCGTGTCCGGGAATCGCGTCGAGCGGCACCGCCGAGAGGTTCGCCAGGTGCGCGAAGAACCCGCGATACGGGACGTACTCGCCGAAGGGCACCCTGTGGACCTTCTCGTAGACGCCGACCACCCGCCCGGCTGGCCCCCAGGCGACGATCTCGTTGCGGAATGCCTTCGCCGAGACGGTCTCGGTCACCCCTGCGACCACCGTCGCCCGCAGCCGGCGGGCGAGCGACGACAGGTAGCGCGCGGGCGCCGTGCCGTCGAGGCGGCCGCCGACCCGCACGACGTCCTCGGGCCAGACGACGAGGGCGGGGGGGTCCGGCGAACCGAGCAGCGGTCTCGTCGCGGCGGCCTGGGCGGCGAGCACCGTCGACGGGGCGACCTCGAACTGGCTCACGCCGCGGCGACCCCCTCCCTGGACGAGCGCCACCGCCACCTTCCGC
>DAIRCY010000075.1:0-8939 GCA_036796435.1 Acidimicrobiales bacterium
GAGCGGTCAGTCCACCCAGCACCAGCGAGACGACACCGACCCAGCGGGGCGCGGCACCGTGGCGCAGTGCGGCGACCGCCACGGCGATGCCGCCGAGGCCGCGACGGCGTTCGCGGCTGCGCGGGGCCTGGTGCCCGTACGGTCCCTGCACGTCATGGGCCGGTCGCTGAGCTCGGGGCCGGCGTGGCCACCGGCTCGGCGCGCCGGCGCGCCCAGCTGGCGAACCTCCGTCCCGACCTCGGCTTCGTCGGGCTCCGGGGCAACATGGCGAAACGGCTCTCGCGCGCCGGCGACGGGACCGTCGCGGCTGTGGTCGCGGCCGCTGCCGCGCTCGACAGGCTCGGGTGGGGCTCGAAGGCGGCGCAGCGGCTCTCGCCATTGGAGTGCCTCCCCCAGGTGGGGCAGGGCGCCCTCGCGCTCGAGTGCCGAGAAGACGACGCGGAGTGCGCGGCGCTCCTTTCCGAGATCGACGACCACGACGCCCACCGGGCGCTCGACGCCGAGCGGGGTTTCCTGCGAGCGCTCGGCGCTGGTTGCGCGGTGCCCGCGGGAGCGCTCGCGTCGTCGGCCGGCGGGACCGTCGAGATCGTCGGGATGCTCGCGAGCGGCGACGGTCGCGTGATCGTCCGCAGCCGGCTCGCCGGAGCCGAGCCTGGCCGGGTGGGAGAGGAGCTCGCGCGGGCGCTCGTCGGCGAAAAGGGCGCGTCGTCGCTCGCCGAGTGGGAGGAGCTCGCGGAGCTCTCGGCCGGGGCAGCCCACCCATGACGGCGGCGCGGGCTGCGACGGGGACGCTCAGCGGCTCGATCGTCGTCGTCACCCGTCCGAGGGGGGACGGAGACGGCCTGACCGAGGCATTCCGCGCCGCGGGAGCGGAGGTGCTCGCGTGCCCGGCCGTCGAGGTGGTCGATCCCGAGGACGGGGGCGCGGCCCTCGCCGGGGCCGTCGCCGAGCTCGGGCGGTACCACTGGATCGTGTTCAGCTCCGCCAACGCGGTCCGGCGCCTCCTCGGCGCGGTCGCCGACCTCCGGGCGCTCGGGACGGTGCGGCTCGCCGCGGTGGGCCCGGCGACCGCGGCCGCGCTCGAGGACCACCAGCTCGTCGCCGACCTCGTCGCAGCCCGGCCGAGCGCGGAGGGGCTCGTCGAGGAGTTCCCGCTCTGTTCGACCTCCGGCGCAGCGGTGCTGTTCCCGGCTTCGGCGGTGGCCGCCCGGACGCTTCCCGACGGGCTGCGCTCGAAGGGGTGGGCGGTCGACGAGGTCGTCGCCTACCGGACGCTGCCCGCGCCACCCCCGCCGGCCGCCGTCGTGCGCGAGCTCGAGAACGCGTCGGCGGTCACCTTCGCGTCGCCGTCCGCCGTCGACGCGTACCTCGCGGCGAGGGGCGGCGGCGGCCGTCCGCTCCCCGTCCCGCCGGTCGTCGCGTGCATCGGTGCGGCCACCGCGGCCGCCGCGCATGCGGCGGGACTCTCGCGGGTGGTGGTCGCCCGTGACCCCTCGGCCGGCGCCCTGGTCGCCGCCGTGGCGGAGGGCCTCGCACAGAGCGCGGAGGTCGCGCCCCGGTAGGCTGAACGTGCGATGGCACCCGGTGTCGGCTTCCCCGAACGGCGGATGCGCCGTCTCCGGCGCACCCCTGCCCTGCGACGGCTCGTCGCCGAGACCCGCCTGTCGGTCGACGACCTCGTCGCGCCGCTGTTCCTCCGCGAGGACATCGAGGAGCCGGTCCCCATCTCGTCGATCCCTGGCCACTTCCAGCACACGGTGGCCTCCGCGCTCGCAGAGACGAAGCGGCTCGTCGCCCTCGGCGTCCCCGCCGTCCTCCTCTTCGGCGTCCCCGCGGTGAAGGACGCGGTCGGCTCCGGCGCCTGGGATCCCGACGGAGTGGTGCAGCGCGCGCTCGGCGAGCTGCGCGGGGCTTTCTCCGACGACGTCGTGCTGATCGCCGACCTCTGCCTCGACGAGTACACGGACCACGGCCACTGCGGGGTGCTCGCAGCGGACGGCACGGTCGACAACGACGCGACGGTCGATCTCTACGCGCGCGCCGCACTCGCCCAGGCGGCCGCGGGCGCCGACGTCGTCGCGCCGAGCGGCATGATGGACGGCCAGGTCGCGGCGATCAGGCGTGCGCTCGACGCAGACGGCCGCGAGCAGGTGGCGATCCTCGCCTATGCGGCCAAGTTCGCTTCGGGCCTCTACGGCCCGTTCCGCGAGGCGGTCGACGTACGCATCGCGGGTGGTGGGGACCGTCGCGGCTACCAGGAGGATCCGGCGAACCGGCGCGAGGCGCTCGCCGAGGTCGCGCTCGACGTCGCCGAGGGGGCCGACATCGTGATGGTCAAGCCCGCGGTGACCTATCTCGACGTGCTCGCGGACGTGCGGCGCGCGGTGGACGTGCCGGTTGCGGCGTACCACGTGAGCGGCGAGTACGCCATGATCAAGGCGGCCGGCGCCAACGGCTGGATCGACGGGCACGCCGTCGCGCTCGAGCAGCTGATCGCGTTGAAGCGCGCCGGCGCCGACTTCGTGCTCACCTACTTCGCGGGCGAGGTGGCCGAGGCGCTCGGTGGCTGATGCCGCCCGCGGCACGGCGGGCGGGGGCACGGGGGGCCGCGGCACGGGGGGGCGCGGCCCGGCGGGGGGGGGCGGCCGGCCCGCCGGCGGCTCGAACGCAGCCTGGTTCGAGCGGGCGTCCCGGTCGATCCCCGGAGGGGTCGACTCTCCTGTGCGTTCCTTCGCCTCGGTCGGGGGCACGCCGTTCACGGTCGTCCACGGGGAGGGACCGTGGGTCTTCGACGTCGAAGGCCGCCGTTACCTCGACCTCGTCCAGTCCTACGGCGCCGTCCTCCTCGGCCACGCCCACCCCGTGGTCGTCGAGGCCGTGTGCAGGGCCGCGTCGCTCGGAAGCTCCTTCGGGATGCCGACGCCGGGCGAGGTGCTCCTCGCCGAGGAGATCTGCGCACGCGTGCCCGGTTGCGAGCAGGTCCGCTTCGTCTCCTCTGGGACCGAGGCCGCCATGAGCGCGGTGCGCCTCGCTCGGGGGGTCACGGGGCGCCCCCGGGTGGTCAAGTTCGACGGCTGCTACCACGGCCACTCCGACGGGCTGCTCGCCGGCGGAGGGAGCGGCGTCGCGACCCTCGGGCTCCCGGGGTCCGCCGGAGTGCCTCCCGGCGCGGTCGCCGACACGCTCGTCGTGCCCTACAACGTCGTCCCCGAGCTCGACGACCAGGTCGCATGCGTCATCGTCGAACCCGTCGCGGCCAACATGAACCTCGTCCCGCCGCGTCCGGGCTTCCTCGAAGGCCTTCGGCGCGCGTGCGACGCGGCCGGGGCACTCCTCGTCTTCGACGAGGTGATCACGGGCTTCCGGATCGGGCCCGCGACGGCGAGCGTGCTCACCGGCGTCACCCCCGACCTGTGGTGCTTCGGCAAGGTGGTGGGCGGGGGGCTCCCCATCGGAGCCTTCGGGGGACCCCGCGAGGTGCTCAGCGCCCTCGCCCCGGCGGGGGCCGTGTACCAGGCGGGCACGCTCTCGGGGAACCCCGTGGCGACCGCCGCGGGGCTCGCCGTGCTGCGCGAGGTGACCGACGCCGACTACGACGCCCTCGCCACGCGGGTGACGTGGTTCGCCGCCGCGCTCTCGGACGCGGTGCGCGGCGGCGGCCTCTCCGCCCGCGTCGCCCTCGCCGGCACGCTGGCGGGCCTCTACGTGGGGCCGCAGCCGGGGGACGAGCTCGAGGTCCCGTCCGACTACGAGGGCTCGCGCGCGCTCGCGGCGAGCGGCGTGTACGCGCCGTTCTTCCACGCGATGCTGCGGCGCGGGGTCATGCTCGCGCCCGGGGCCTTCGAGGTCCTCTTCTGTGGCCTCTCGCACGGCGACCAAGAGCTCGACCTCGTGGTGGAGGCGGCCGGCGAGGCAGCGACCGAGGTCGCCAAGGCGCGCGGCTGAGATCCCGCGCGTTCAGGAGAGGAGCGCCGCCGCCCCTTCGGGCATGAGCTCGGCGATCCGGACGAGCGCGTCGTAGCCGAGCTCCGCGGGACCGGGCTGCTCGGGCCGCATGAGGTTCGCCATGATCCGGAGGAGCTCTTTCATGAGCGTCTCCGAACGCATGCCCAACGCGACGCACCAGTGCATCGCGGCAGGGTTCGAGATGAGGCGGACGAACGCCCGGCCGACGCGGTAGTAGTCGCCATACGCGGCCGCGAGCCGCTCCTCGTAGCGCGCGAGCGCGGCGGGGCCGTCGCCCGAGAGCGCCTCGGAGACGGACGCGGCGGCGAGCCTCCCCGTCTCGTAGCCGTACGCGATGCCCTCGCCGTTGAACGGGTTGATCGACCCGCTCGCGTCGCCGACCACGATCGTGTTCGGCCCGGTGTGAGGTCCGACCGCGAAGCTCATGGGGAGCTTGCCGCCGGTCGGAGGCCCGCAGCTCGTCTCCTCCGAGAGCCCCCAGCTCTTCGGGGCCCCCGCCACGAACGCCTCCATCAGCCGGGAGGTGTTGACCCCCTTCCACCGCTGCTCGGTCGAAAGGAGCCCGACCCCGACGTTCACCCGGCCGTCGCCGAGCGGGAAGATCCAGCCGTATCCCGGCACGGTCTCGCCCTCAGCGTCGCGGATGTCGAGGTGCGACTCGATGTACGGGTCCTCGTGGCGCGGCGAGCGGTAGTACCCGCGCAGAGCCATCCCGAGCGGGTAGCCGCGTCGACGCGCGGTGCCGAGGGCGCGCCCGACCCTCGAGTTCGAGCCGTCGGCCACGACGACGTAGTGGCCGCGGACCGTGCGCGTCTGTGTCGAGTCCAGGTCCTTCACGACGACTCCCTGGCACTCGGGGAGGGACCCCGCGGCACCCTCGTGCGGCGCCGGGTCGGCGCCGGTCCGGGCATCCGCGCCGGTCCGGGCATCCGCGCCGGTCCGGGCATCCGCGCCGGCGAGGAGGGGCTCGAGGACCTCGGTGTGCTGGTGCACCGTGGCGCCCGCCTTGGCGGCGCGCTCGGCGAGAAGGCCGTCGAGGTCGTGGCGGGTGATCGTGTAGCCGTACGGGGGGAACACGGGATGGTCGGGCCAGGGCATCTCCAGGACCAGGCCCCAGCCGCACGAGCGCAGCCCGGTGAAGCGGTGCGCGCCCTCGAGCGACTCCTCGAGCCCCATGTCCGCGAGCTGGCGGACCGCGCGCGGCGTGAGCCCGTCGCCGCAGGTCTTCTCCCTCGGGAACCGCTTTTTCTCGACGACCGCGACGTCCCATCCGGCGTCTGCGAGCCAGTAGGCGCACGAGGCGCCCGACGGGCCCGCCCCCACCACGACGACGTCGTGCACGTGGTCGTCGGCCTGGGCCTTGCGGCGTTGCCTGGTGGCAGAATGCCTGGTGGCGCGACCAGCCGCGGTCCCCTCGGCCCCCTCCGCCGGCTCGGCCACCTTCGTCGCCTTCTTCGCCCTGGGCTTCGCGGGGGCCTTCGCGGGCTGGCCCGACGGCGGTTTCGGCGACCCCGGCATCGACGTGCGGGGCGACGCAGGAGGGTTCTCGGGAGTGTCGGGCGGAGTGCCGGCGGGCGCCCCCCGGGGCGCCGTCTGGTCCTCCGGACTCACGTCGTGGATCGTAGGCGCGGCAGGCAGACGCGCCTCGCGCGGGGGCACACCCGTGTGCGGGTCGCGGATGTGCTCGTGCGCACGAGCCCGTGGTAGAACGGCTTTGCCGTGGGCCAGTACCTCCCGATCTTCTTGCTGCTCGTCCTCGGAGCTCTCTTTGCAGGGCTCTCGTTCGCGGCATCCAAGCTGCTCGCCCCTCGCCAGCGCCCCACCGCGCAGAAGGTAGCCCCGTACGAGTGCGGGATCGTGCCGAGCCGGGAGCCACCCTCTCGCTTCCCGGTGCGCTTCTACCTCGTGGCGATGATCTTCATCATCTTCGACATCGAGATCGTCTTCCTCTACCCGTGGGCGGTCGACTTCCGCCAGCTGCGCGTCTTCGGCCTCGTCGAGGTGCTCGTGTTCGCCGCGGTGGTCCTCGTCGCCTTCATCTACCTCGTGAGCAACGGCGCGTTGCAGTGGGGGCCGGGGCGACGGCTAGAGGCGGGCATCCCGACGAGGACTTCGGAGTCGACCATCGCTCGCGTCCCGACCGAGCCAGGGGCGCCCGGCCAGGCGGCTTAGGGGCACGGTCCCATGGGTCTCGAGGACCTCCAGCACAACTTCCTCACCGGCAGGCTCGAGGACCTCGTCAAGTGGGCGAGGCGCAACAGCGTATGGCCGGCAACCTTCGGTCTCGCCTGCTGTGCGATCGAGATGATGGCCGTCGGCGCGGCCGACTTCGACATCAGCCGGCTGGGGATGGAGGTGTTCCGTGCCTCGCCGCGCCAGGCCGACCTCATGATCGTGGCCGGGCGGGTCTCCCAGAAGATGGCGCCCGTCCTCCGCCAGGTCTACGACCAGATGATGGAGCCCAAGTGGGTCATCTCCATGGGGGTGTGCGCGTCGACCGGCGGCATGTTCAACAACTACGCGATCGTCCAGGGCGTCGACCAGGTCGTCCCCGTCGACGTGTACGCGCCGGGCTGCCCCCCGTCGCCCGAGACGCTCCTCCACTCGATCCTCACGCTTCACGAGAAGATCCGCACCGGCGCCATCACCCGCCGCACACGCCCCGTCGGCCCCGAGCAGGAGCGGCTCGCCGGGTGGGTGCCCGAGGCGCCGGACGCGGTGCGCGTCGCCACGCCGAGATGAGCGACCTCGCCCCGGAGGCGGCCGAGCACGAGGCCGCAGGCTCCTCGCTGCCCGACGTGCCGCTGCCCGGCGTGCCGCTGCCCGACGTGCCGCGCACCCCAGGACTGTGGACCGACGAGGTCGCCTTCCCGTCCAGGGCCAGCTACCACGATCTCGTCGCGTCGTACAAAGCCTCGGGGTACGAGCAGCTCTCGGACCTCACCGCGGTGGACTACCTGACGCACCCCGGCCGCACCCTGCCGCCGGGTGTCGAACCCGCGCGTTTCGAGGTCGTGGCGAACCTGCTCTCCCTCTCCCTGCGGCGCCGCGCAAAGGTTCGCGTCCAGGTGCCCGAGGACGACCCGGCCGTCGACACCTTGTGGGACCTCTATCCCGGCGCAGAGGCGATGGAGCGCGAGGTGTTCGACTTCTTCGGCGTGCGCTTCCGCGGCCATCCCGATCTCACGCGCATCCTCATGCCGGAGGACTGGGAGGGCCATCCCCTGCGCAAGGACTACGGCGTCGGCAGGGTGCCGGTGCAGTTCAAAGAGGCACCGGGCCCGCGATGACCGACGCCCACGACCACGACGCCGAGCTGTTCGCGGGCGTGCGCCGCGCCCAGCGCGCGGCCGTCGCCGAGACCTCCGAGGGCGCCCAGGAGCTCGCCACACGCACAGCCACGCCGCCCGAGGAGCTGCGCCGCGAGGTCGGCGCCGTCCTGCGCATCCCCGAGGGGGGCGTCCTCGACACCGGCGACATCGACGTGGAGCGGCCGAACGACGAGACGATGATCATCAACATGGGACCGCAGCACCCCTCCACGCACGGGGTGCTCCGGCTCATGCTCGAGCTCGACGGCGAGACCGTGCTTCGGACCAAGCCGGTGATCGGCTACCTCCACACGGGGATGGAGAAGACGGGCGAGGAGCTCACCTACGTCCAGGGCGCGACGAACGTCACGCGGATGGACTACCTCGCGCCCCTCAGCAACGAGCTGGTCTTCGCGCTCGCGACCGAGGCGCTGCTCGGGGTCGACATCCCTCCGCGCGCCACGTGGATCCGGATGCTCCTCGCGGAGCTGCAGCGGATCTCCTCCCACCTCATGTGGATGGCGACCAACGGGATGGACCTGGGGTCGACCTCGATGATGATCTACGGCTTCCGTGAGCGCGAGATGGTCCTCGGGTTCTTCGAGAAGACCACCGGCCTGCGCATGAACCACAACTTCATCAGGCCGGGCGGCGTCGCCGCGGACCTCCCCGACGGCTGGGAGGACGACGTCGACGTCATCTGCGACACGATCCTGCGGCGCACCTACGAGTACGACGAGCTCCTCACCGGCCAGCCCATCTTCCGCGAGCGGATGGAAGGGATAGGGAGCATCACGGCCGAGGAGGCGATCGCGCTCTCGGTCACGGGACCGATCCTGCGGTCGACGGGCGTCCCCTGGGACCTCCGGCGCACGATGCCCTATCTCGAGTACGACAAGCTCGACTTCGACGTGATCGTCGGGACGTACGGCGACAACTTCGACCGCTACGCCATCCGGCTGAACGAGATCCGCGAGTCGATCAGGCTCGTGCGCCAGATCGTCGAGCGAATGCCGCCGGGGGACTTCCGCGTGCAGGACAAGAAGGTCACCCCACCGCCGCGCGCCCGTATCGACGAGTCCATGGAAGCGCTCATCCACCACTTCAAGCTCTTCACCGAGGGCTTCGGGGTGCCCGAGGGCGAGGTGTACGTGGCGATCGAGTCGCCGCGCGGCGAGATCGGCTGCTACCTCGTGTCCGACGGGTCGTCCAAGCCGTACCGGCTGCACATCAGAGGGCCGAGCTTCGTAAACCTCCAGGCCGTGCCCACGCTGCTGCGCGGAGGCCTGATCGCGGACGCCGTCGCCATCATCTCCTCGGTAGACCCGGTCATGGGGGAGGTCGACCGGTGAGCTACTTCGACTCCGAGACCGCCGCGCGCGCACGGGAGCTCGTGTCGCTGTACCCGCAGGCCCGTTCCGCGCTCATCCCGCTCTGCCACCTCGCCCAGGAACAGGACGGATGGTTGCGCCCCGAGGCGATGGAGGAGATCGCCGAGCTCACGGGCGTCACGCCGGCCGAGGTTCGCGGGACCGCCACCTTCTACGACATGCTCCACACCGAGCCGGTCGGCCGCTACCTCGTGTCGATCTGCACCAACATCGCGTGCTTGCTCGACGGCGCCGAGGAGCTCCTCGAGCACGCCGAGCACCGTCTCGGCGT
>DAIRCY010000075.1:8949-11757 GCA_036796435.1 Acidimicrobiales bacterium
CGCGCCGGGGGGACGACCGACGACGGGGCGATCACGCTCGAAGAGGCCGAGTGCCTCGCGGACTGCGACCGGACGCCGTGCGTGACGGTCAACCACCGCTACGTCGGCGGCCTATCGCCCGAGGCGTTCGACCAGCTGGTCGACGATCTCCGGGCCGGCCGGCGCGACGGCGAGATCCCCCCGCACGGCACCCTCGTGCGCGTGCAGCGCAGCGGGGGCCTCCGCGTCCCGAAGGAGCGGGTCGCCGCCGAACGGGCGGCCGCGGCACAGGCCCAGGCGGCGCGCGCCGAAGCGGCCAAGCAGGCCCAAGACAAGGGCGGCGACTGATGCCGGTGACCGACGCGCCGCGGATCGTCACCGCACGGCTCGGCGACGCCGACTCCTACACGCTCGAGCGGTACCTCGCGACGGGCGGCTACGAAGGGCTTCGCAAGGCGCTCACCATGACCCCCGAGGCCGTCGCCGCCGAGGTCGACGAGGCCAGCCTCCTCGGGCGCGGGGGAGCGGGGTTCCCCGCCGGCCGCAAGTGGTCGATGCTCCGCAAGGACCCGGTCACCTACCTCGTCGTGAATGGCGACGAGAGCGAGCCGGCGACCTTCAAGGACCACCTCCTCATCGAGCGCGACCCCCACCAGCTCGTCGAAGGCGTGCTCATCGCCGCGTACGCGCTGCAGGTGACCCAGGCGTTCATCTACGTACGAGGCGAGTTCGCGCTCGGGCTCGAGCGGGTCACCCACGCCCTCAACGAGGCGTACGACTACGGCGCGGTGGGCACCGACATCTTCGGCTCGGGCTTCTCGATCGACGTCGTCGTCCATCCCGGCGCCGGCGCCTACATCTGCGGCGAGGAGACCGCGCTCTTGGAGTCGCTCGAGGGCAAGCGCGGCTTCCCCCGCATCAAGCCCCCGTTCTTCCCGGCGGTCATCGGCCTGTACGGCCAGCCGACCGTGGTCAACAACGTCGAGACCATGTCGAACCTGCCGTGGATCGTGCTCCACGGCGGCAAGGCGTTCGCCGGGCTCGGCGAGGGGCGCTCCGCGGGCACCCGCCTGTTCGCGCTCTCCGGGCACGTCCGCCGGCCGGGCACCTACGAGGTGGAGATGGTGAAGACCACCTTCCGGGACCTCGTCTACGCCCCCGTCTACGGCGGCGGGGTGCCGGGCGACCGCGCGATCAAGGCGTTCATCCCCGGCGGCGTCTCGGCGCCGTGGTTCGGCCCCGACCGCCTCGACCTCCCCCTCGGCCAGGACGAGGTCGGCAACGCCGGCTCGATGCTCGGGTCGGGCGCGATCACGGTGATGGACTCGTCGACGTGCATGGTGCGCGCGGCGTGGCGCATCACGAGGTTCTTCGCGCGCGAGACGTGCGGCCAGTGCACCCCGTGTCGCGAGGGAGCCGGCTGGCTCGAGCGCGTGCTGCGCCGCATCGAGCAGGGCGAGGGTCGCGAGGAGGACCTCGACCTCCTCCTCGACGTGAGCGACAACATCTCGCCCGGTTTGCTGTGGCCGCCGCAGCAGACCACGATCTGCGTGCTCGGTCCGTCCATCCCCTCGTCCATCCACTCGGGGATCGAGATGTTCCGCGACGAGTTCCTGGCGCACGTGAAAGAGGGGAGGTGCACGGTTGGCTGAGACCGCACCCGGCCAGCACCACCGCCTCGACACGCACACCGAGGCCGTGGCAGAGGACGACGCCTCCGCAGGGACGGTGCCCTTCACCCTCGACGGGCGTCCTGTGAAGGGCCGCCCCGGCGAGGTCATCATCAGCGCGGCGGAACGGGCCGGGACCTACATCCCGAGGTTCTGCTACCACCCGCGCATGAAGCCCGTCGGCATGTGCCGCATGTGCCTCGTGGAGGTGAGCGGCCCGCGCGGCGCGACGCTGCAGCCCGCCTGCTTCGTCGCAGTCGCCGAGGGCATGGAGGTCACGACCAAGTCGGAGAAGGTCAAGAAGGCGCAGGACGGCGTCTTGGAGTTCCTCCTCGTCAACCACCCGCTCGACTGCCCTGTCTGCGACAAGGGGGGCGAGTGCCCGCTCCAGGACCAGACGCTCAACTACGGACCCGGCGAGAGCCGTTTCGTCGAGGAGAAGCGCCACTTCGAGAAGCCCATCGCCATCTCGGAACTGGTGCTGCTCGACCGTGAACGGTGCATCCAGTGCGCGCGCTGCACGCGTTTCGCCGACGAGATCGCCGGCGACCCGCTCATCGACTTCGCCGGACGCGGCGAACGGGTGGAGGTGGCGACCTTCCCCGACCGCGGCTTTTCGTCGTACTTCAGCGGCAACACGGTGCAGATCTGCCCGGTAGGCGCGTTGACGGCGACCCCGTACCGCTTCACCGCGCGCCCCTGGGACCTCGACCAGGTGGAGTCGACGTGCACGACGTGCGCGTTCGGCTGCCGCGTCGCGGTGCAGTCCTCGACCAACCGGCTGACCCGGCTCCTCGGGCTCGACTCGGACCCGGTCAACCAGAGCTGGCTCTGCGACAAGGGCCGCTTCGTCTTCGAGTCCGTGAACGGCGACGGGATCGCGGCGGGCCCGCAGACAGCGGCCGTCGCCGACGAGGCGGTCGACGTGGTCCCGGCCACCGCCGCGCAGGTGGAGCCGCTCGAGCCCACGCGGGGCCAGTTCATGGGCGAGGTCGCCGAGTCGCGCGAGGCGCGCGGGGGCCGGCTCACCGAGCCGCTCGTCCGCAAGGACGGGGAGCTCGTGGCGGTGGGCTGGGGCGAGGCGCTCGAGGCGGTGGCAGCGGGCATCCGGCGCGCCGTCGAGCACGGCGGCCCCGAGGCGGTGGCGCTCCTCGGGGGC
>DAIRCY010000076.1:0-2461 GCA_036796435.1 Acidimicrobiales bacterium
CCCTCCAGCTCGCCCTCCAGGGCGAGGTAGCGATCGCGGATCGCGCGCAGGGTCTCCGGTCCCGGTGCTGCCCACATCCCGCGGTCCGCCGCCTCGAGCACGACCATGCCGAACGACTCCCCCTCGAGGGAGGGCGCGCAGAGCGCCGATGCTCCGGCCAGGCGGTCCGCGGCGTCTTCGTCGCTCACCACGCCAAGCCAGTGCACCCGATCCGACTCCGGGAAGCGCGCCCGCAGCTCGTCCGTCTCCGGTCCGTCGCCCGCGATCCAGAGCTCCGCTCGGACCCCCGCGCCGCAGAACGCCTCGAGGAGGACGCCGAGGCCCTTTCGAGGCTCGTGACGACCCAAGAAGAGGATGGCGGGGAGCTGGGAGGTGACCGGGCGGGTGCCTGCGAACCGCTCCAGATCGACGCCGTTGAACAGCACCTCGATCTCCCCCGCGCACATCGTTGCAGCGGTCTGGCGCGCGATCTCGGATACGGCGGTGCGGACCTGCACCCGTTCGCACGCACGGCGCGTGAGCGGTGCGACGAAGGGGGCGGCCCGCGGGATGCCGGAGCGGTGGAACGTCCCGACGAGCGGCCACCGTCCCGAGAGGAGGAAGCCGTAGGAGAGCGACGGCGCGAACGGCTCTTGGAGGTGGACGACATCGGCACCCCGCTGCTGCACCGCGACGAGGGCGCGCCTCGCGGCGCCGGGCGACAGCGTCACCGGTGCGATCGACCCGTTCGCGCGCACACCGACCGTGCGGCCGGCGGCATACACGTGCCCCGTCGCCCATCCAGGGCGGCGGTTGTCGGGCGCGACCACCATCACCTCGTGTCCCATCCGGCGCAGAGCGCGAGACAACCCGAGCGTCTGTCCCTGTACGCCGCCGGGACGCGAGAGGTCGTACGGGCACACGATGGCAACCCGGAGCAGCGGGGGCGGCGCGGTGCCCGGGTCCTTCCCCGGGACCGGGGCCGCTTCAGGCGCCACGGTCGCTCGGCCAGTTGGGCTGGTAGAGGTGCCACTGCTCGGGCGCCCGTCGCACCATCCACTCGAAGCGCGTCGCGAGCTCTTGGGTGATCCGCGCGACGTCGGTCCGCAGCGATCCCGTTCGGGTCGTGTCGATGGGCGATGTCACGAGGCCGAGGTGGACGTCGCCCGGACCGCTGTAGACGGCGGCCGGGATGAGGACGGCCCCCGTGCGGAGCGCGAGGGTCGCGGGCCCTGCCGGAAGAGTGGTCTCCTCGCCGAAGAACTCGACCTTCATCCCGTTGCCGAGGATGTCGCGGTCGCAGACGAGCCCGACGACTCCGCCGCGCCGGAGCTCGCGCAGGAGCACGCGACTGGAGTCGTCGTCGAGAGGCACGATCTTGAGTCCAATGGCCTGTCGCTGCTCGAGGAACCAGTGGTACAGGGCCGCCGGCTCGACCCGTTCGGCGACGCTCGTCATCGGGTGCCCCTCGAGCGCGAGAAACGCGCCGCCCCACTCCCAGCTGCCGATGTGCGGCAATGCGAGCAGAACGCCGCGGCCCGACGCCAGCGCCTCCTCGAGGTGGCGGCTCCCCCAGTCGAGGAAGAAACGTCTCAGGACCACCTCGGGCGGCGTCGTCGGCAAGCGGGCGCCCTCCACCCAGTACCTCGCGTAGTTGCGGTACGAGCGGAGGGCCCACCGTCGCACGACCTCGGGATCGGGCGCGACCTCTGGCGAGGTCGAGGCGAGGACACGTGCGAGGTGGCGCTCGCGCATCGCGAGGTCTCCGTTCGGCCGGCGCGCGAGCGCGCTTCCCACGCATGCTGCAACCGCCGATGCCATCACCTCGGGCAGGATCCCGAGGACGGCCCCCGAGAGCCGGTAGGCGAGAAAGGTGAGGGTACCCCGGAGCCGGTCAGGCGCCACGGTCGCCGGGCCGCGGGCCCGGATCCCGGAAGGCCGAACGGGTCACCTCGTGCTGGCCACGCGCCCGGCCGCGGGCGGCTCGTGCGGCTTCGGCTCGTTCGCGGCGCAGCCGCATACGTGGCGCCCTGCTGTCGATCGCGACTTGGCGGCGTGCACGCCAGCGCGCCGCGAACTCTGCGGTCGCACCTCCCTCGTCCGCACCGTCGCGCCGTGCTCGCCAGCGCGCCGACGGCGTCGCCGAGCGGCCCACCCTCCATGCCGCCAGCGGAGGCGGTGCCGGCACGACCGTCTCGACTTCTCGACGAGGCCCGTCCGCCGCCCGCCACGCCGTCACGAAGCGAGCGACCGCGGTGACCATGGTGAGCCCGAACAACGCCCAGAGCACCGGCACGAGCAGCCAGGGCTCCAAGAAACCCGCCCCGAGCAGGATCATGCGTTCGGCACGCTCCATCAGCCCTCCAAAGAGGCCACCGTTGGTCACCGGGAGGCCGAGGGCATCCGACTTCGCGCGCACGTACGAGACGAGCGAGGCGGCGCCGATCGCGTAAGCGAGCACCTCGTTCATGTATGCGTGGGC
>DAIRCY010000076.1:2471-11691 GCA_036796435.1 Acidimicrobiales bacterium
GCACCTTGGGCAGGCCGGGCATGGTCATGATCTCACCGCAGATCACCACGACGAAGCCGGCGCCCGCCGAGAGGCGCACGTCGCGCACCGAGACGAGGTACCAGGCGACGCCAGCCATGAGCACGGCGTCCGCCACGCGGTCCATGACCGAATCGAACAGGGCCCCACGTACCGAGGCGGTGCCGGCGGCCTTGGCCACCGGCCCGTCGAAGAGGTCGTGGAAACCCGTGATCGCGAGGAAGGGAATGCCGATGAGCAGGTGGCCGGTCGCGACCACGACTGCCGTCGCGACGGCGAAGACGAGCCCCGAGGCGGTCAGGACGTCTGCGGTGATCCCCAGCCGCACGAGCAGCCTGCCCACTGGCCCCGTGAACCGGTCGACCCCTCCTCGCCATCGGCCGTCGAACACTTGTTGGAGTCTACCTCGACGGTGCCGACGGCAGCGGGCCCGTGCAATGGCCGGTGTCGCCGGAGCCCAGCGTTCCTTTTGACAACCTTCAGGTTCGCACCCGTAACGTGACGCCACGCACGGGTCCCTTCCCCCCCATCTGCGTGGGCGGCGCCGCCCGCTCGGCGCCGGGTCGTTCGCGGTCGTCTGCGCGCTTCTCGTCGCCGGGGCGCTGCTTCCAGCGTGCGGAGGCGGCACGTCGGCGGGCGGCACGTCGGCGGGCGGCACGTCGGCGGGCGGCACGTCGGCCGTCGGCGGTAATCGCCCGGGGCGCTCGGCCTCCGGCCGCCAAGGCGCCCGCCAGGCCGAACGGCATGCCGGCCGGCACGCAGCGGGCGCCCGTGCGGCCGCCCGCCGGAACCCCTACCACCTCCCCTTCTACGCACCCAACGGGTACCGCGCGACCGCGCACCTCAGGGCGGGGCCGTACCTCGCGCCGGGATCGAAGCCCTCCGTGCTCCCCTCGGACCTGCTCATCGCGGACCGCAACAACAACCGGCTCATCATCGTGGACCCCCAGGGGGACGTGGTCTGGCGGTTCCCGAAGCCCGGCGACCTCGCCCCGGGCCAGACGTTCCGCACACCCGACGACGCCTTCTTCACGCCCAACGGCAAGGACATCATCGTCACCGAGGAGGACGACTACGTCGTCTCGGAGGTCTCGATCGCGACCGGTCACATCGTCTGGCGATACGGCCATCCCGGCACGCCGGGATCGGGACCGGACTACCTCGACAACCCCGACGACGCCATGATGACCCCGAACGGCGACGTGGTCCTCGCCGACATCAAGAACTGCCGGCTCCTGATCCTGCGCCCCCCGAGCCACACGCCGCTCGTGCAGTTCGGCCAGACCACGCAGGCCTGCGACCATCAGCCGCCCGGGCACTGGGGCAGCCCCAACGGGGTCTTCCCCCTCGCCAACGGCAAGTGGGTCGTCACGGAGATCAACGGTGATTGGGTGGACGGGTTCGACCTCGTGACCGGCGCGGTCTCGTGGTCGGCGAACCCGCCCGGCGTGACGTACCCCTCGGACACGAACCAGGTCCACGGCAACGTCTTCATCACCGCCGACTACTCGAACCCGGGTCAGGTCGTCGAGTTCACCTCGAGCGGCCAACTCCTGTGGCGGTACGCGCCGACGGGCACGCAGGCGCTCGACCAGCCCTCGCTCGCGCTGCCCCTGCCGAACGGGGACGTCGTGCTGAACGACGACTGGAACCACCGGGTGATCGTCGTCGATCCAAAGACGAACCAGATCGTCTGGCAGTACGGCCACACGGGGATCCCGGGGGAGGGGGCGGGCTATCTGTACAAGCCCGACGGCATCGACCTCGTCCCGCCCCATTCCCTCACCGTCGTCCATCGCGGCGCCATGCGCGCCCCGAGAAGCGCCGCTGTCGGCGGTGGTTAACTGAGAGGCGGGCGTACGCCGGCGGGGCTGCCGGCCAGCCCGAAAGGAGGTCGCCGTCGTGGCATACGCGCCGTCGGACATCCGCAACGTGGCCCTGGTCGGCCATCACGCGGCAGGCAAGACCACCCTCGTCGAAGCGTTGCTCTTGTCCACCGGCGCGCTGAGCCGCCAGGGATCGGTCGAGAAGGGCACGACGGTATGCGACTTCGAACCCGAGGAGATCGCCCGTCAGCTCTCGGTGTCCTTCGCCATCGCGCCGTGCACCGTCGACGGCGTGAAGTTGAACCTTCTCGACACCCCGGGCTATGCGGACTTCGCCACCGACATGCGCGACGCGCTCGGGGTCGCCGACCTCGCGGTCGTGGTGGTGAGCGCGACGGACGGGGTGCAGGCGCAGACCGAGGACGCCTGGCGGGCAGCCGGCGCGCTCGGCATCCCCCGCATCATCGTGATCGACAAGCTCGACCGTGAGCGCTCCGACTTCGACCGCACGCTCGCCGACGTCCGCTCCCGCTTCGGCGCCGGTGTCGCCCCGGTGGAGCTCCCGATCGGCTCGGAGAGCGAGTTCCGCGGCATCATCGACCTTCTCGACGACAGCGCGACCCTCTACGACACGAAGTCCGGACCTCCGCTGCGGGGAGTGGAAGGGCCGATACCCGACGAGCTGGCCGTCACCGAGCACGTGGTCCACGAACAGCTCGTCGAAGGCATCGTCGTCGGGGACGACGAGCTGACGGCCCGCTACCTCGACGGGGAGCAGATCGAGCGCGCGGAGCTCGAGGCGAGCCTCGCGTCCGGTGTGGCCTCGGGCGCCGTCTTCCCCGTCCTGTGCTGCTCGGGGACGACCGGGGTCGGCGTCGACCGGCTCGCCCGGCTCCTCGTCGAGCTGTGCCCGTCCCCCGACCGCGCCCGGCCGGCCCGGGTCACCGCCGGCGGCACGGTGACCGAGGTCGCGGCAGATCCGTCCGGGCCGCCGCTGCTCGTCGTCTGCAAGACCCTGTCCGACCAGCACGCGGGACGGCTCTCGCTGTGCAAGGTGCTCTCGGGAACGCTCAAGGCCGACACCGTGCTCACCAACCCGCGCACCCACAGCGACGAGCGGCTGCACGTCCTTTCGATGCTTCGCGGTCACGACACGACGCCCGTCGACGGAGTCGCCGCGGGCGATTTCGTCGCGATCCCCCGCCTGACCGGGTCGCTCACCGGCGACACGCTCGCGCCGAAGGACAAGCCGGTGACCGTCGTGTTCCCCGACGCAGAGACGCCTGCGCTCAGCGTCGCCGTCGCGCCCGCCTCGCGCGCGGACGAAGACAAGCTCATGTCGGCACTCCAGCGGATCTGCGAAGAGGACCGCAGTCTCTCGGTGAGCCGCAACGACGAGGCGCACCAGACGGTCCTCGGCGTCTCCGGTGAGGTCCACCTCGCGGTCACGCTCGAGCGGCTCTCGCGAAAGTTCGGGGTGACCGTGGAGCGCCAGGAGGTGGCGATCCCCTACCGCGAGACGATCTCCAAACCGGCGGCCGCCGAGGGGAAGCACAAGAAGCAGTCGGGCGGCCACGGACAGTTCGGCGTCTGCCATCTGCGCGTCGAACCACTCGAACGCGGGGAGGGCTTCCGATTCCACGACGAGGTGGTGGGCGGCGCGATCCCCCGCCAGTACATCCCGGCAGTCGAAAAGGGGGTCGCCGAGGCGATGTCACGCGGGGGTGCCTACGGCTACCCGGTGGTCGACGTGTCCGTCACCGTCGACGACGGCAAGTACCACTCGGTCGACTCGTCGGAGCTCAGCTTCAAGACGGCGGCCATGCTCGGATTCCGCGAAGCCATCGCGCACGCCGGGCCGATCCTCCTGGAGCCGGTCTCCAAGGTCGTGGTCACGGTGCCCGCGGAGCTCCAGGGCGATGTCCTCGGCGACCTGAACTCACGGCGCGGGAGGATCGTCGGCACCGAGGTCACCGACGACGGCCTACAGAAGGTGACGGCGATGGTGCCGACGGCGGAGCTCGCTCGCTACGCCGTGGATCTGCGCGCCCTCACGGGCGGGCGCGGACGGTTCCGCGCGGAGCACGACCACTACGACCCGGTTCCCGAGCACCTCGTCGCAGGCCTCGCGAGGACCGTGGCGAGCGAGGCGTAGCGAGGTCGCCGCCTTCACCGCCGGCGCCGCCACGCTCGCGTCAGCGACGGAGGACGATCCTTTGGGCGGTGGCCACCTGGACACCGTCGCGTTCTCCGCCGACGAGCCAGACCGCCTTCTTCCAGGCGACGACCGCCGCGTAGGCGACGGGCGCGGCGAGGTGCCCCGCGATACCGAACGAACCCGTCGCGGGATCGAACGACCAGATCGTCGAGCCTGAGACCGGCGGCGTCCCCTGCTCGTAGCTGTCGCCGCCGGCGAGGAAGATACGGCCGCCGAGCTCGAAGGCGGCCGCGCCCTGGACAGCGTGCGGGAGCGCACCGACGACCCGCGCGCTGCGCGTCCTCGGATCGATCTCCTGGACGACGGCGACCTGTTGGCCCGGCGGCGGTGTTGTCGACCCCGCCGGTGTCGAGTACTCCGATGTCGTGCCTCCCGAAACCGACTCGCCGCCGAACACGAAGATCTTCCCCCCGTCGGCCGCGACCGCCGGGTAGCGGACCCCCACCGGCAGGTCGACCACCGTCGAGAAGCTTGCCCCGTCGCGCGTCGCGAGCACCGCCGCGTCCCCGTTGGCGCCGTCGTAGCCGCCGATGACGTACGCCGTCTTGCCGACCGTCAACGCCTCGTCATCCGCACGGACCTGCGGGAGCTGCCCGGTGACGGTGACGACGCCGGAGCTCCCGCCGGCACCCGCGCTCGCTCGGGCGAGTGTCAGGGCTTCGACCGTGGCGAAGGGTGTGCTCTCGCCGCCGCCGAAGAGGAACGCCTTTCGGCCGAGCACCGCAGTCCCTGCGTCGTGCGTCGGGCTTGCGAGTGTCGCGACCGACCTGAACCTGCCGGTCGACGTGGAGAGGATCCCGACGTTCGCCGAGCTCGAGCCCGAAGAGAGCAACCCGCCGATCAGGAGGATCCGGCCGTCTCCGAGCGGGGCCGCACCCGCACGCGAGACCGCGTCGGGGAGCCGCCAGCGGGCGAGGGAGACTTTCAGCGTCGGGGCGCCGCGGGAACCAGACCGCAGCGGATGGGCCGAGGCTCCGGACGCGCACGTGACCAGGCTGATCGACGCCGTCGCGACCAGCACGAGCGCGCGCCTGGCAGGGGCGCGCAGGCTGGCGCGACGAAGGCGCTGCCCGCGGCGCTGTTGCGAATTCAGACGCAGTTGCAGGGGGCCCACTCCGATGCCGCTCTGGTTATCACGATCGGTCTGCCGGCGGCCACGCAGGGGCGAGCTTGTCCCACGCGCCGGTGAGCGTCTCGGGGATGACCCGCACGCCGGCGACCGACGTCATGAAGTTCGTGTCGCCGGACCATCGCGGGACGACGTGGAGGTGGAGGTGACGAGGGATCCCGGCCCCCGCGGCCCGGCCCAGGTTCGCGCCGATGTTGATCCCGTCGGGACCGTACGCCACCGAGAGTGAGCGCGCCGCGGCCCGCGTCGTCCCCCACAGCTCCGCGGACTCCTCCTCGGTGAGCTCGTCGAGCTCGGAGAGGTGGCGAAGGGGCAGCACGAGCAGGTGGCCGCTCGCGTAGGGATAGGCGTTCAGCACCGCGAACGCCAGCCGACCCCGCCACACGATCCCGTTGTCTCGTGACGGCTCCCCGCTCTCTGCGATCGCGCAGAAGACGCAGCCGTCGTCGACACCCTTGCGCTCGGCCTCGGTCGCCTGTCGCACGTACGCGTTGCGCCAGCCGGCCCAGAGCTGCTCGAAAGGCATCGTCAGGCCGCCGGCGACGTCCGCCGAGACGAGACGTCCTCACGCACGCGAAGGATGGCGTCTTCGAGCTGGACACCACGTTCGGGCCGCTCGTCCCCGCGTCTGTTCACCCCGACGGTGCCTGATGCGACGTCGTCGTCCCCGACGACGAGCACGTAGGGGACCTTCTCCAGCTTCGCGCGCCTGATCCGGCCCCCGAGCGGCTCGCTCGCGTCTTCCATGTCCGCGCGCAGCCCTTCGGCACCGAAGCGTTCTGCCGCGGCGGTGGCGTACGCCACGTGGTCGTCGCGGACGGGCAGCAGGCGCACCTGCACGGGGGAGAGCCAAGTCGGCAGATTGCCGGCGTAGTGCTCGAGAAGCACGCCGAAGAAGCGCTCGACAGAGCCGAAGAGCGCGCGGTGGACCATCACGGGGCGGTGCTTTGCGTTGTCGGCCCCCGTGTACTCGAGTCCGAAGCGGTTCGGCAGCTGGAAGTCCAGCTGCACGGTGGACATCTGCCAGTTCCGGCCGATCGCGTCGCGTGCCTGGACCGAGATCTTCGGACCGTAGAAGGCGCCGCCCCCTTCGTCCATGGCGAGCTCGAGCCCCCTGCCCTCGGCCACCTCCCGCAGCACCCGGGTCGCCTCGTCCCAGTCCTCGTCCGACCCGACGGCCTTTTCCTCGGGCTTCGTCGAGAGCTCGAGCCAGAAGTCGTCGAGGCCGTAGTCCCGCAGGAGGTCCAGGACGAAGTTCAGCGCGCGGTCGAGCTCGTCGGGGAGCTGCTCGCGCGTGCAGAAGATGTGCGCGTCGTCCTGGGTCATCCCGCGCACGCGGGTGAGGCCGTGCACGACGCCGGACTTCTCGTACCGGTAGACGGTGCCGAACTCGAAGAGCCGCATCGGCAGCTCGCGGTAGGAGCGTTGCTTGCTCCGGTAGACGAGGACATGGAAGGGGCAGTTCATCGGCTTTACGTAGTAGGTCGTGCCGTCGTCGAGCTCCATCGGCGGGTACATCGAGTCCGCGTACCAGTCGACGTGGCCAGACTCCTGGAAGAGCGGCGCCTTCGTGATGTGCGGCGAGTAGACGAACTCGTACCCGCCCTCGGCATGGCGCCGGCGCGAGTAGTCCTCCATCTCGCGCCGGACGATGCCTCCCTTCGGGTGGAAGACCGGCAGCCCCGAGCCGATCTCGTCGGGGAACGAGAACAGGTCGAGCTCCTGGCCGAGACGGCGGTGGTCGCGCCGCTCCGCCTCCTCGAGCCGGTGCAGGTAGTCCGAGAGCGCCGCCTCGGACTCCCATGCCGTCCCGTAGATCCGCTGGAGCTGTTGGCGGTGCTCGTCGCCGCGCCAGTACGCGCCGGCGACGCGCATGAGCTTGAAGTGGCCCAGGCGTCCCGTCGAGGGGACGTGCGGCCCACGACAGAGGTCGACGAACGCGTCCGAGTTCCGGTACGTCGACACCGCAGGGCTCCCTCCGTCACCCCCTGCGTCGACCTCGTCGGCTCCCGCGGCGACAGCCTCGATGATCTCCTGCTTGTAGGGCTGCGCGGCGAAGACCCCGAGGGCCTCGTCAGCCGAGAGCTCCTGGCGGACGAAGGGCTGGTCCTCCGCGATGATCTCGCGCATCGTGGCGTCCACCCGGGCGAGGTCCTCCTCGGAGAAGTGCGCTCCGTCGGGCAGCTCGAAGTCGTAGTAGAAGCCGTCTGCGATGACCGGGCCGATGGCGAAGCGTGCGCCGTGCCAGAGCCGCAGCACAGCCTGGGCCATCACGTGCGCGGTCGAATGTCGCAGGACGTCGCGGCCGGCACCGGAGTCCGCCGTGACGATCGACACGGAGGCCCCGTCGGGCAACGGCGAGGCGAGGTCGACCAGGTGACCGTCCACCTCGGCGGCGATCGCCGCGGCCGCGAGGCGACGCCCGATCGTGGCGGCGAGGTCTGCGGCCGTCGAGCCTTGGGGCAGCTCCCGGTCCGAGCCGTCGGGGAGCTTGACCTTCACCATCGTCGCCATCGACCCGTCTCGTCCTTCCGTCTTCCCTCGTCCGCCGTCGGGTCGAAGAACGCTACCTTCGGTCGTCCGCTCAAAGGACGACGCCGAGCAGGGCCGCGCCGGCTGCCACGGAGTGTCCGGAGGCGGCGAGCCCGTCGAGCGCGGCGAGCGCTCCCGGCGCATCGAGGTCGTCGTCGAGCCGCTCGCGCACCGCTTCGAGACCTGGGTCGAGACGGGCTCCAACGCCTCGGGCAGCCTGCCACCGCTCGAGACGCTCGGAGGCATGCCGGAGGTCGTCGTCGCTCCAGTCCCAGTCGGAGCGGTAGTGGTGCTCGAGAAGAGCGAGCCGCACGACGGCCGGCTCCCACTCCTTGAGCAGATCCCCGACGAAGACGAGGTTCCCGAGCGACTTGGACATCTTCCGGCCGCCGAGGCCGACCAAGCCGACATGCAGCCAGTGGCGTACGAACTGCCGGCCGGTCACGGCCTCGGACTGGGCCGTCTCGCATTCGTGGTGCGGGAAGACGAGGTCCCGTCCCCCGCCGTGCAGGTCCACCGTCGGGCCGAGCTCGCGCATCGCGAGTGCCGAGCACTCGACGTGCCACCCGGGTCTCCCGGGGCCCCAACGCGACTCCCAGGACGGCTCGTCGGGCAGCGACGGTTGCCAGAGGACGAAGTCGAGCCGATGGCGCTTGGCGGGGTCGTCCGGGTTCCCCCCGTGCTCGGCCGCGAGCTCGAGCATCTCGTCCTCCGGGAGATGGCTGACCTTCCCGAAGCCCGGGAATCTCGTCACGTCGAAGTACACGCCGCCCCCCGATCGGTACGCATGACCGGTGTCGAGCGCGGTGCCGATGAGCCCGAGGATGTCGGGGATGGCCGAGGTGGCCCGCGGCTCGACGTCGGGAGCGAGCAGCCCGAGTGCCGTCATGTCGGCGTCGAAGCGTGCCATCTCCTCGGCGGCAAGGTCGAGGTAGTGCACGCCGAGCTCGCGAGCCTTGCGGAGGATGTCGTCGTCGACGTCGGTGACGTTGCGCACGCAACGCACCCGGTGGCCCATGTCCTCGAGGCGGCGCCTGAGCACGTCGTAGGTGAGATACGCGGCGGCGTGGCCCAGATGCGCCGAGTCGTACGGCGTGATGCCGCAGGTGTACATGGAGACGACGGGACCTGGCTGGAAGGGAACCACGTCCTGGCGGGCGGTGTCGTAGAGGCGCACCTCAGATCCCCGCGAGCTTCAAGGTCGAGTGCGCGCGGTGACGGATGTTCAAGGTGACGCACACCGCCGTGAAGGCCTCGATGGCCGCGGCCTGGCCGAGGCTGCCGGCGTCGAGCGGGCGGAGGCCCTCGATGCGCTCGACGAGCGACATCGCCGCCGCCGTCGCCTCCGGGTCGTCCGCGCAGACGAGGACGTCCGCGATCAGCCCGGAGTCGAGGTCCGCCATCTCCCTCGCGGGTAGGTGGTGGAAGGCCGCGGCCACCTTGGTCCGCGGCAGGGCCGCCTGCACGGCGGCGGCAACCGAGCCACGCGGGTGGAAG
>DAIRCY010000077.1:0-11670 GCA_036796435.1 Acidimicrobiales bacterium
CGCGCCGGTCGCCGACGTGTTCATGGTGTTCGCGCGCACGGGCGGCCCCGGGGCGTCGGGCATCTCGACCTTCATGGTGCCTGCGGGCACCCCCGGGCTCACCGTGGGGGCGAGGGACGAGAAGATGGGGCAGTCCGGAGCGTGGACCGCCGACGTCCTCTTCGACGGGGTCCGGGTGGGCGCGGACGCCCTCGTCGGCGGCGATGACGGGCTCGACCGCGGGTGGTCGACC
Organism: Acidimicrobiales bacterium; assembly: GCA_036796435.1. Lineage (GTDB taxonomy): Bacteria > Actinomycetota > Acidimicrobiia > Acidimicrobiales > RAAP-2 > JAJYVT01. The sequence continues at coordinate 233 of DAIRCY010000077.1, forward strand.
GCGATGCGGTGCCTCGCGCACGGCCGCATCCACATCGCCGCCCTCTGCGTGGGGATGGCGCAGCGGCTCGTCGACGAGACGGTCGAGTACGCGCGGACCAGGCGGCAGTCGGGCCGACCCATCGGCGCGTTCCAGCTCGTCCAGGCGATGGTCGCGGACTCCGTCACCGACCTCCATGCAGGGCGCTCGGTGGTGCTCGACGCGGCGCGCGCCTACGACGACGGCACCGACCGGCGCGTCGCGCCGTCGGTCGCCAAGTACTTCTGCAGCGAGATGGTGGGCCGCGTGGCCGACCGCGCCGTGCAGGTCCACGGAGGCGCGGGCTACATGCGGGGCATGGCGGTGGAACGGCTCTACCGGGACGCACGGCTCTTCCGGATCTACGAGGGGACGAGCCAGATCCAGCAGCTCATCATCGCCCGCAACGTGATCGGCGACGCGGCCGCCGGCCGCTGAGGCTCGTTCCGTGCCGCGCCGCTCCTTCGGGCACCTCCGGCAGTCACTCGGCCGTTAGGTTGTTGCGACGTGGTGCTTGTCGTGGGCGGCGGAACGATGGGAGCCGGCATCGCCGAGGCGCTCGTGCGGGCCGGCGAGCACGTCGTCCTGTGCGAGACCGACGAGGAGGCGGCCCGAGCAGCGCGCGCCCGGGTGATGCGGGGCCTCGAGCGCGAGCCCGTCCCCGGGGCCGCGGTGCTGCTCGACGTGGTGGCCGGGGTTCCCGAACGCTCGGACGCACAGCTCGCGGTCGAGGCAGTGTTCGAGGACGTCGCGCTGAAGCAGCGGGTCCTCGGCGCGATCGAGGCAGCGGTCGACGGCGACGCGCTCATCGCGTCAAACACGAGCTCGCTCTCCCTCGCCGAGCTCGCCGCGCCGCTCGCCCGCCCAGGGCGCTTCTTGGGCATGCACTTTTTCAACCCCGTCGCGCGCTCCGCGCTCGTCGAGCTCGTGACCGGCCCCCGGACCGAGCCGTCCACGGTGGCGCGGGCACGCGAGTGGGTCCGCCGGCTCGGGAAGGAAGAGATCGTCGTGCGTGACTCGCCGGGCTTCGCCACGAGCCGGCTGGGCATCGCCGTCGGCCTCGAGGCGATACGGATGCTCGAAGAGGGCGTGGCGTCCGCGGAGGACATCGACCGCGGCATGGTGCTCGGCTACCGCTTCCCGATGGGGCCGCTGCGCCTCACGGACCTCGTCGGCCTCGACGTCCGCCTCGCCATCGCCGAATACCTCGAGCACGCACTCGGCGAGCGTTTCGCGCCCCCGAAGCTGCTGCGCGACAAGGTCGCGGCCGGTGAGCTCGGGAAGAAGGCCGGCCGTGGCTTTTTCGAGTGGTGAGGAGCCCGAGTGCCCGCAACGGGAAAAGCGAATGGAGGAACGACGAATGAGCATCGTCACCGCGAGCGCTTCGCGCACCGTCGACGCACCGGCGAAGGCCGTCTTTTCGTGTCTCAGCGACTACCGCGAACACCATCACCGGATCCTGCCGCCGGCCTTCTCGGACTACCGGGTCGAAGAGGGCGGGACAGGAGAGGGGACGGTTGTCTCCTTCGCCATCACCGCGGGCGGGCGCACCCGCCCGTACCGGATGCGCGTCACGGTGCCCGAGGCGGGCCGCGTCCTCGAGGAGCAGGACACCGCGTCGTCCCTGCGCACGACCTTCGCCTTGACGCCGGCAGGTGAACGGACGCAGGTGCGCATCGAGACGACGTGGCAGGGTGCGGGCGGCGTGGGCGGGTTCTTCGAGAAGCTGTTCGCTCCCGGTGCGCTGAAGCGCATCTACGACGACGAGCTCACCCGGCTCGACGCCTACGCGAAAGGCCTCGCCCAGCACTGACGACCTGAGGCGCCCCTGCGCCACCGCGCCACCGCGCCACCGCGCCACGCCTTACCTCCGCCGCGCGGCCGTAGTGTCCGTAGCCATTGTTGCATCCACGAGATCGCCGAGCGCGCGACATACCATCCGGCTGGTGCAGGCCACGATCTCCACGGCGGGAGGGGATCGGAGCGAGGTCGGCACCGGCCAGATCGCAGCAGCGCTCGCCGGCGGGGAGTTCTTCTGGCTCGACCTCACCATCGAGCCCGGAGACGGCGACAAGGTCGTCCGTGTTCTGACCGACGTTTTCCACGTCCATCCGCTCGCCGTCGAGGACGCCGACCATTTCGGCCAGCGGCCGAAGTACGACGAGTACGACGACTACGGCTACATGGTCGTCTACGGCGCGGGCGACGCAGTGGACGGCCCCCAGGAGCTCCACATCTTCGCGTCCGCCGGATTCGTCGTCACCCTCCACCACCGCCCGTGTCCGAGCCTGGACGCCGTGCACGCCCGGATCGCCCGCCATCACCTCGCGGTCACGGGCCCGGCGACAGCTCCGGCCGTGTCGCCGTCAGGAACGGCGGGCCCAGACCCGGCTCGCCTGACGACGATCGTCGTCTACCTCGTGGTCGATGCGCTCACCGACAGCTTCTTCCCCGTCCTGTCGTCATTCGACGACAGGATCGATGACCTCGAGACGTCGATCCTCGCGCAGCCCACCGAGGCACAGCTCGGCGAGATCTTCGCGATGAAGCGTCAGCTGCTCCGCATCCGAAAGGTGGTCGGCCCCCAGCGCGACATGTTCGCCGCGATCACCGCGGGGGTCACGTCGCTTCCGGGGATGAGCGTGGAGGGGGAGCGGTACTTCCGGGACCTCTACGACCATCTCATCCGGATCGGCGACATGGTCGACGGCTACCGCGACCTCGTGAGCGGCGTGATGGACACCCACCTCTCCACGGTGTCGAACCGGCTGAACGTGGTGATGAAGCAGCTCGCCATCATCGCGACCGTGTTCTTGCCCCTCACCTTCCTCACCGGCTTCTTCGGCCAGAACTTCGCCTGGCTCGTGGACCGCATCGGCGGCTTCGCAGAGTTCGTCGGCATCGGCGTCGGCCTCGAGGTGGTCGCGGTCGTGCTGCTGATGGTCCTGTTCAGGCGCCGTGGGTGGCTCGGGGGGCCCTCCGCCTGACGGCAGCGGTGCCGGGTCAGAGCGAGAAGGGGGCCGCCGCGTCGGGGTCGATGCCGTAGCGGCGGATTGCCTCGCCGACCGCCGAACGGTCGAGCGTGCCCTGCTCGGCGAGCGACGAGAGGACTGCCACCGCGACGTGGGAGGCGTCGACCTCGAAGTAGCGCCGCAGGGTGCCCCGGGCGTCGGAGCGGCCGAAGCCGTCGGTCCCGAGCGAGGTGAACGGGCGCCGCACCCAGCGCGAGACCTGGTCCGGCACGGCGCGCATGTAGTCGGTGACGGCGACCACCGGCTCGGGCCCTGCGCCGAGCACCTCGGTGACGTAGGGGGTCCGGGGCTCTGCGCCGGGGTGGAGCCGGTTCCACCGTTCGCAGTGGAGTGCCTCGGTCCGCAGCGTCGCCCACGACGTCGCCGACCACGCGTCGGCCGAGACGTGCCACTCCTCGGCGAGCAGCCGGCGGGCCTCCATGGTCACCTGCCACATCGGGCCGGAGAAGCAGATGGACGCGCGCGCCGGCGGCCGGCCATCGGCGCTCCCGGCCACGTCTGCGGGGGCCGCGTACCGGTACATCCCGCGCAGGACGCCCGCCCGGACGGCGTCGCCCTCGGGGCCCTCGGGAAGAGGCGGCATCGAGTAGTTCTCGTTGTACAGCGTGATGTACCAAAACTTGTCCTCGGGCTGCTCGCCCAGCATCCGCCGCACCGCGTCCTCGACCACGATCGCGACCTCGTACGCGAAGGCGGGGTCGTAGACGACCGCCGCGGGGTTGGTCGACGCGAGGAGGGGTGAGTGCCCGTCGTCGTGCTGGAGCCCCTCGCCGAGCAGGGTGGTGCGCCCCGCGGTGCAGCCCGCGAGGATGCCGCGGCCGCGCATGTCGCCGAGCGCCCACAAGAGGTCGCCGACTCGCTGGAACCCGAACATCGAATAGAAGAGGAAGACCGGCAGCATCGGGCGCGCCCACGTCGCGTAGGAGGTGGCGAGCGCGGTGAACGCCGCGGTCGCCCCGGCCTCGGTGATGCCCTCCTGCAGCAGGTGGCCGGACGCGCTCTCGGCGTACTTGAGGGGGAGATCGGCGTCGACCGGCACGTACCGCTGGCCGCCGGGGGCGTAGATCTTCGCCTCTGCGATGATCGGCTCGAGACCGAAGGTCCGGGCCTCGTCGGAGACGATCGGCGCGACGAGCGGGCCGAAGTCGGGGTCCCGCACGAGGTTCCGCAGCAGCCTGGCGAAGGCCATGGTGGTCGACGCGGCCTGGCTGCCAGATCCCGCCATGAGGTCGGCGAAGACCTTGGGGTCGGGGAGGACGACCTTGGCCGGCCGCACGACCCGGCGAGGCAGCGCCCCCCCGAGCACCTTGCGCCGCGCCATCAGGTACTCGTAGGCCTCCGAGCCCTCCGGCGGCCGGTAGTAGGGAGGGGCGTCGGCGTCCAGCGCCTGGTCCGGGATCTCGTCGGCGAGGTAGAGCCGGTCCCTGAGCGCGCGCAACTGGTCCCTCGTCATCTTCTTGATCTGGTGCGTCGCGTTGCGGGCCTCGATCTGGGGCCCGAGCGTCCACCCCTTGATCGTCTTGGCGAGGATGGCGGTCGGGGCGTCGCGCTGCTCGGTGGCGAGCTTGTACGCCGCGTAGAGCTTGCGGTAGTCGTGACCGCCACGCGGGAGCGTCCGCAGCTCGTCGTCGCTCAGGTGCTCGACCATCTTGCGCAGGCGCGGGTCCGGGCCGAAGAAGTGCTCGCGGATGTAGGAGCCGGACTCGACGGCGTACTTCTGGAACTCGCCGTCGACCGTGGTGTTCATCTTGTCGAGCAGCACACCGTCGATGTCGCGCGCGAGCAGCTCGTCCCAGCGCGAGCCCCAGATGACCTTGATCACGTTCCAGCCCGCACCCCGGAAGAGGGCTTCGAGCTCCTGGATGATCTTGCCGTTCCCGCGCACTGGGCCGTCGAGCCGCTGGAGGTTGCAGTTGACGACGAAGATCAGGTTGTCGAGGTGCTCGCGTCCGGCGACGCCGAGCGCGCCGATCGACTCGGGCTCGTCCATCTCGCCGTCGCCGACGAAGCACCACACCCTGGAGCCGCTCGTGTCGACGAGCTCACGGTGGTGCAGGTACCGGTTCACGTGCGCCTGGTAGATCGCGTCGATCGCCCCGAGCCCCATCGAGACCGTGGGGAACTCCCAGAAGTCCGGGAGCGAGCGCGGGTGTGGGTAGCTCGGGAGGCCGCCGCCGACCTCGTGCCGGAAGTTGTCGAGGTCGCCCTCGGTGAGCCTGCCCTCGACGAAGGCGCGGGCGTAGATACCCGGCGAGGCATGGCCCTGGACGAAGACCTGGTCGCCCGCGCCGCCGTCGTCCTTGCCTCGGAAGAAGTGGTTGAAGCCGACCTCGTAGAGCGACGCCGAGCTCGCGTAGGTGGAGAGGTGGCCGCCGATGCCGTCGGTCCGCATGTTCGCCCGCACCACCATCGCCGCGGCGTTCCACCGGATGTAGGCGCGGATGCGGCGCTCGAGGTACTCGTCGCCGGGGAACCAGGGCTCCTCGCCCGCCGGGATGGTGTTGACGTAGGGGCTCGAGACCGTCGCGGGGAAGTCGACCTGCAGCGTCCGGGCCCGCTCGAGGAGCTTCATGAGCAAGAAGCGGGCCCTCGTACGGCCCCTGGTGCTCACGACCGCGTCGAAGGAGTCGAGCCACTCGGCCGTCTCCTGCCCGTCGATGTCGGGGACCTGGTGCGACACTCCGTCGAACAGCACGCTTCCACGGTACTGGCCACGGGGTCCCGCGCCGCGCCGTGCCGTGCCGCGCCGCGCCGGGGCCGGCGGTGTAGACCACCACCGGTGATCACCGTGTACACCGACGGTTCGTGTCTCGGGAACCCCGGACCGGGCGGCTGGGCGTGGGTCGTGCCCGACGGCAGGTACGAGAGCGGGGCGGACCCGCGCACGACGAACCAGCGGATGGAGATCACGGCCTCGCTCAGGGCGCTCGAGGCGCTCGCGCCCGGTGCGGGGGAAGACGGGGTGCTCGTGCGCAGCGACTCCGCATACGTCGTGAACTGCTTCCTCCAACGGTGGTGGGTCGGATGGGAGCGGCGAGGCTGGCGCAATTCGCAGGGCCGGCCGGTGGCGAACCGCGACCTGTGGGAGCAGCTGCTCGGCATCGCGCTCGACCCGGCGGTGCCGGTGCGCTTCGAGTGGGTGAAGGGCCACTCGGGCGACCGCTGGAACGACGTGGTCGACGAGCTCGCCAACACCGCTGCCTCGAAGGGCCTCGGCACCTCCGGCACCCTCTGAGCCGGCCCGCGCTTCTGGCCCACGGCCTGCCCCCGAGGCGGCCCGCCCCGCTCCGTCTGGCCCGCGCCCGGGCTCCCCACCTACCATCGCCTGAATGGAGCTCGAGGGTTCGTCTGCAATCGTCACCGGCGGCGCGTCAGGACTCGGCGCCGCGACGGCCAGGGCACTGGCGTCCGAAGGCGTGCGCGTCACCGTCTTCGACCTGAACGAGGACGGAGCGAAGGCCGTCGCCGACGACGTGGGCGGGGACTACGTCGCGGGCGACGTCACCGATCCCGACCACTGCCAGCGCGCGGTCGACCAGGCGGCGTCGGGGGGCGCGCTGCGGATCGCCGTGAACTGCGCGGGAACCGGATGGATCGGCAGGGTGATCGACCGGCAGGGCAACCCGCACGACCTCGGGCCCTTCGAGTTCATCCAGCGTCTGAACGTGATCGGGACCTTCAACGTCATGACCAAGGCGGCCGCGGCTATCGCCAAGTCCGAGCCGCTCGGCGACAACGAGCGCGGCGTCATCGTCAACACCGCGTCGGTCGCCGCGTTCGACGGCCAGGTCGGCCAGCTCGCGTACTCGGCGTCCAAGGGAGCCGTCGTCGGGATGACCCTCCCCGCAGCGCGGGACCTGTCGGTCGTCGGGATCCGGGTGGTGACGATCGCCCCGGGGCTGTTCGACACGCCGCTCCTCGGCATGCTCCCAGAGGAGCAGCGCAAGGCGCTCGGCGATTCGGTGCTCTTCCCGAAGACCCTCGGCGACCCAGCCCGTTACGGGCAGCTCGTCGTCCACATCGCGCGGAACAGCTACCTGAACGCCGAGGTCATCCGGCTCGACGGCGGCATCCGGATGCCCCCCAAGTAGGTTCGGCGGTGCGCCACGTCGAGGCAGAGGGAGTCCGCCTCTTTCCGGTCGGGCTCGGCACGTGGCAGTTCGGCTCCGGCGAGTGGGGCTACGGCGCCACCTACGCCGACGAGATCGCCCCGCGCATCGTGGACCGATCGCTCGACCTCGGCGTGAACCTGGTCGACACCGCCGAGATCTACGGCTTCGGCCGCTCCGAGCGGATCGTCGGCAAGGCCATCGAGCGGCGGCGCGACGAGGCCTTCCTTGCGACCAAGCTCTTCCCGGTCCTGCCCGTCGACCCGGTCGTGGGCCGCCGCGCGCGCGGCAGCCTGCGGCGGCTCGGCACCGACCACGTCGACCTCTATCAGGTGCACTGGCCGAACCCCTTCGTCGCCTCGAGCCGTGTGGCGGCCGCCCTCGCCAGGCTCCTCGAGGCAGGCCTCGCCCGCCACGTGGGGGTGAGCAACTACCCGCTCGACAAGTGGCAGGAGCTCGAGAGCCACCTCGGCCGCCCCGTGCTCTCGAACCAGGTGCGCTACAGCCTCGTCGACCGGTCCGCCGAGCGCGAGCTTCTCCCCTGGGCGCAGGCGAACGGCCGCCTCGTGATCGCGCACAGCCCGCTCGGCCAGGGGCTGCTGTCGGGCCGCTACGGACCCGGTCGCAGGCCGACGGGGCTTCGGGCGAGGACCAGCCTGTTCAAGCCGGAGAACCTCGAGCGTGCCGGCCCGCTCCTCGACGTGCTGCGCGAGGTCGCGGCCGCCCACCGTGCCACCCCTGCGCAGATCGCGCTCGCCTGGCTCATCCAGCGCCCCAACGTCGTCGTGATCCCCGGCGCCTCCTCGGTCGAGCAGGCGGAGATGAATGCCGCATCGGCGGACATCGAGCTCAGCGCGGCGGAGGACGGGGCCCTCACCGCTGCGTCGGACGCCTTCGAGCCCGCCCGTTCGGTCGTCGGCTCGAGCGCCGGCGTCGTCGGCCGCAGGCTTCGCCGCGTGCGCGACGGACTTCGCGCCTAGCAGCGGACGGACTCACGGGCCTGCGGCCATGCAGCCCGGGGCGGCGTGGCTCCCGGGCAGTGGGCCGACCCCTGGCGGCGCCGGTAGTCTCGTACGCGTTTTCATCCAGGCGCACGAGCGCCGGAGGAGGGACCCGTGGAATACGACGTGGTGATCATCGGCGGCGGCCCCGGCGGCTACGCCGCCGCCCTCTACGGCGCCTCTGGGGGCCTGCGGATCGCCATCGTCGAGTCCACAAAGGTCGGCGGCACCTGCCTTCACCGAGGGTGCGTGCCCGCCAAGGAGTTCCTCGAGTCGGCCGCCGTGTGCCGCACGGTGCGGGGCGCCTCGGAGTTCGGCATCTCGGCAGGCGACCCGCAGATCGACTTCGGGGTGAACCAGCGCCGGAAGACCGCAGTCGTCGACCAGCTCTACCGCGGCCTGAGCGGGCTGCTGCGCGGGAGGAAGGTCACGATCCTGTCGGGGAACGGCACGCTCCTCCCGGGGCGGAGGGTGCGCGTGGTGGACGGGCCGGACGCGGGGACCGAGCTCACCGGGCGCCACGTCGTCCTCGCCGCCGGGTCCGTGCCCCGCACGCTGCCCGGCCTCGACGTGGACGGCCGCTACGTGCTCACCTCGGACGAGTTCCTCGAGCTCGAAAGGGTGCCCGCCTCGGTCGCCGTGGTCGGCGGCGGAGCGATCGGATGCGAGTTCGCCTCGCTGCTGAGCGATCTCGGCGCCAAGGTGACCGTCCTCGAAGCGCTGGACACGATCCTCGCCGGTTGCGACGACGAGATCTCGGCCGCCGTTGCGCGCTCTTTCAAAAAGCGCGGCATGGACGTCGTGACCGGCGCGCAGGTGAAGGGCCACACGCCGAGCTCGGACGGCTCGCGCACGGTCGTCCACCTCGGTGACGGCCAGGAGGTCGACGTCGAGGCGATCGTCGTCTCCGTCGGCCGGCGACCGCGCACCGAGGGGCTTCTCGCCGAGGGCACCGGCGTCCAGCTCGACGAGCGCGGGTTCGTGGTCGTGAACCACCTCATGCAGACCCACGAGCAGAACGTGTGGGCCGTCGGCGACGTGTGCGCCGGCACGCCCCAGCTCGCGCACGTGGCTTTCGCCGAGGCGATCGTCGTCATCAAGGGGATCCTCGGCGAGAAGATGGTCCCGGTCGACTACGAGCGCGTGCCGTGGGCGATCTACTGCCACCCCGAGGTCGCCTTCGCCGGTCTCACCGAGGCGCAGGCCGTCGCCCGCGGCATCCCGGTCCTCGTGAAGAAGGACCCGTTCGGCGGCAACAGCCGGGCCCGCATCATCGGGGACACCGAGGGGCTCGTGAAGGTCGTCGCCGAGCGCCTGCCCGACGGATCCGCGGGGCGGATCCTCGGCGTGCACATGGTCGGCCCGTGGGTGACCGAGCAGCTCGGCGCGGGCTATCTCGCGGTCAACTGGGAGGCCACGCCGGACGAGGTCGGCCAGTTCATCCAGCCGCACCCGTCGCTCTCGGAAGCCTTCGGGGAGACGGTGCTCGCATTGACGGGAAGGGGATTGCACGTTGGCTGACGTCACGATGCCGCAGCTCGGCGAGACGGTCACGGAGGGAACGATCACCCGCTGGATGAAGTCCGTGGGCGAGAGTGTCGACCGCGACGAGCCGCTCTTCGAGGTGTCGACGGACAAGGTCGACTCCGAGGTGCCGGCGCCGGCGAGCGGCGTGCTCGCCGAGATCCTCGTCCCCGAGGGCGAGACGGTGCCCGTCGGTGCCCGGCTCGCCGTCATCTCGGACGGAGCTTCCGGGGACGGGCAGGCCCAGTCGGCGCCCGCCTCTGCGCCTGCCTCGGCTCCGCCGCCCGCTCCTCCGTCGGCTGCAGAGCCGGCGCCGGCCCAGGAGCCCGCGTCCCCCGCGCCCGCGTCCCCCGCGCCCGCTGCGCCTCCGCCCGCTGCGCCTCCGCCCGCTGCGCCTCAGCCGGCCACTCCGCCACCCCCGCCCGCCGGCTACGTGTCCCACCCCGGGGATCGCGGCACCTCGTCGTCCGGCGAGGGGGCGCCCCAGGACGGCTCGCGAGCCGAGGGGATCCTGCTCTCCCCGGTCGTGCGCCGGCTCCTCGAAGAGAACGGCATTTCGCCTTTGGAAGTCGCCGGGACCGGGTTCGGCGGCCGCATCACGAGGGAAGACGTCCTCGCGCTGATCGACGCGCGCCGCGGCCCGGGAGGGGGAGAGACCGGCTCGGGAGCAGGCGTCCAGGCGCCGCCCCAGCCACCTGCTGCGCCCCAGCCACCTGCTGCGCCCCAGCCACCTGCTGCGCCCCAGCCACCTGCTTCTCCGCAGCCGCCGGCTCCCGCCCAGCAGTCCGCGCCCCCGCAGCCGGCCGCCCCGGTCCCGGCCGCGCAGGCTGCGACTGCGGTGATTCGACCTGCCTCCGACCGGGTCGTGCCGTTCTCCAACATGCGGCGCCGCACCGCCGAGCACATGGTCCGCTCCAAAGCCACCTCGCCGCACGCGTTCATCGCCTACGAAGCGGACTTCGAGAACGTCGAGCGCGTGCGCAGGACGTGGCGAGAGCGGTTCAAGAGCGAGGAGGGCTTCTCGCTCACCTACCTGCCCTTCATCGCCCGGGCGACCGTCGAAGCGCTGAGGGACTTCCCGAACCTGAACGCGTCGGTCGTCGACGACTCGCTCGTCGTGCACCAGCAGGTCAACCTCGGGATCGCGGTGGACCTGAACCACGAAGGGCTGATCGTCCCTGTCGTGCACCACGCAGAGGAGATCACCCTCCGGGGGATCGCCCGTCGCATCCGGGACCTCGCCGACCGTGCGCGCAACCGGCAGCTGACCGCCGACGACATCGCGTTCGGCACGTTCTCGATCACCAACGACGGTCCGTTCGGCACCTACTTCACCGTGCCGATCATCAACCAGCCGCAGGTCGCCATCCTGGCGACCGACGGTGTGCGCCGCCGCCCGGTCGTCGTCGAGCTCCCGGACGGCAGCGAGTCCATCGCGATCCACTCCGTCGGCATGATCGGCCTCAGCTGGGACCATCGCGCGGTCGACGGGGCCTACGTCTCGTCGTTCCTCGCCCGCATGGCGCAGGTGCTCGCCACCCGCGACTGGGCGTCCGAGCTGTAGCCATGCTGCGCGTGCGCCGTCTCGGCGAGGTCACCTACGCCGAGGCGTTCGACCTCCAGCACGCCCTCGCGCTGCGCGCGCAGGACGACTACCTCCTGTTGCTGGAGCATCCCCACGTGTACACGTTGGGAGTGCGCGCCGATCCGGCGCACGTCCTGCGCGATCCCGAGTCGGTCGGCGCCACTCTCTT
>DAIRCY010000078.1:0-11477 GCA_036796435.1 Acidimicrobiales bacterium
CCCGCAGCCGAGGATCGCCACGTCACGCTGTACCACGTCGTAGTGAGCGGCGTCCTCACCGAGAGCGATCCCGAGCGTGAGCGCGGTCGAGTCCCCCATGACGAGCACCCGCACCGACTTGGCATGGAGTGCCGGGGTGGCCTGCGCGGGTGGCGCGGGTGCGGGCCACGTCGCGGCGACCACGACCACCGCGCTGATACCGACTCCGGCGGGGATGGCGAGCCACGCGAGGCGCCCCCGAAGTGCGCGCCCTCGCCGAACAGGCCACTCGACGAAGACGAAGGACGCCCACGCCATCGTGATGCTGAGGGCGCATCGGAGCGCGAACAGCCCGGCACCTCCGAGGTGGGTCGACTGACCGTCGACCCAGAGGAACAACGGGTAGTGCCAGAGGTAGACGCCGTAGGAGATCCGGCCGAGATCGCGCAGTGGGCGGATCTCGAAGGCCCGTGCCAGTGCACCCCGCGGAAGGCAGACCACCCACGCGATCACGGCCGCTCCGCATGCCGCCATCGCGAGGAAGCCCCCTTCGTACAGGAACGGCGAGACCCCGTTCTGCGTGATCCACAGGGCGGCACATCCAGCGAGGCCTGCGAGACCGAGTGCCGCGAGCCCCGCACGGGCGAACCCGGAGGCCGGCTGCCGGGAAGCGGGCTGCGCACAGGCCGGGTCGCGCCGCTCGGCGGCCATGGCGAGGAGGACCGCGAGCGCGGCACCGACGAGGAGAGACTGCGCACGCGTGTCGGTTCCGTAGTAGACACGTGTGAGCGACGCGCCGCCCGCGTAGAGGAGCGCCATCTCGCAACAGGAGGCGACGGCACCGGCCAGGCACAGCCACAGAAGCGGCCGGAGTCTCCGGGTGACCGCGAGAACGACCGCCACCGCGATGGGCCAGAGCAGGTAGAACTGCTCTTCGATCGCGAGCGACCAGGTGTGCGTCAGAGGCGACGGCGGCGACGTCTGCGCGAAGTAGGTCGCCCCTGACGAGATGAAGTGCCAGTTGGCGACGTACAACAGGGTGGAGATGGCGTCGCCGCGCAGTCCGGGGTAGCTGCCGGCAGGCACGACGAACGGCGTCACACACACGACCACCAGGACCAGCGCGAAAAGCGCCGGGAGGAGCCGGCGTGCTCGGCGCGCCCAGAAGGCTCGTAGCGCGATAGCGCCGGTCGCGGCCCACTCGCGCAGAAGCAGCGAGGTGATGAGGAAGCCCGAGAGGACGAAGAAGGCGTCCACGCCGAGGAACCCACCAGGGAGCCACGAGACGCCGCCGTGGAACGCGAGGACCCCCAGGACGGCGACCCCGCGGAACCCGTCCAGCGCGGGGACGTACGTGAGGTGTGGTCCGGCGCCGTCGGGTACGGCGGCTCTGCGCACGACCAAGTATGGGCGCGTTGCCGGTTCGCGCGCCGACTTGTAGTCCGAGAGAGGCGCCTATTCGAGGACGGCGCGGATGCGGCGCACGCCCGCCGCGGACGACTCCTCCTTGACGATCCGGAAGTGGCCGAGCTCGCCCGTGTGGGTGACGTGGGGCCCGCCACAGATCTCCTTGCTGTACCACTCGCCTGTCGGGTCGCCGGCCGTGTAGACGGTGACCGTCGCTCCGTAGCGGTCGCCAAACGCGCCGAGCGCGCCCGTCGCGAACGCCTCCGCCGCCGCCATCTCCACCACCCGCATCGGCCAGTCCTGGGCGATCGCGTCGTTCACGATCGCCTCGACCTTGGCGAGCTCCTCCGGGGTGACTTTGGCTGGGTGCGAGAAGTCGAATCGAAGCCGCTCCGGCGTGATGTTGCTGCCGCGCTGGACGACGTGCTCGCCGAGGACGAGACGGAGCGCCTTGTAGAGGAGATGCGTCGCCGTGTGGAGCTGGGTCGTCGCCACGGAGCGGTCGGCGAGCCCGCCCTTGAACATTCCCGCCGCTGCGGTCCGAGAGCGGTCGCGTTGCTCGGCCATGAGCGCCTCGAACCTCGCGCTCCAAGAGGGCTCGATGGCGATACCACTGGTCCGCGCCTCTTCGACGCTCAGCTCGGGCGGGAATCCGTAGGTGTCGAACAACTTGAAGATCGCGTCGCCCGTCAGTTCCCGGCCCGCCAGGCGGGGCAGCTCCCGCACGCCCCTGGCGAGGGTCTTGCGGAAGAGCGTCTCTTCGCGCTCGAGGACGGCGCGGATCTGATCGGCCCGCTCGGCGAGCTCGGGATAGGCCTGTTGGTACGTCGAGACGACCGTCCCCGCGAGGCGGGGCAAGAGCGCGTCGTCGATCCCGAGGTGCAGACCCTGACGGATGGCCCGCCGAGCGAATCGGCGCATGACGTAGCCCTGCGTGTTGTTGGAGGGCTCGACGCCGTCCAACGCCAGGAAGACGACGGCCCGGGTGTGGTCGGCGATGATCCGTTCCGCTCGCCGGTCGGCGCCCTCTCCGCGGGCCGACGCGTGCGGGCGCATGGCGTCGATCCGGTCGAGGAGCGGCGCCAACAGGTCGATCGCGAACGTGTCCGCCGCGTCCGTCGACGCCATCGCGATTCGTTCGAGACCGCCACCGAAGTCGACGTTGCGCTGCGGGAGGAGCTCGAAGCCTTCGCCGGTTCGGCGGTACTGCATGAACACCGAGTTGCCTATCTCGACGTACCGTCCGCAATCGCAGTGCGGATGGCAGTGCTCGCCGAACGACGGGTCGTGTTCGATCTGCGGAAAGAGGTAGAACGCCTCGGAGTCCGGGCCCCCCGGCTCCCCAGGAGGCATCGAGTCCGGCGGCCCCGAGCGGCTCCACCAGCACTGGGACTCGTCGTAAGCGACGATCCGCGCGTCGCCGATACCACGCGCAGCCGCTTGCACCGCCGAGCCTGCCTCAGCCACGACAGGATCGAGGCCGGCGCCGGCGAAGAGCTCCTTCCAGAGCTGCTCGGACTCGTCGTCGCGGGGGATGTCCCAGCGGGGAGAGCCCGCGAAGACGCTCACGTAGAGCCGGGAAGGGTCGAGCCCGACCACGCCGGTCAGGAACTCGAAGATCCACGGCAGCTGCTCCTGCTTGAAATAGCTGCCTAGGGACCAGTTCCCGAGCATCTCGAACATGGTCGTGTGCCGGGTGTCACCGACGTCGTCGATGTCTTCGGCTCGGAAGCAGACCTGCGAGTCGACGAGCCGGTCGCCTGTCGGGTGCGCGGCGCCGAGGAGATAGGGGATGAGCGGCTGCATCCCCGAGCCGGTGAACAGGGTCGTCGGGTCCTCGCGTGGGACGAGGTTGGCTCGTGCGATCGCCGCGTGGCCGCGCGCGACGAAGAAGTCGAGGTATCCCTGTCGGATCTGTGAGGCGTCCACACGTCGACGCTACCAGCGGCCACGAAGACATCCGTTGCCCGACGCGCTAGCCTCTCGGACGAACGAGGCCCCTCGAATGAGAGGAAGGGGGACGAGCCATGTCGATGCGTGACCTTGCCGCACGGCCGCAGACGTCCGTGCCCCCTGCCCGTTCGCCCGCTTCGTCCTGAGTGTCCCAGGCGCTGCGAGAGCGCCACTCCCCGGTCGGAGCGGGCCTCACTTTCAGGAGCTCTCTCTTGACCGAGAATTTCTCCGCGCTCGAGCCCTACGGCTTCTCCGCTCGGGTGCACGCACTTTGGCACGACAGGCAATCGGCGCTCGCCTCTCCGGGCCGCGTCGTCCGGGTGGACGGCGCGACCGGCCGGGTCGCCTGTGTCGACGGAAACGAGCGCACGTGCCGGCTCCGGCCTCAGCCCGTGGTCGGCGACTGGGTGGCCGTCACAGCTGAGACGTCGTGGAGGTGCTCCCTCGGTGGTCGGTCCTTTCGCGGGTGGATCCGGCGCCGAGCGGTGCCCAGGCGGGTGTGCAGCTCCTCGCGGCCAACGTGGACGTGATCGTCATCGCCGCTCCCGCCGACCGGCTGAAGGTCGCGCGCGTCGAGCGGGAGGTGGCGTTCGGCTGGGAGAGCGGCGCGCAGCCCCTCGTCGTCCTCACGAAGTCGGACCTCGACGATGGGCGCCTTCTCGAATCCCTCCGGCGGCGCATCGCGGGGGTGGACGTCGTCCCGACGAGCGTCCGCCAGAAGCGTGGTCTCGAGGCGATCGCAGGCGCGTTCTCCGCCGGGCGCACCGGCGTGCTGATCGGCCCGTCGGGTGCCGGCAAGTCGACCCTCGTGAACGCCCTCGTCGGAAGCGAGATACAGGCGACCGGCGACGTGCGTGAGGGTGACCAGCGTGGCCGCCACACGACGTCCGCCCGGTACCTCGTCTGCCTGCCGAGTGGCGGTGTGCTCATCGACACGCCCGGGATGCGGAGTCTGGCGATCGCCGGTGGCGAGGGGATCGACGTGGCCTTTCCCGACATCGACGAGCTTGCTGACGACTGTCGCTTCCGGGACTGCAAGCACCGGACAGAGCCCGCGTGCGCCGTTCGCGCGGCGATTCAAGCAGGGTCGCTCGACCCCGCGCGCTTTGCGAGCTTCGAGAAGCTCGTTCGCGAAGTGGCGGTCGAGCGCCGGAAGTCGGATCCCCTCGCGGCGCGCGCCGCTCGCCGGATGTGGTCGCAGCGCGCCAAGGAGCAGCGGCGGTACGACAAGCGACTCCGGGGCTGACCGTGGGCTACCAGCGGCCCCAGTGCACGACCTCCTCGAGGGGCCGGCGGTTCGGGCGCTCGAGGGGGCGTAGGGGTCTGTCGGCCGGGTAGCCGAGCGCGATCAGGTACGCACAGAAGCGGTCGTCTGGGAAGCCCAGCACTTGGCGGGCCTTGTCCTGGTCCCCCACAGCCGCGTGGCCCGAGCCGATCCCGAGGTCGGCTGCTGCGAGCATCATGTTGGCCGTCGCCTGGCCGAAGTCGTACTGGAGCCACTGCGCATGCGCATCGTCCTCTTGCGCGGCGCCGACGAGCGCGATCGTCGCGGCAGACGTCGCGACGTGTCCCGCCCCGCGCCAGACTCCGGACAGCTCCCGGAGCTGCTCCCTGTCGGTCACCACTACGAAGTCCCAGGGCTGCCAGTTCGTCGACGAGGGCGCGCGGCGGCCCGCGTCGAGGATCCGCTCGAGATCCGCCCGAGCAACGGGCTTGTCGGTGTACTGACGCACGTTGCGGCGCGAGCGGATGGCGTCCCAGGTGTCCATGCCGATGGTCTACCAGGCGGCGGGGCGTGGCCCTCGAGAGCGGTGGGCGCCCGGCCCGACGGCGGGTCATGATCGGCACATGACGGAACCCGTGCTCCACCCAGACATCGCCCCGGTCGGGATCCTCCTCGGCACCTGGTCGGGGCGGGGCAGGGGTGAGTACCCCACGATCGAACCGTTCGACTACGACGAGACCGTGACGTTCGCCCATACGGGGAAGCCGTTCCTCTCGTATGCGCAGCGGACGTTCCATGCGGGCGACGGGCGGCCGCTCCACGCGGAGTCCGGGTACTTACGACTCGCCCAGCCCGACCGGGTCGAGCTCGTCGTGAGCCATCCGACCGGCGTCGCCGAAGTGTCGGAGGGAAGCTTCGAAGGATCCAGCTTCCGGCTCCGCTCGCGGGCCGTCGTCTGCACCGCGTCGGCGAAGTCCGTCGTCGCGATCGAACGCGACGTCGACGTGCACGAGGACCGGATCAGCTACGTCCTCAGGATGGCGGCGGTCGGCGAGCCGCTCACGCACCATCTCGCCGCCGAGCTGTACAGGGTGCCGAGCGGTACAGGGTGTAGCGGACGGAATGTCGAAAGTCCGCGACGAGGGTGATTGGGCGCGCCGAACCCGACCTCTACGTGGGGTCAGGCGCCTCCAACAGTGCTCACGCTGCCGCCTGAGCACTGGTTGGTTGATTTGGTTGGTGGAGGTGGCGGGAATCGAACCCGCGTCCTCCGGCTTCTCATTGGGCCTTCTCCGAGCGCAGCCAGCAGGAGATTGTCGGGAGCGCCGCTACTGCCGGCAACGACGGCGCCCCGTATCCGGCAAGGTGTCCCCTCAGACCAGCCGGAGCGGTCTGAGAGCTAGCTCCACTTGATGACGCCCGTGACCAGCCCGTAGAGCAGAGGCTGGGCGGACGACGCTACGGATTAAGCAGCGTACGCGAGCTGAGGCTCGGCGTTTGTTTTGTTTTCCGGCTCTTTTACGTGGCTCCGGAGACCACGGCTCGCTTCTCCCAACTCGACGACCGAAGTCGAGACCTTTCACCCCCTGGTGTTGTCCAGATGGCCACCCCGTTGGACGGCTGCACCACTGTACCCGTCACGCCTCCGCCTCCCCGCCGGCCACCTGGCTCAGCCGCGGACCCCCCACCGCTGAGCGTTCCGTAGCGCACGTGCCGACTCGCGCTCCGCCTCGCGGGTGAGGATCGCCTGACGCTTGTCGTAGATCCTCCGGCCGCGGGCGAGCGCCAGCTGGACCTTCGCGTTCCCGTCCTTGAAGTACAAGGAGAGGGGGACGAGGGTGAGCGACTGCTGCTGGGTGCGGCCCATCAGCTCGTCGATCTCCTTGCGATGGACGAGCAGCTTGCGTTTGCGGGCGGGCTCGTGGCCGCCGAAGCTGGTCGCGTACTGCCACGGGGGGATGTGGACGCCGTAGAGCCACAGCTCGCCGTCGTCGACCCTGGCATAGGCGTCGGCGAGCTGCGCCTTCCCCTCCCGGAGCGATTTCACCTCGCTGCCCCGAAGGACGATCCCGGCTTCGATGGTCTCGAGGATCTCGTAGTCGTGGCGCGCGCGTCGGTTCGAGGCGACCGTCCGGTCGCCGCGGCGTCCCTCGCGTTCGGCGGCGCGTTTTGCCGCGACCTTCTTCGCCCGTGCCATGGCACGACGAGGCTACGGCCCACCGGGGGGAAGGCGCGCAACGGCGAGGCGGGCAGGAGCTG
Source organism: Acidimicrobiales bacterium (assembly GCA_036796435.1). Classification (GTDB taxonomy): domain Bacteria; phylum Actinomycetota; class Acidimicrobiia; order Acidimicrobiales; family RAAP-2; genus JAJYVT01. The sequence continues at coordinate 6,824 of DAIRCY010000078.1, forward strand.
GGCAATGTGCGGGCGACGTTCGAAGTCACCCTGCTGCAGGAGCAGTGCCGCCTTCCCTGTATCCTCGTACTCCCAGCGTGCGGTGGGTACGCTCATGAGGCGATGCTGCGGATGCCGCGCGATGTGTACCTGCAGATGGTGGCGCACTGCATCACCGGGCTCCCTGACGAGGCCTGCGGGATCCTCGCCGGCGACCAGGCCACGGGCAGCGTCGCCAGGCTCTACCAGACGCCGAATGCCTCAGCCTCCGCTCGTGTCTACTCGGTCGACTCACGCGACCTCCTCCAGGTCGACCGGGACGCCGAGCGCAACGGCATCACCCTGATCGGGGTCTTCCATTCGCACACGCACACCGACGCCTACCCGTCACCGACCGACGTCGACCAGGCGCCGGACCCCGAATGGCACTACGTGGTCGTCTCCCTCCGTGACACGCACCCGGTCGTCCGCAGCTATCGGATCGCAGGCGGCAGGGTCGAGGAAGAGTCGGTGATCGTCCTCGGCCAGGCGGCCGTCGCCATCGCCGTCTGAGCCCGCCCGCCCGTCCGGCCCGCCCGCCCGGCTGTCCGGCCCGCCCGCCCGGCCCGTTAGAATCCAGACCTAACAGGTCAACTATTCGGGCGGCCTGTGGTCCGCCCGCAACCGGGAGGTGCCGTGTCCAACGCAGTCGACGTCCGTCTGCCGACCGTGCTCCGTTCGCAGGCCGGGGGGCAGTCCACCGTGAAGGTGACGGCCTCGACGATCGGGGACGTGCTGCGCGAACTCGTGAGCGAGTTCCCCGGGATGTCCGGCCAGCTACTGAACGAGGACGGGTCGCTCCATCGTTTCGTGAACGTATACGTGAACGACGACGACGTCCGGTACCTCGACGCTCTCGAGACCCCCGTGAGGGAGGGTGACGAGGTATCGCTCCTTCCTGCGGTGGCCGGCGGCTGAGGGCTGCCGCGCCCGGCCGGTGGCGTCACACCGCAGCATCCTCGACCTGATCGGGGACACCCCCCTCGTCGAGGTGAGCGAGCTCAGCCCGAACCCGGCCGCGCGCGTCTTTCTCAAGCTGGAGGGGCAGAACCCGGGCGGCTCGGTGAAGGACCGCATCGCCCTCGCCATGGTCGAAGATGCCGAGAAGTCCGGAATCCTGCGGCCGGGCGAGCCCGGGCAGGTGATCCTCGAGCCGTCGTCTGGCAACACGGGGATCGGCCTGGCGCTCGTGTGCCGCGTGAAGGGGTACCGGCTCAAGGTCGTGGTGCCGGAGAACGTCTCTCCCGAGCGGCGGCAGCTGCTCGAGGTGTGGGGGGCAGAGGTCATCGAGTCTTCCGGCGCCGAAGGCTCCAACGGCGCGGTGCGCGTGGCGCAGCAGCTCGCCGCCGCCCACGCCGACTGGGTCTTCCTCTACCAGTACGCCAACCCGGCCAATCCCCGCGCCCACTACGAGCAGACCGGGCCCGAGATCTGGCGGGACTGCCCCGAGGTCACCCACTTCGTCGCGGGCCTCGGCACGTCGGGGACGCTGCTCGGCGCGGGGCGGTTCCTGAAGGAGCGGAATCCCGCCTTGCAGATCTGGGCGGTCGAGCCGCCGGCGGGGGAGACCGTCGCGGGGCTTCGCAGCCTGGACGAGGGGTACATCCCGCCTATCTTCGAAGAGCTCGGCGGCGGTGCACTGCTCGACCGCAAGACTGTCGTCCGGCCGAGGGAGTCGATCGAATGGGTGCGCCGCCTCGCCGACGTCGGCATCTTCGCGGGCTTGTCGACGGGGGCGGCGATGGCAGGGGCCGCCCGCTGCGCCGCGCAACTCGGTGACGCCGCACAGGCGACGATCGTGGTGGTCTCCCCCGACGGGGGGTGGAAGTACCTGTCGACCGCGGCGTGGACCGGCGACGTCGACGCGGTCGCCGAGCGGGCCGGGTCGACCGTCTACTTCTGAGCGCTCTACCTTGGCCGGCGTGGAGGCCACCCCGGGCAACCTGTCCGACCCCGCTGCCGCCTCGCTCACGGTCCTCGGCTGCGACGGCGGCTACCCAGGCCCCGGCGGCGCCGCGAGCGGGTACCTCGTCGAAGCCGGAGGCGTGACCATCTGGCTCGACGCCGGCCCCGGCACCTTCGCCAATCTCCAGCTGGTCACCGATCCCGCCCGCGTCGACGCGGTCTTCCTGTCCCACGAGCACCCGGACCACTGGAGCGACGTCAACTCCTTTGCGGTGTGGTGGCTCGACCACCATCCGGCGCGCGGCGCGGTTCTCGTCTACGCCCCGCCCGGTCTGCGAGAGCACTGCTACTTCGGGGACGACCCCTCACTTCTGTGGCAGGAGGTCGAGCCTTCCGACCGGATCGCCGTTGCCCCACGCGACGGGGAGGGCGCCGGCGTCGTCTGCTCCTTCAGTGCGACTGATCACGGACCGCCGACCCTCGCCGTGAGGATGGACGTCGCGGGCGTCCAGGGCATCGCAGCGGCCGGCCGGTCGCTCGCCTACAGCGCGGACACCGGGCCCGACTGGTCGCCCGAGGAGCTCGGCGCGGACATCGGGCTCCTCGTGTGCGAGGCGACCTACACCCGCGACCACGAAGGCGAAGGGCGTCACCTGAGCGGGCGCCAGGCCGGCACGGCGGCGGCGGAGGCGGGCATCGGACGGCTCGTGCTCACGCACCGGCGGCCGTCGGTCCCGGAGGACGCGCTCGCAGCCGAAGCGGACGAGGCGTTCGGGCGACCGGTCCACCAGGCGGTGCCGGGCAAGGTCTTCGAGTGGTGACCCCGCCGCAGTCGCGGCGGTGGGCCCGGTACTGTCTCGCCGGCGTCGCGCCTGCGGCGCGGAGGACTCGAGAAGGGGACGAAGCGTGACCACCGACAGGGGCAGCGCGGCACCCGAACCCCCGGTCCCGGACCCTCGCGTGCTCCGGGCGGACGGACGCGCGCTCGACGAGCTGCGACCGGTCACCTTCCAGCGCGACTTCACCGTCTTCGCTCCCGGTTCGGTGCTCGTCTCGATGGGCCACACCAAGGTGCTTTGCACGGCATCGGTCGAAGAACGCGTCCCGCCGTGGATGCGCGGCAGCGGCCGCGGCTGGGTGACGGCAGAGTACTCGATGCTGCCGGGATCGACCTCCGAGCGAGCGACGCGCGAGGCGGCCAAAGGGAAGCAGTCGGGGCGGACCCAGGAGATCCAGCGGCTCATCGGCCGGTCGCTCCGCGCGGTCTGCGACCTCACGGCGCTCGGCGAGCTCCAGGTGACGGTGGACTGTGACGTCCTCCAAGCGGACGGCGGCACGAGGACGGCGTCGATCTGCGGGGCCTACCTCGCGCTCCACGACGCGTTCACCCGGTACGTCGCGACGGGCAAGTTGCGCGTCCATCCGTTGAACGACGCCGTCGCCGCGGTATCGGTCGGCATCGTCGAGGCCGTTCCCATGCTCGACCTGCCCTACGCCGAGGACTCGCGTGCCGAGGTCGACATGAACGTCGTCATGACCGGGTCGGGCCGCTTCGTGGAGGTGCAAGGGACCGCCGAGGGCTTGCCGTTCAGCCGCGACGAGCTCGACGAGCTCCTCGGGCTCGCAGGGCGCGGCATCGAACGGCTTCTCGCGATGCAAGACGCCGTCCTGGCAGAGCCGCCCCCACCTCGGTGAGCGCCGCGTTCACCCTGGTCACGGCCAGTGCGAACCCTCACAAGGCGGCGGAGATCCGTGAGATCCTCGCCCGCGCCGGCGACGTCACGCTCCTTCCCCGGCCCGACGACGTCCCCGATGTCGAAGAGACCGGCGACACCCTCGAGGAGAACGCGCGGCTGAAAGCCACCGCGCTCGCCGAGGCGACGGGCATGCCCGCGGTCGCCGACGACACGGGCCTCGAGGTCGAGGCGCTCGGCGGCGCGCCCGGCGTCTACTCCGCGCGCTATGCCGGCGCCCACGCGACGTACGCCGACAACGTGGCGAAGCTGCTCGCCGAGCTCGCAGCGCTCGCGGACCGCGGCGGGGCGCGCCGCGCCCGCTTCCGTTCCGTGGCCCTCGTGAGGTTCCCCGACGGACGCGAGCTGTGGCGCGAGGGGACCGTGGACGGCTGGATCGCCGATGGCCCGCGTGGGGAAGCCGGCTTCGGGTACGACCCGGTGTTCGTGCCAGAGGAGGGTGACGGGCGGACCTTCGCCGAGCTCGACGCCGAGGAGAAGCACGCGATCTCCCACAGGGGGCGCGCGTTCCGCGCGCTCGCCGAGGCGCTCCGTGACGCAGGCGAAGTCACCGCGTGAGGGCTGAGGCATCCCGGGGTGCCGCGCGAAGTCCCTGCTCTGCCCTATTGGAGGATTCGCCCGAAAGGCACAGAATGGCCACGAGGGCGCGATCCGAACGACCGGCCCGATCAACGGAAGGGAGCTTGCGAATGACTTCGACGAGCTCGACCGAGGAGGGCGGTCCGCCGGGTTAGGGGCACGCCGCCCTGCTGTGGCGGCGCCTTCCAGCCGGGGCCACGCGCCGTGCGGCGTTCGTTACGGGCCGCGGAGGTCCGGTCGACGACCGGCGAACAGACAGCGGCTCCCCACCATCGTGTCGCCGACCACGGCGCACGTCCCGGTGACCAGTGCACAGCAAAGGAAGAGGTCGGCCTTCGGGCCGGCCTCTTTCGTGTCCGGCACGGCGGACCCCGGGCCGGCTGCCGGACGCCGATGCA
>DAIRCY010000079.1:0-11465 GCA_036796435.1 Acidimicrobiales bacterium
TACCGGCAGGCTTCGGGCCGGGCGATCTCCGACGTCGCCCACCACTACGCCGATGCCGTGGCGAACGAGCGGACGGTGGTTCTCCTCTGGTTGATACTGGACGGAGGCCTGGTGATCGTCGCGGGTGCGCTGGTGTGGTGGACGCGCCGGCGGGTGAGCGGTGCGACCACCGCGGCGGTCGACTCGCTACTCCACTCAGTTAGGCGGATCGAGGCCGGGGAGGTGCTGGACCTGCGGGATCTCGAACCCCCGGCGGAGCTCGCCGAGCTGAGCCGGGTCATCGTCGGGCTCGCGCTCGAACTGGACAGTGTCCGCGGGGCGGTTGGCACGTCCTCGACCGTCGGTGAGGACCGGGCCCGACGTCTGGCGCAGGTCCTGGAGCTGACGCAGACGATCAGCGGCCACCTGAGCCTTCCGGACGTCTTCACCGCCGTCGCGCGCGCGGCGGCAGAGATGACCGGCGCGGACCGCGTGGTCGTCTGGGTCTCCGACGACGAGGGTTTGCGCGCCGTCGCCGCCACATCTCCCTCGCCGGTCCGCCCGACGGTGCCGGAGGGGGCCGGCGTGACTATCCGGTCGGACACGACGGTCGCCCCCTACGGGTTCTCCGACGAGCAGCCTTCGGAGGCCGTCTCCCAGGCGGCCGCGTACGGCCGAACCTTGAGGTCGGCGGGGGGACGCCAGCAGCAGATCGTCGTGCCAATGACCTCGGGCGGACGCGTCCTCGGCGCCATCGACCTGCGCGGCAGGGAGATAGCTGAGATGCCCGACGACGAGGTGTCCCTCGTCGAGACGCTCGCGGCACACGGCGCGACCGCGATCGGCGTCGCGAGGGAGCACGGCGTGACCGAGTCGATGAGCATGACCGACTCGCTCACCCACCTCCCCAACCGGCGCCAGCTCGACCACGATCTCGGCACCGAATGCGAGAGGGCCCGACGCTACCGCCGCTCGTCGGCTCTGATCATGATCGACATCGACGGGTTCAAGAACTTCAACGACAGGCACGGGCACGTCGCAGCCGATCAGATACTCGCCGAATTCGGGCGGCTGCTCGCCGAAGCGATCCGAGGGAGTGACTCTGCTTACCGCTACGGCGGGGGTGAGTTCGTGATCCTGGTCCGGGAGGCATCCCTGGCAGCCGCGGCCGAGCTCGCCGAGCGGCTCCGGCACCTGATCTCGGAGCGTTTCTCGGTGCTCCCTCCCGACGCTCCGATCACCGCGTCGTTCGGTGTGGTGGGCGTCGACCAGGTCGACCCGGATCCAGCAACGTTGATCCGCGCCGCGGACGAGGCGCTCTACTCGGCCAAGGAACGCGGTCGGAACCGGGTCGTCTCCTTCCGGTAGAGCCGGGCGGACCTCAGGCGACCGGACCGTCCGGGGCGCCGGCTGCCCGGGCCTGAATCAGCCTCTCGTCGAGCCCCGACGCCCGCGTCACCCGCTGAGCCACAGCTGTGCGTAGGGCCTCCTCGCTGCCGACGACGACCAGCGAGCTGCGGGCCCTGGTGAGCGCGGTGTAGAGCAGCTCCCTGGTCAGGAGCCGCGACGCTGCCGGTGGCAGCACCAGGGCGACCTGTTCGAATTCGGAGCCCTGGGACTTGTGAACGGTCATGGCGAAGACCGTCTCGACGCTGGCGAGGCGCGAGGGGCTCACCTCTACCGCCCGGCCACCCTGGTCGAACACGGCGGTGAACGACCCGTCGGGGCGCGCCAGCACCGCCCCGGTGTCACCGTTGAAGAGGCGCAGGCTGTAGTCGTTGGCGGTGATCATCACGGGGCGCCCCGGATACCACTCCGGCTCGGCGGAGAACCCGTCCACGTCGGCGGCCAGCCACGACTCGACGATCTCCGTCCACGCGGCCACGCCCGCCGGCCCGTTGCGGTGCGCGCAGAGCAGCCGGAAGGCGCCGAGGGCCCGGAGCGCGTCCGTCGCGTCGCCACGCTGCGACGCGTAGTGCAGTCGCCGGCCGAAGTCCGCGACGGCATGTCTCAACGGTGCGAGTGCCGCGCCGCCCGCTTCGTCCGCCGCCGCCTCGATCCAGGTGATCCGGTTGTCGCCAGGCTCGCGTAGCGTCTCGATGGCTCGGTCGGCGTCGCCGGAACGCACTGCGTCCGAGAGAGAAGCGAGGCTTCCGGAGAACCTGTAGTTCGACCGCAGCACCGTCACCGCTTCGTCGAGTGGGCCGGGTGTCACGAGGTCGGCCATGACCGCCCCCGCTTCGACCGACGCGAGCTGCTCGGGATCCCCTACGAGGATCAGCCTGGCGTCGGGGCGCACGGCCTCGAGCAGCCGTGCCATTAGGGGCAGGGAGACCATCGACATCTCGTCGACGATGACCACGTCGTGTGGAAGCCGGTTGTACCGGTCGTGAACGAACCTGCTGGAGCTGTCGGGCCGCCGCCGGAGGAGGCGGTGGATGGTCATCGCCTCGGCGTTTTCCAGGCAGGCCCTGGCGGAGCCGGCGAGTGGCAGCTCGCCCCCGGCCACCCGCACGGCCTCCTGCATGCGAGCGGCCGCTTTGCCGGTCGGGGCCGTGAGGGCGATGAGCGGCCGGCGGGACTCCGTGGCTTCGGACTGGTCGAACAGCAGGGCGATGACCTTCGCGACCGTCGTCGTCTTGCCCGTCCCCGGGCCGCCCGCGATCACCGACAGCCGTCTCCTGACGGCGTTCTCGGCCGCCCTCCGCTGGTCGTGGGATCCCGCACCAGCGTGCGCCGTGCCGGCCGGGCTGGGGAACAGCCGCTCGAGCCCCTCCTCCAGGACCGGTTCGGCGACGGCCGGCTCCGTCAGGAGCGATCGGGCGGAAAGCTCGGCGGCAGCGGTCCCCTCGTCGCGCCAGTACCGGTCGAGGTACACGGCGGTGCCGGCCAGGCGGAGGGGCCTGCCGGCGGGGTCGCTCTCAGCAGTGGCCACCAGCGGGCTCGACCGCAGGCTCTCGAGCCACCCGGCGGGATCGGGCCAGGGCAACGGGGGAGGCCCGTCCGTGCCGTGGTCGTCCAGGTCGGCGCTGCATTCGGCGGGCGCGTTCGCGAGGTCGACGCGAACGTGCCCGAAGCGGGGGCCTCTGACGGCCAGGGCGGTCGCCAGCGCGACCTGCTCGTCGGTCTCGCCTCCCAGCGCGCAGAGCCTCGCGGCGACGTGGACGTCCGAGGCCGCCAGAACGCCCGCGCGGTTGAAGACAGCGAGGAGTCCCTCGGCGCCGATGACGCGGCGAGGATCGAAGGGGTCCGTGTCGCGGCCGGCACCTGCCAGGTCGATCGGCGAGACCGTCACGCGTGGCTCCCGGCGTCGAGCAGGTCGGACAGCTCCGTCACCAGTCCGGTCGGCGGCGACCACGCGAACACACCGCAGACGCCGGCGTCGCTGGCAGGGCAGTCAGGTCCCGTCATGCCGCGGAGGAACAGGTAGAGCACCCCTCCGAGGTGCTGCTCGGGCGTGTAACCGTTCATCCTCCACCGCAGGTAGCGGTGGAGCGCGACGGAGTAGAGGATCGCCTGCAGCGGGTAGTGGGCCTGCTGCATCTCGGCGTCGAGCGCCTCGGCCCGGTAGTGCCATGCGGTGAGGGGTTCCCCGCTCCTCGCCAGGCGGTTGGTCTTGTAGTCCGCCACGAAGAACCTGGAACCGGGACCCTCGCCCACCCGGACGACGAGGTCGAGGCTTCCGGTGAGGTAACCGCGGAGGCGGGACTCCAGCCCCGGGGAGCGCAGGCGCGTGGCGTACCCCTGCAGCGGCCCCGCCGGATCGAGGTGCCGCTCGACGAGGAGGGCGATGTCGTCGATGCCGACCGAGCCGGTGGGGCGGTCACCGCCGGCGAGTGGCAGCTCGAACGACAGCTCGTCCAGGCGGTCGGCCCGCCGGACGTCCTTCAGGCTGATGCCGCCGGCCAGGGGCCCGAGCGGGGTCTGCAGCGCGGCCGCGATCCCCTCGACCAGGCGCTCCTCGGCGCCCACGTCCACCGGCCTCACCGCCATTTCTCCTGCCACGGCGGAGGCCACCTCGGAGACGAGGTCGCCGGCGGCGAAGTCGACCCGCTCGAGGACGTGGTGGACGAAGGTGCCGAAGTGGGTGCCGCCGGGGGCGTCCGACAGCGGGCACTGCACGAGCTCCCGGGGGTCGCCGCTCCGGGCCGGTGCGGCGGCGACGGTACCGGCGTCGGTCACCGGCTCGTCGACGGTCCCGGGTTCCTCCGGCTCGCTGGTCACGACCGAGTCGGATTCGCCGTGCTCGGCCGCGGTGATCGACGAATAGGAACTCCGCCGCCACCCCCGGTCGAGATGGCGGTCGAATCCGGCGGCCTCGAGGTCGCCGGCGGCGCTCTCCGTCGGCTCCCACTTGTCGCCGGTGGGCTCTCCGCATTCCTCGGCGGAGATGTGGCCGTTCGAGCCGGCGGACAGGTCCCCGAGCCTCTTCAGGACGTCCGCCGGGCGCAGGGACGCGGCCGCGCCGGCGTCTCCGGGCCGGCGCATCAGGAGCCGGCCGAGAGACGAGCCCCTCGAGTCCCGGGTCCGCACCCACCACACGACCGCCTGGTGGCGCGCCCGCGTGAGCGCGACGTAGAGCAGCCTGAGGTCCTCCCCCCGCTGCTCCTCGCAGGCGAGTTGGCGGTGCGCTTCGTACGACGGGGACCGTTCGCGGCCGGTGACATCGAGACGGCGGGAGGACCCCGACCCGGGTGCGCACCCCGGCTCGTGGAAGACGACCGGATCGCCTTCGCTCGGCAGCCGTGCTGCGTCCCAGAGATAGGGGCAGTAGACGATCGGGAACTCGAGGCCCTTCGACCGGTGGATCGTGAGTACCTGAACCGCGTCGGAGTCCGATTCGAGCCTGCGGCTCTGCTCCTCGACCTCGCCGTCGCCGGCTGCTTCGCTGCACCGGCGAGCGAGCCACGCGCGCAGCGCGGAAGCACCCTGCACGCCGGCCGCCGTCTCTGCGTGGAGCAGCTGGGCGACGTGGCCGAGGTCGGTCAGCAACCTCGGCCCCTCTCGCAGCCGGAGTACCCGTTGGGGCAGCCCGGAGTCGACCATGACCGACCGGTACAGCGCGGCGACGCCGCGGCGCCTGAGAACGTCCACCCATTCGTGAAGCCGGGCGTGCACGGCCTCCCACGCGGCCTCGTCCATGGTCGCCACCTCACGGGCGCTGGAGCCGAGGAGCGGCGTGAGCGCCAACGCGGCGGCGCGCGACCTCGACGACGGCTGCTCGAGGCCCTCCAGGAGGGCGAGCCAGTGCCGGCCCGCCTCGGTGAGGAAGACGTTCACGGAGCTTCCGAGCACGGCAGGAACCCCGGCTTCGAGGAGAGCCGTTTCCACGTGCGACGCCTGACGGTTCGTCTTGACCAGGACCGCGATGTGCCCCGGAGCGACCTGCTCGCCGTCGTGTGGCGGGCGGACGAACCGGGCTCCGGAGCGGAGCACGCGCACGACGTCGTCAGCGACGTCCCGGGCGATCCATTCCTCGGCGGAACCCTTGGCGGCGCCGAAGTTGTTCCGCTTGATGGTCGGATGGCCCTTCTCGCCGACGACACGCACGCGCAACGGTGACTCGACCGGCAGCCCGGAGACACCGGGCGTGCTGTGCGACCGGGGGGTGGCCACGCGGCGGTACGGGATCTGCGGGTGGCCCAGATGGAGAGGTTCCAGGAGCGCGTCGTAGGCGGCGAGGAGCCCGGCGTCGCTGCGCCAGTTCTCGGCGAGAGTGAAGCGGGCACTCGCCGAGGCGGTCGCGTCGAGGTAGCAGTGAACGTCGCCGCCACGGAACGAGTAGATCGCCTGCTTGGGATCGCCGATCATGACGAGCGTCGTGGTTCCCGAACCGAAGGCAGTCCTGACGACGTCCCACTGGATCGGATCGGTGTCCTGGAACTCGTCGACGAGCACGACCGAGTAGGCGCTCCTGAGGAGGTCGCAGGCGGTGCTCCCGCGTTCGGGGTCGGAAAGGGATTCCTTCAGGCGGACCAGGAGGTCGTCGTAGGTCAGCAGCCCGGCGGTCATCAGGCGACGGGCGGTCTCCTCGCGGGCCGCTTCGGCGAGGCGCACGTCTACGTCGGTCTGCCGGCCGGGGTCGCCCTCCGTGATGCGCGTGTCCGGGTTCGAGACGGCGGTGGCGACGATTGCACGGGCCTGTTTCAGGCTGAAGGTGGAACCGTGCTTGAGGATCCACCGCAGGTAGAGGTCGTCGACGACGTCGGCCATGGTGTCCCCGGTGGTCTCGGTGAGGACGGAGCCGGGCGCTACCGAACCGGCGGTACCGAGACCGGCCAGGACGAGGTGGCAGAAGCCGTGCGTGGTGGTGATCGTGGCGGCGTCGAAGTTGGCGATAGCGGAACAAAGACGGTCGCGCCGCGCGACGACCTCCTCCCGGTCGCCGGTCACGAGCAGCGCTGCGAGAGCGTCTTCGGGCGGTGATTCGGCGCCCGTATCGAGGAACAGGTCGAGGCGTTCCTGCGCGGAGACCAATCGGTCCCTCACCCGTCCGCGCAGCTCGGCTGTCGCCATCCGAGTGAAGGTGACCGCGAGGATCCGCTCTATGGGGACCCCGTCAGCGACGTAGCGCGTCACCAGCGCGGCGATCGTGAACGTCTTGCCGGTACCGGCGCTCGCCTCGAGCACGGTGATCCCGGGCGCGGGGAGTTTCCCGAGGATGTCGAACGGAGCCGGTTCCTCGAAAGCGAGGCCGGCGTCGCCTGACCCGCTCACGGGAAGACCATCTTCTCGTGATCGAGCAGCGGGTCCCACAGCCTCCGGGCGATCCTGCCGAACCTGCTCGTTTCGCGGTCGTCCCAGCCGCTTCCGCTCTCGCCGGCGGCAGGCGGCTCGCCGAGGATCCAGTCGAACGACCGGTTGCCGCCGAGGACGAGGAGGTGGCACTCCTCGGTCGACTCCCCACCGTAGAAGTCGGTCTCCCACTCCTTTGCGGCGGCTTTGAGAGCGTCCCCACCGGTTCGGGTTCCCTGCGCCCACGCCAGCGAGGTTGCGCCGTAGAGAGGCAGCGGCTGCGACATCCCGCGGTGGTACAGGTCGATCAGCCGGCACAGCTGATCGAGCGCCCAGGCGCGTCGGTCGTCGTCGCCCGCCGGCAGGCCGCCGATCACCGAGGCCGCCACCGGATGGTTGCCTGCCGGCGACCGCGCGACGGTCACCGCGAGCGGAGTGAGCTCAGGCCTGCTCGCGCTCAGGGCCAGCAGCTTGACCCAGGCCTCGAGGCGGTGCTTCGGAGCGAGGCGCGAGTAGACGGCGTTCACCAGGGTGGCCCCGCGTACACCGGGCACGGTGCCGAGGAGCAACCCGCCCCCAGGCAGAGCCAGGTTGATCTCCGCCGAGCCGAACGAGCCGATCCCTCCGTCCGCGACCTCGGGTACCAGCTTCTCTAGGGCATCGACGAGCCGCTCCGCGGTGGCGGTGATGTCCCGCAGGGCGGGGTCGGCCAGGTGTGCCGGTGGCAGCGTCCCGCGCGCTCGCTCGGCCGCCACCGCGTCATCCAGCGACGCGCCCCGTAGCCGTGCGCGGAGTATCCGGTCGCCCACGGCCCACTTCGCCAAGCCGTCCAGCTCGATCGGCAGTGCGTCGCACGGCTCATCAGACCCGCTGAAGTCGCCGCTGACGAAAACGCCGAGACGTTCCCGCAGAAACGACTGCACCGGGTGCTTCAAGAACCTCACGAGCGCGTCGAGGCTGACGACATCGGAATCCCGGGGGGGCAGCGGATCCTCGAGGAACGGCGGGCGCTCCCCGCCGTGGTGCAGCCAGGAACGAGCCCCCGACAGCTCGAGCTCGCCGAACCCCCAGGCCTTGCCGGGGACCAGTTCTCCACGGAGGAAGTTGCGCGGGTCGAAGGCCTGCAGCGGGTGCTCGATCACCACGGCGTCCCTCACCCGGGCGAATCCGTCCGGGGGTCTCACCGTTCTGTCCACGGCGTCGAGCAGCTCGGCGATCGGTACCGCGGGCAGGCGGGGACGGTTCGTCCGCTCGTCCCGCCCGCTGTAGGTGACCACCACGCGGTCGGTGGCAGCGAGCAGCGCGTCGAGCAGCAACTGCCTGTCCTCGCTTCGTGCGTCCCTGTCCCCGACGCGGGGGTCCGCGGCGATGAGGTCGTCACCGTCGGGCTCGGGATGGCGCGGGAACACGCCGTCGTCGAGCCCGAGGAGGCAGACGACGCGGTGGGGCACCGACCGCATGGGCACCAGGGTGCACACGGTCAGGTCGCCGGTCCTGAAGTTCGCCCGCGTCGGCCGGCCGCGCAGCCGGTTGGCGAGGAGGGCCCGAACCTCCGGCAGCGTGAGGGGGACCTCCCGCTCTCCCGCCTCGGACGCCGCCTCGTCGATGAGCCGGCGCATCTGCGTCAGCTGCCAGGCTTCCCCTGCAGCGGCGCACGAAAGGCTCTCCGTCGCGTCGGCTAGCCGGCCGCACCAGCCGGCCGCGCTCTCCCGGCCGCTCAGCTGCCGCATGCAAATACGCAGCCGGCTCAGGAACTCGGCGAACCGGCCTGCGAGGTCGACGCTGCCTCCGGGGACGTCGTCCAGTGGGAGAGCACCACCGAACAGCGGGCTCCCTTCCTCGCTCATCGCGACACCCAGCAGGAGCCTGTCGGCACCGAACTCCCAGGTGTTCTGGCGGATCCGCCCCAGCTTCCAGTTGCCCCGGTGCTCCGAGTCCAACCCCCAGCGCGCTCCCATGTCGGCCACCCAGCGCTCGATCTGCGCGAGATCGTCGTCGTCGAAACCGAAGCGGCGTCGGACCGGCTCGCGGCCGGCCAGGTCGATGACCTCGGAAGCCGTCAGGCGGCTGCCGGCGAGCTCCAGCAGCCTCGCGGTCACGCCCAGGAGAGGGTTCGTCTGGCGCAGGGAACGGTCGGCGAGCTTCACCCGTAGCTGGCGGCCGGCGTCATCCCCCGGGTTTTCGGTCTCGGAACGCGCGAAGACCGCTTCGATCAGGGGTGCAAAGGCTTCGACGTCCGGGCACATCACGATGACGTCGCGCGCTTCGAGGGTCGGGTCGTCCGCGAGGAGGTGGAGCACGGCCTCGTGCAGCACCTCGACTTGGCGGAAGCGCCCGTGGCAGGAGTGGAACCGCAGGCTCGTGTCGGTACGCTCGAGGACGCGCCGCGGGTCCGAGCTCTCCGTCTGCCCGAGCGGCGGGACGGCCAGGTTGTGCCGGATGTCGTGCTGCACCCACTGCAGCAGCGTCGCGGGCCCACTTTCATCTGCGTCGGCACCCCGGTACTCGCCGCTCGCCGCGCCGTGTGACGCGAGCACCAGCTGCATCTCGCGACCGTCGCGCCCCCACGACCGGAGGAGGCTGTTGTCGACGAGGGCAGGGGTGGTGTCCGCCGCCCGTGAAGTATCGAGCGGGTCGCTGGGGTGGCCGGCTCGGGCGACGGCGTCCCACAAGGCTCCGGAGGGGTGGAGCAGGAACAAGTGCACGTCGCGCGCCCGCGCGATCGCCTGCAGCACCGCGAGGTAACTGGGGGGAAGCCTGGTGAGGCCGAAGAGTGAGACGCGGCCCGGGAGCTCCAGCAGTTCCGGGCCGGCCGCGAGGGCGTTCACGGCATCGTCGAGCCTCTCGGCCGGGCTCTGGCTGCCGATCCGCTCCCGCAGGAGCTGCCAGAGGCGGCCCTGCCAGCGGTGCCGTCCCAGGCCATCGAGGGCGTCGCCTCCTCCGTCCGCCCACCGGCGCACCATCTCGGGCCGGTGGACGGCGTACTGGTCGAACAGGTCGGCGAGGTGGCGGGCGGAGGCGAACCTGGCGAGGGCCCCGTCCTCGCGGAACGGCGATGCCGACGCGAGATGTGCTGCGAGGGGGATGATGGCCTCGTCGCCGAGGTGCGCGTCGATGATCTCGGCGAGGGGCCAGACCGCTCGTTCGGGGACCCAGGGGTCGAGGGCCGGGTCGGCCCCGGTCGCCGTCGCCACGGCGGATCCCACGAGGGTGCCGGGGAACGGGAACTCGATGTTCGCCGCGACACCGTCCTCCCGTCCATCGCTGCACCCGAGCCGGTGTGACAGTCGCTGGCTCAGCCACCGCTCCACCCCACGGGTCGGGACCGCGACCACCTCGGGAGTCATCGGGTCGGCTAGCGGGTCGCCCACCACCGAGGCGAGGATCTCGGCCAGGTGATCGGCGCGCTCGGAGCGGTGGACGTAAAGCATCTCTTCACCGCCGAGCGTAGATAGCCGGTGTGACCGGGGTCGTTAACCCCCGTCGCCGCCCCCCTTGCCGCCTCCGCCGCCGTGGTCGTGGTGCGCCGGCGGGGGAGGCGGCGGAACGGTCGTCGGGACCGTCGTGGGCAGCGTCGTGACCGTGGTCGTGGTGGTCGGGTGGGTGACATTCGCCGGCGAGGGGCTGCCGCTTGAGGCGGCGAGAGAGATCCCGACGATCGCTGCGAGAGCGCCGCCCCCTGCCAGGAGCGCCGCTGCACGGCGCCGGCGATGGGCGGGAGCCGGCGCGGCGAACGCACTCGTGGCAGCCGGCGAAGCCTCCGCCAGGACGGCGGTGCTCTCGCCGGGGGGCGCTGCCGGGGCGATCTCCCGCCAGCTCAACGGGGCTGCGACGGCCGCGCCGACCGCGCCGGCGGCGCCGGCGGCGCCCATGCGGCTGGTCCCGACGACGCCCAATCCCATCGCAGCGGCCATCTCCTCGGCGGACGAGAAACGGGTCGTCGGATCCGGGGAGATGCTCCGGCCGATGGCGTCGGCCATCGCGGGCGGCACGTCGGCCCTGACGTTCGCCAGGGGCTCGGCTGACCGGGCTGCAATCACCGCGGCCCAGCCCTCCGGGGTGTCGGCCTCGAAAGGCCGCCGCCCTGCGAGGGCCTGGTAGAGGATCACCCCGAGGGAGTAAAGGTCGCCCCCCGGCGTCGCCTCGCTTCCGAAGAGGCGCTCGGGGGGGAGGTAGGCGGGCGTGCCGAGGACCATCCCGGTGGCGGTCTCGTCCCCACCCTCCATCTGGACGCTCTTGGCGATCCCGAAGTCACCGACCTTCCAGCGGCCGTCTTCGGTCATGAGGATGTTGCCGGGTTTGATGTCCCTGTGGACGATGCCGGCAGCGTGCGCGGCTCCCAGGGCGCCGAGCACCTGGGCCGCCAACGACTGCACCTCGCGCAGCGCCATCGGGCCGCCGGCTAGTTCGTCGCGCAGGGACCGCCCGGGCAGCAGCTCCATCACCATGAACGGGATCCCCGCGTCCTCGCCGGAGTCGTACACGGACACAACGTTGGGGTGCACCAGGCGGGCGGCGGAGCGGGCCTCGGATTCGAAGCGGCGGCGGGCGTCGGGCTGCGCGGCGACGTCCGCCCGTAGCGTTTTGATCGCGACCGGTCGTTCGAGGCGCCGGTCCCACGCGGCGTGGACCTCGCCCATACCGCCCCGCCCGATCGGTTCGCGCTGCTCGTAGCGACCGGCTATCAGGGCCCGGCGCTCGAGCGCGGGGTCAGTGGCCACAATCGGTGGAAATACCCGTGATCGTCACGC
>DAIRCY010000080.1:0-9988 GCA_036796435.1 Acidimicrobiales bacterium
GGCGAGGCCGGCCTTGATGACGAGGCCGCCGAGCTGGATTTTGCGCCGGGTGTCTTGTCGGCGCTCCGAGTCAGCGACGCGGCGCATCCGCATCAGATTGCGCCAGGCCATTGCCCGCGCGCGCCGCAGCAGGCCCTTGTCGAGCAGGCGGGTCATGGCGGGCAGGAACTGGTCGCCGAGGCGGGCGATGAGATCGGCGGCCTCGACGCTGTCGGCGGCTCCGGCGGCTACCGGGAGCGGCGTGCTCAACCCGCCCGGTGAGACCTCGGCCTCGGAGATCCGCGCCATCGACGAGCCGATGACGCGGGCGAGCTGGAGCCCTGTGTCGAGGTCCGTCACTCCCAACTGCAACAGCTCGCAGAAGTCGCGCGCGGCCCGAAGGTCGAGCTCCGTCAACACAGGCTCGTCGTCTGCGGGCTCGAGGAACCCGAGCGCGCGCCACATCCGCTTCAGCGCGTCCAGCGAAAGCCCGGTCTCCTCGCTGACCTCGGCCGGCGTGAACCGACGGCCCGTCGGGACCGTGACCACGTCGACGGCGAGGAGGTCGAGCACCTCACGGGCGACGGCGTCGTCGATCGCGGCGTCCGTCGCTCCGGCGCCCCGAAGGGTCTCGCGGACCCGGGCCATCGCGTCGTCGCCTGCACTCATCAGCTCCCCCCGCGCAGCAGGGCCTCGTCCCACTCGGGCCGCGGGGGCCGTTCCATCAGCGCGGCGACCGCCTCGGCCGGTGACGTCTCCCCGGCGACGAGCGCCGCGACCTGCGCGGCGATGGGCATCTCCACCGCATGCTTGTCGGCGAGCGCGACGAGCGGCGCGGCGGTGCGCACGCCTTCGGCCACCATGTGCATGCCGGAAAGGACCTCGGCGAGCGGGCGACCGCCACCGAGCTCGAAGCCCACCGAGCGGTTCCTGCTCTGTGCGCTCGTGCAGGTCGCCACGAGGTCGCCGACCCCTGCGAGTCCGCCGAAGGTGAGGGCGCGGCCCCCGACCGCGAGCCCGAGACGGGCCTGCTCCGCGAGCCCCCGGGTGATGAGCACGGCGCGGGTGTTCTCGCCGAAGCCGAGGCCGTCGCACACACCCGCGGCGATGGCGATGACGTTCTTGCTGGCGCCCGCGATCTCGCAACCGACCACGTCGGTTCCCGTGTAGACGCGGAACGTCGAGCAGTGGAGCGATTCCTGGACCTGCAGCGCGATCGACTCGTCCTCGCACGCGACGAGCGTCGCCGCCGGCTGGCCGCCGGCGACCTCGTGGGACAGGTTCGGACCGGTGAGCACGCCGACCGGATGACCGGGGAGGACTTCGCCGATGATCTCCGACATCCGCCGGTTCGTGCCCCCCTCGATGCCCTTGGCGAGGCTGATCACCGCCGCGCCGTCGGGCAGCGCCGGGGCCATGGCCTCGAGCACCGATCGGAACCCGTGCGAGGGCACGGCCACGAGGACCACCGTCGCTCCCGCCACCGCGTCGCTCAGGGACGCGGTTGCCCGGACGCCCTCAGGAAGCACGACCCCCGGGAGGTAACGCGGGTTCTCGTGCGTCGTCCTGACCGCGTCGGCGAGCTGCGCCGAACGCGCCCACAACGCCGTCGGCCGCTTCGCGGCGAGCAGCAGCGCGATGGTGGTTCCCCAGGAACCGGCGCCGACCACCACCACTTCCGAGGTTCCCGCGGAGATGTCTGCCACGCGCCAGGAGCCTATGGACGTCGCTCACCGCGGTGCGAACCGTGACCGGCCGTCGCCAGCGGCGTGCGCCCGACGGCGTGCGCCTCCAGCCGGCGCCGTACAATGCGTGCGTGATCGGCGACGAGGACGTCGCCCCCACCGGTGCCCCGCCGCTCCACGGCAGCCCCCCGGTGCCCCTCGGGCGCTATGCGGTGCTCGTCCCGGTGAAGTCGTTCGCGCAGGCGAAGCGTCGCCTCACCGCCGTCCTCGGTGACGCCGAGCGCAGGGCACTTGTCCGCTCGATGGCCGAGACCGTGTTGCGCGCCGCTTCTCCGCTTCCCGTCGCGGTGGTCTGCGACGACCCGGAGGTGGCGCGATGGGCTCGGGACCACGGTGCGCTCGTCCTTTGGGAGCCCGGGCGCGGATTGAACGGCGCGGTCCAGTCAGGCGTGGAGCAGCTCGCCGAGCTTGCTGTCCGGCGGGTGGTGGTCGCCCACGCCGACCTTCCGCTCGCGAAGGGCCTCGCCGGTCTCTTCGCTGTCGACGGCTCGATTGGCTCAGAGGGGGCCGCAACTGCCGCGCCCTCCGGCGGCGCGGCGGCCGTCACCCTCGTCCCCGACCGGCGAGAGGACGGCACGAACGTGATCGAGCTCCCGACCGACGCCGGCTTCCGCTTCTCCTACGGACCGGGCTCGTTCCGCCGCCATCGCGAGGAGTGTGCCCGGCTCGGGCTCGAGGTGAGGGTGCTGCGCGAGCCGTCGCTCTCCTACGACGTCGACTGGCCGAGCGACCTTCCGGCCCTCGACTCTTCACACGAGCACCCTGGAACGCCACCAGGCTGACGCCGCGAAGTCCGAGGGCGCGGAGCGGCCGGGCCCCCGGGGAGCTGTTCCCCGAAGAACCCGGCCGCCCTAATGCTGCCGCCGCGGTCAGCTGCGTTTCGTGACGCAGCTGCTCGCGGCCCGATGGCTCAGGCCGTGGCCGGCGCCGCGGTCGTCGCGGCGCGCTTTCTCGGAGTCCGCTTCGCCGTCGTCTTCTTGGCGGCGGCCCGCTTGGTCGTCCGCTTGGCGGTGGCCCGCTTGGCCGGCGCCCGCTTCGTGGTCCGCTTGGCGGTCGCCCGCTTCGTGGTCCGCTTGGCGGTCGCCCGCTTCGTGGTCCGCTTCGCCGGAGCCCGCTTCGTGGTCCGCTTGGCGGTCGCCCGCTTCGTGGTCCGCTTCGCCGTGGCCCGCTTCGCGGTCCGCTTGGCGGTCGCCCGCTTCGTGGTCCGCTTCGCCGGGGCCCGCTTCGTGGTCCGCTTGGCAGTCGCCCGCTTCGTGGTCCGCTTCGCCGGGGCCCGCTTCGTGGTCCGCTTGGCGGTCGCCCGCTTCGTGGTCCGCTTGGCGGTCGCCCGCTTCGTGGTCCGCTTCGCGGGGGCCCGCTTCGTGGTCCGCTTGGCCGTCGACTTGCGGGCGGTCGCCTTGCGGGCACCCGCCCTCTTGGTCGTCCGTTTCACGGCTTTCGTCGCCGTGGTCCGCTTTGCCGTACTGCGTTTCGCCGTCCGCTTGGCCGGCGCTCTCTTGGTTGCGGCAGTCGCCACAGGTACACCTCCTGATTGGGTCAGCGCTGACTCGAGGTGGAGCCTGCGGCAACCGATTGCTCGTGCAATCGGCTTCCGCATCGCTGCACCGCTTGCTTGCTTGCCAACGTGTGCGCCACTCGCCGTCGCTCCTTCTTCTTCGTCGCGTAGCGCACGCTTCTGGGTCCGGCCCGTCGGTGGAGCGCAGTCCGTGTCGGCGAGGCGACCGTTCTGTGCGATGTGTCTTGTCCGACTCGCACACGACTGTCACCTGCGCGCATCATCGTCCTGCACCCACCACGCGTCGGGTTACACACATTCTCCGTGTCTTTCGGTACGCAGGTCAAGCATCCGCGCCTTCCCGTGCCGTCGCGCGCTATAGGTGTCGAGCGCGCGATGTGCACGTGTGCGACCGGCCACCGACAGCCCATTGCGCTCGGGTCCGAGACGAAACTGTTGGTGCACTTGAGGTTTCGGGTGCGCTCACGGAGCACGGAAGGGCCAACCTCGGGCACGCCGCCGCCCGTAGGGTGGCGATGACGCCGCAGATTTTTTTTTGAGATTTTCCGGACGCAGGGCCCCGATTACCGCAGGAACGACGATTTCGTGCCGGAATCAGAAGACTCGCCCCCCGCCCCGCGATGACCGTCGCCGGCGTGAAGCAGCTCGCGCGCGCCCGTATCGGCGTCTATCTCGGCGTCGGCGCGTGCGGATGGGCCTGGACCGGTCCTGAACAGTCGGCGCTCGTCCTCGGGCCTTCCCGCTCTGGGAAGACGACGTCGCTCGTCGTGCCGAACATCCTGTGCGCGCCCGGCGCGGTCGTGGCGACCTCGACCAAGCCTGACGTCATCGACGCGACGGCCCGCGCACGTTCGTCTTCGGGCTGGTGCCTCGTCTTCGACCCGACGGGCACGTCGTCGCTGCCGCCCGGCACGCACCGCGTCGGCTGGTCTCCGGTGCACGCCGCGCGTGAGTGGCGCGGGGCCCTCGACGTGGCCGATGCAATGGTCCGAACGGCACGAGACAGACCGTCGGGGAGCCTCGGCGCCGGTGCGGACGGCCACTGGACCGAGCGAGCGGCAGCCCTGCTCGCGCCGCTGCTGCACGCGGCATCGATCGACGGCGTCCCCATGCGGGGGGTGCTCCACTGGGTCGACCGGCACGACGGTGCGCCTGCGCTCGACACGCTGGCGGCCCGCCTCGGTGACGACGCCGTGGCGACGGACCTGCTCGCTGGGATCCTCGGGACCGAAGAGCGGGAGCAGTCGGGGATCTGGTCGACTGCGTCCGGGATCCTCTCCGCCTACCGCTCCCCTGGAGCACTCGCGTCCACCGAAGGGCCGTTTTTCGACGCCGACGCCTTCTGCGCAGGTTCGCACACGCTGTACATCTGTGCTCCCGCGTCGCAACAACGGCTGCTTGCGCCACTCGTCGTCGCCGTCCTCTC
Organism: Acidimicrobiales bacterium; assembly: GCA_036796435.1. Taxonomy (GTDB): domain Bacteria; phylum Actinomycetota; class Acidimicrobiia; order Acidimicrobiales; family RAAP-2; genus JAJYVT01. The sequence continues at coordinate 4,667 of DAIRCY010000080.1, forward strand.
CGAGGTTCGCGACGCCGTCTACCGCCGAGCCGCGCGACACGACAGCCGCCTCAGCGCACCGGTGCTCTTCGCACTCGACGAGGTCGCCAACATCGCGCCGCTCCCCGATCTCCCGTCGCTCGTGACCGAGGGACCGGGACAGGGCCTGCTCACGATCGCCTGCCTGCAAGACCTCTCGCAAGCACGTGCCCGCTGGGGCCCAGAGGCGGACTCCTTCATCTCGATCTTCGGAGCGACCGTCGTCCTCGGCGGGATCGCGGACATGAAGACGCTGGAGGCGTTGGCGGCGCTCAGCGGAGATCGGGAGGTGCGCAGCCGGACGGTGGGGTTCTCGGAGGGCGCGGGCGGAAGGCAGGTGTCCGCGACGGATGCGACGGTCCTGCGACGTCGTCTTCCGGTCGACGTCATCGCGCGCGGGCGAGAGGGGTGGGCGCTGTGCGCCGATCGCCGTAACCGGCTCGGCTGGGTCCGCCTCACGCCCGCCCACGAGGCAAAGCCCTGGCGCGACTACATAGGGAGGGGCAGAGTCGCGCCGCCCCGCGTCGAGCAGACCCGCGTCCCCGAGCGGGGGACGACGGGCCGGACATGGTGGCCGAGCTGATCGCCCCGACTCCGGCGCATCCGGACTCTGCGCTTCACGGACTCTGCGCTTCACATGCCGCCGCCGCTCCGGTCGCGCACCGGATCCCTGTCCCGGCCGATGACCCGGACATGGTCAAGGTCCCGCTCGCGACGTCGGCCGAGCCGCGCGAGCGCGTCCGCGACGACACGGGCGGTCGCAAGGCGGTCGGCGAGGCGGCGTGGGGACAGGGCCGCGAGCGACGCGCGTGTCCCGGGCCCGAGGGCCGCCTGCGGGTCGTGTACCCCCCAGCGCTCCCGGTACTGCTCGACCCGCGAGGCGGCGGACTGCCACACGACGAGGCCATCAGGCGACGCCGGTCTCGGACCGAGCAGACGCACGAGACGAGCCGGCGGCACCAGGGCCGCCGGCGGATGGCACCGCTCGGCGACGCCGATCCCCGCGCCCCACTCGGCGACGAGGTCGACGCACCGGCCGACGTCGTCGGCGGTCGCACCGCCCACGAGCGCGCCTGCCCAAGCCGCGACGAATTCCCGTCGGGCGACGCCGCGACCGCTCCGCTCGTAGACGGCCCCCGCGAGGCTGTGCTCGTCGACCGCGTGCTCGCGCTCTCCGTGAGGCTCCAGCGCCCGCCGATCCCACTCGTCTCGCAAGAGACCGGGGAGCCAGCCCGCGTCCTCGGCCACCGACTCCCAGCGAGACCGCAGCTCCGCCGAGGATGGCAGCACCCCCTTGGCCTCACGGGTCGCCGCCCAGGCCACCGTCCGCGCCCGTGGCGACGGAATGTCGGACGCAGGCCCCGCGCCTGGCGAGCGCGCGCGCCGGGAGTGCGTCCGCGCATGAGCCAGGATCTCCGATCGCCGTCCTGACAGTGCTCCGAGGAGGACGGGATCCATGCCCTCGAGCTCGAACCCCTGCGCCGGCGACGACCCCGGCCCCCGCCGCGTCGCGGGGATCCAGCCGAGACCGACTCGCGCCGTGATCCCGTATCGGAGGGCCGCGTCGTAGAGGGCGCCGGCTGCGCGCGCGTGCGCGTAGAGCCCACGGCCGTCCACCGCCCGCCATCGCCCGTCGTCGCCGTGGGCGACGTTCGCCACGACCACGTGGGAGTGGAGGTGAGGGTCGAGCGCTCGGCTCACCCCGTGGGTGAAGGACGCGGCGACGAGCCCGTCGACGCCGCACAACTCTCGGCGGTCCGTCGTCGTGCGCCGGACCGCCGCGGCGTGGGCGGCCACGTAGTCCATCGCCCCCTCGACGGCGGCTTCGTGCGCATCGCGAACCGCGGCGGCGGTGGCGCGGGTGCCGAGGGCGAAGAGCACGCTCGCGGACTTCGGCGCGGCGAACGTGAGGTCGTACGCACACGACGCCGTCTCGCGCCAGCGGAGCGGGTGCTGCCCCCGGGGATCGCGGCCGCAGAGCACCGCCGCGAGCGCCTCTTCTTCGACTGCGCCCCGAAGACCGAGGCCTTCTGCCCCCGCGCCCATCCACCGCCCGCGGCTTGTCGGCGGGTCGCGCTCGCCCGTCGCGGCATGCAGCTCGGTCGCGAGGTCGGCGAGGTAGTACCGGCCCGTCGGGTCGGTGACCCGGGAGACCCGCAGCACCTCAGGTCTGGCGGCTCGTAGGGGGCTGCGACTGCTCTAGCGGCTCAGTGAGGCAACCTTCCATGCTGTTTCATTGTACGCCATATCTTCTCTTCAGCAACCTGGACGCTGCCTCCGGGCCGACGCCCACGAGCGCCGGGGGCGAGACCACCCTGGCGCGCGGCCCCGCCTGGAGGAGCACGCGCTCGAGCCACGCTCGCCCCCCGACGGCGAGCGTCACCACCGTCACAGGCCCTGCGTCGCGGCGCGCCAGGACCGGGACGGTGTCGGCGACCCACCCGGCGTCGGCCTCGAGCTCGATTGTGGCCGTCTGGGAGCTCGGGCCGGGCACGAACGCCTCGTCGCCGAACCCGACGGCGGGACCCCCGGGCGAACCCGGGGCGTTCCCCCACCCTGTCCGTACCGCAACCGGCACCCCGAGGGGCCGGACCTCGCGGATCCGGTCCACCCGGAACCGGCGGACCCCGCCGGCTTTGTGGCAGAGGGCGTCGAGGTACCAGTGGCCGTCGAGCGAGACGACGTCGAGCGGTTCGACCACGCGCTCGGTCGTCTCGTCAGTCGAGGCCGAGTGGTACACGATCTCGGCCTGCTCCTTTGCCGAGACGAGCGTCCTGACGTCGTCGAGCAACGGCGGCGCGTCGATCTCGATCACGAGCCGGCGATGGTCGCCGAGGACAGACTCGAGCTTCTGCAGCGCACGCGCGAGCGCGCCGTCGCGGTCGGCCCCGGGCACCGCAAGGATCGTGCGGGCGGACGCGGCGAGGGCGAGACCCTCGGCAGGGGTGAGCCGCCTCGGCCGCGCGAGCTCCTTGGGTAAGAAGGCCTGCACCGACTCGTCGGAGACCACGATCTCGAGCAGCGTGTCGGGCGTGTACGGTGGGATGCCGCAACACGCGGCGAGCTCGAGCTCCCGCACCACCTCTTCAGGGCTCATGTCGAACCGGGCCGCGAGCTCGCCGATCGGCGCTTCACCGACCTCCGCGAGGCGCGACACGATGGCGAGCAGGCGCCCCAGCCGCGCGCTCGCGCCCCCGCCGCTTGCCCGTGGCTGCGGCTGCGGGCGAGCCCGAGCCGGCTGGCGGGCCGTCGCCTCCGGTTCCGGGTCCGTCACGGCCGGACGAGCGGGAGCGCCACCGGCCGCGAGCTGCTGCAACCAGCCGACCATCGCGGCCCGTGCCTGGGGAGGCCCGACGATCTCGGCATGGTCCAGGAGCCCGAGGACCCAGGAGCGCAGCACCTCGAAGCTGCTCACCCCGAGGCTGAGCAGGACAGAGCCATCGGCGGACTGCTCGACGACGGCGTGGTCACCGAGCTCGGCGACCACGCGCGGCCCCTCGACGCCGTCCACGCGGACGAGCACCGGCTCGGCGTCCTCCTCTTCGCGCCGCGGATCGAACGGTGCGGCAGAGGAGGAGAACCCCTCGGGGACGACGCCGCTCCCTGCCGGCCCGGGCGCGGCGAGCGACTCGATCCGGTCGACGCGATACGTGCGCGGCGCCTCGCGCTCGCGGTCCCAGCCGACGAGGTACCAGCGGCCGGAGCGGAACTCGAGGGTCGCAGGCGCGACGGTGCGTCGGGTGCCCCGGTAACCGAAGTGCACCTCCGCTTGCGTGCGGACGGCGTCGAAGAGCGGCACGAGCAGCTTCGGCGAGTCCACCTGCGCGAGCGGGCGCGCCTCTCCGACGCCGGACGCGCCCAACTTCGCCAACGCGTCCCTCCCACTAGGATCGCCGAGGTGGACGCCGGCGACGGCGAGGTGCAGTGCGGCCTGTTCGTCTGGTGCGAGCTCGAGGTCGGGCAGGTAGAAGGCGTCGGGATCGATGCGATACCCGTATTGCTCGGGCCCGTCGATCGGCTCGGTGACGACCGGGATCCCCTCGTCGCGAAGGATCCGCTTGTCCCGCTCGAAGGCCTGGCGGCGCGCGGCGTGCGACTCTGGATACCCCGGGACGGTGGCGGCGATCTCCTCGAGCGTGCGCGGCGTGCGCGCGTTCAGGAGCACGAGCACGAGGTCCGTGAGCCGTTCGAGCCGGTCGAGCGTCGCCACCACGCCCAGCGTAGGGCGCCCGCCCCGGGGTGAACGTGGCCGCTGCGGACGGTGCGGGGCCCGCCATCCACCCGGCGGCGTGGGCCGGCGTCCTCGCCTGCTGCTGCCTTTTCGCGTGGTGGCTGCGGGACCCGCGTCACACGGCCACCCGCCGACAGTTCTGGATGTTCGCCTGTGCCATGGCGGCGCTCGCCGTCGCGACCACGTGGCCGCTCGCCGGGATGGCCGCACACCGGCTGCTCGTCGCGCTCGTGGTCCAGCGGCTGCTTCTCCTCCTCGCCGTTGCACCCCTGCTTCTGCTCGCACTGCCGCGCCCGCTGGTCGCCGCGGTCACGCGCCCCGCGGCACTCGACGCCCTCGGACGTGTGCTCAGCCGCCCCGCACCCGCGGTCGCCATCGTCACCGCGGTCGCGGTCGGCACTCTGAACGTCCCCGCGGTCGTCCTCCAGTCGCAGTCGGCGGTGGCACGCGGCGGCTTCGACCTGGTCGTGCTCGCCTCGGGACTCGTCTTGTGGATGCCTGTGCTCCGGCCCGTCCCCGCGACGGGAGCGACGTCGGCGCTCAGCCGAGCGGGCTACCTCGTCGTCCAGTCGATCGTGCCGAGCTTCCTCTCTGTCGTCTGGATCTTCGCCCGGCACCCCCTCTATCCGCCGTACGCGCACGGCGCCCCGATCCTCTCGTTGACCCCGCTCACCGATCAGGAGCTGTCGGGATTCGTGGCGAAGCTCGGGACCATCTTCGTCTTGTGGACCGTCGCGCTCGTGATCGTCCTCCGCTCCGAGCGCCTCGCCGAATCAGGTGGGGATTCCGAGCCGCTCACCTGGTCCGACGTCGAGCGCGCGCTCGAGCGCGCCGAGCGCCACGAGCGGCGCCGCGGACGGCCGCACTCTCAGGTGGCGCGACCGGACCCTCAGAGCCGGAAGTGACCGAAGGAAAGCGGCGGCCGTGTGACGACCAGGGTGGCCAGCAGTTTCCGGTCGGGGTAGCCGAACGCGACGATGGCCAGGTCGCCGGACGGCTCGCCGATGGGGTCCTCGACGCTGGCGGCGCGGAAGCGGCCGCCGAACGCGATGAGGCAGACCTGGCCGAGCCGT
>DAIRCY010000080.1:9998-10693 GCA_036796435.1 Acidimicrobiales bacterium
GTTTGCGGTCGACCACGCCTACGTCGAACAAAAGCGGCGCGTGGACGCGGAGCGAGCCGACGCTCACGAGTCTGACGCCCCGCAGCTTGCCCTCGTGATGGACGGCGTGGGTTGCCTTCGCGAGATCGAGGTAACACGCGCTCTGTACGGTGCCGAGCTCGTTGCGGGCCGCCGCGCATCCCGCGAGCCCGAGCGCGCCGAGCGCGAGCACGCCACACGCCACCACCGCACGTGCCCTCGGCACCCGCTCGCTACGACCACGGGTCCACTGCCGTGCCGTCGCCCTTCCCCTCACCATGGCGCACCCCCTTCTCTCACTCCCTCGGCGCGCAGCCGACCGGCGGCCGTCTCGGTGTCGTCGTCTTCTTCCGACGGCTCCTCGGCCTCGGCCGCGGCGGTCACCACGCCGGCTTCGATCGGCGCGTGCAGGCCCCTCCCCGCCCACCGGCCCCGCCGCCCCGCGGGCGGCACGCTGGACCCGGAGCTGTGGTCGACGACCGCCCCTTGGAAGGTGTGGCCGTGATCGGGCGGGTGCGGCCGGTCCGCACACGCCTCTCGGTCAGCCTGCCGACCGGCCTCCGCCACCATCCTCCCATGAGCAGCTCCGGGCGGATGTGGCGGGAGGTGACCGGCGGGTTGGAGGCCGCCGGGGTCACGGTCGACTACGCCGACCCGGGCCGCCGGCGGATCCGCAG
>DAIRCY010000080.1:10723-11278 GCA_036796435.1 Acidimicrobiales bacterium
CGTCTGGCTCACCAGCGGGCACGAAGGGGCGCTCAACGTGGACCGGCCCGTGGTTGCCCACCTGCACGAAGCCCCTTGGGCGGAACCACCCGAGCTGCACGATCTCGACCCCGACTTCGCCCGGCTGTACCGTGAGCAGAGCCAGCGGGGGGTCGACGCGGCTGCCGCCGTGATCACCCCTTCCGAGGCGTCGCGACGGCAGGTGATCGAGGCACATGGGGCCGACCCCGGTGCCGTGCACGTCGTGCCCCACGGAGTCGACACCAAGACGTTCAATCCGTCGCGCGCCCCGGAGGGACGGGCCTTCCTGCGGGCGAACGGCTGCGACCGCCCCTACATAGTCGCGGTGTCCACGGTTCACCCGCGCAAGAACCTCCCCCTGCTGCGCCAGGCCGTGGTCACCCTGGCCCGGAGGGGCCACCCCCACGCCCTGGTGCTGGTGCTCTCGCCCGCACCCGATCGTGCCGACTCGCGAGCGCTCGACGAGGAAGCCCGCGCCGACCTCCCCGGCTATCCCGGCCGCATCCACTGCTTCGACCGTCTCTCCGACGAGAC
>DAIRCY010000081.1:0-11148 GCA_036796435.1 Acidimicrobiales bacterium
CGATCTCCGAGACCGGTATCCCGACGTCTTCCTCCAGGCTTGGGGCGTCGTCGATCCGCTGAAGGGCCGTCAGGCTATCGACGATGCCGAAGTGGCCGTGAAGGAGCACTCCGTCCTTGGATTCCACTTTCATCCGATCATAGGCCACTACGCCGTCGACGATCTGGAGCACGCGGACCTGTTCACAGCCATCTCGGGAATGAACGTGCCCGTCATAATCGACGTCGGGACGACCGGGATGGGTGCAGGCATGCCGGGAGGTATGGGCGCGCTGCTCCGCCATGCTCATCCGGGCGCGATCGACGCGCTCGCCGCACGATTCCCGTCGCTCACCATCATCGCCGCGCACCCCGGTTGGCCCTGGATCGACGAGATGACCGCCGTCGCGCTGCACAAGGGAAACGTCTTCTGGGAGCTCTCCGGTTGGGCCCCGAAGTATTTCCCCCCCAGTCTTCGCACCGACATCCGGGGGCGGCTGCGCGACAAGATCATGTTCGGAAGTGACCATCCGAGCATGACCTACGAGCGCGTGCTCCGCGAGTGGGACGAGCTCGGCTTCTCGGAGAGCGTGATGCACAAGGTGTTCCACGAGAACGCCGAGCGGATCCTCGGCCTCTGACGCCACCACGGCTCGCGTCTCTCGACTCGACGACCGGCCGGGGGTCGGCTTCACTCGCCGACGAGGCGCGCCGGCTCCCACGGACAGGTGGGGTCCTCGCCGAGGGGGTCTCCGCTCGCGGCGAACGCGTGAGCGCGCGACCCGCCGCACACCTCGCGGTACTCGCAGCGCCCGCAGCGTCCCGCCAGCCGGCCCGGGTCGCGCAGCGCCCGGAAGAGCGGCGCCGACGAGTAGATCTCGGTGAGCCGCTGCTCGCGCACGTTGCCGGCGACCAGCGGGAGGAAGCCGCTCGGCTGGACGTCGCCACGGTGGGAGACGAAGACGACGCCGTTGCCCTCCCCGACGGCGAGCGGAGCCCGACGCCGGCGCCCGGGTGCGCCCGGCTGGCGAGAGAGGACCACACGCCGAAAGGCGGGCGCCTCGGTCGTCTTCACGGGCACGGCACCGCCAACCCCGGCCAAGAAGCCGAGCACCTCTTCGGTGTCGGCTGCGGAGAGCGCCCCGAGCAGCCGTCCCCGACCGGTGGGCACGAGGAAGAATGCGCTCCAGAGGTTCGCCTCGAGTTCGGTGATGAGCCGGTAGATCGCCGGCAGCTCGCTGACCGTCTCGGAGCAAACCGTGGTGTTGACCTGGAGACGCAGGCCGACCTCCTTGGCCGCCCGGGCCGCCGCGAGCGTCCAGTCGAACGAGCCGGCGACGCCGCGGAAGGCGTCGTGCGCGCCGCGGTCCGCACCATCGATCGACAGCGAGAGCGCGCCGGCACCGGCGCGGCGCAACTCGGCGAGGCTCGTCCGTCCGACCCGCTCGGTGCCCGCAGCGGCGACCGCCATGGCAAGCCCTCCACGGGCGCCGTGGGCCACCAACTCGGTGAGGTCGGCGCGGCGCAGCGGGTCGCCACCGGTCAGCACCACGACCGGGCGCGGCGGCCCGAGCGAGGCCAGGTCATCGAGGAGGGCGCGCACCTCCTCGGTCGTGAGGTCATCGGGCTCGGGCCTGGCCCTCGCCTCGGCCCGGCAGTGGCGGCACGCGAGGTCGCAGGCGCGGGTGAGCTCGACCAGGACAAGGAACGGGCGCGCCGCCAGGTCGAAACGAACGCGCCGGATGCCCGTGGCCGGCCCGGGTGACGCGGAGCGTGCGTGCGGACCGGCCAGGCCGTTCCGGGCGACGCGCGTACCGTGCGAGTGAGAACCCATGCGGCGACTCTCGCTCAGGTCCGAGGAATTTGCAAGTATCGGGATCTACGTAGAGCGCTGCGCTGGTATCGTAAGGTTGTCGTCGACCGGACGACCCGTGTCGTCTGCGTGCGAGGGTGGGTCGCGTCGCCAAGCGAGGGAGTTGTCCGCCAGTCATGGACATGACGCTGTCGAAGCGCGGTGACTACGTGACGCGCGCCGCCATCTCCCTCGCCCGGGCCTTCGACGCGGGGCGTCCTCGCAAGATCCGCGAGGTCGTGGCGGAGACGGCAGTACCCCAGACCTTCGCCTCCCAGATCCTCGCCGACCTCGTGCGGGCTGGGCTCGCGACCTCGAGGGCGGGACGCGACGGCGGCTACCGGCTTTCCCGTCCTCCGGCCGAGATCTCCGTGCTCGAGGTCGTCGAGGCTGCCGAGGGGCCGCTGCGCGCCGGACGCTGCGCGCTCGGGGAAGGTCCGTGCCGCTGGGAAGAGGTCTGCCCCCTGCACGAGACCTGGAGTGAGGCGACGGTCGCGCTGCGCGACCTGCTCGCCGGGACCAACCTCGCCGTCCTCGCCCAACGTGACGCCGCCATCGAGGCTGGCACCTACGCGGTGCCGGCCGACGCCCACCGCTCGCACCCCGCCAGCCTCGCCGTCGCCGACGCCGTTCAGGTCGAGCTCTCCGCCGCCGACACCCAGGTGGCCCTCGCGCGGGCGGCCAAGCGTCTCGGCCCCCTCGTCGACGGCATGGAAGCCTTGGAAGGTGAGACACCGAGTCGCCCTCGCGACGCTCCGCGCCCCGTGCCCTCGCGCATCGACGCCTCGCTGGTCCCGGTCGGCGATGATCCCACGAGCGCCGCAGGGAAAACGCCCCGTTACCTGCTCGCGTGGCGGATCATCGGCGGCGCCCGTCCGAGCCGTCTCGAAGCCGAGCTGTCGGTGCACCCCCTCGACCCCGAGCGGGCCGAGCTGCACATCGAGGGGACCTTCCACGACGAGGAGCAGAGGCCGCCGGTGGCCGCCGAGCTCCAACGCAGGGCACGGGCGACGGTGCGGGCCTTTCTCTGCCGCCTCGCCCGTGAGTTCGAAGACGAGGCGGCGGTCGGCCGCCCCGCTCGAGCCGGAGGGCCGTCGTCACAGCGTCCTTAGCCGAGCAGGCGATCGAGCGCGGCGCTGAGCTCGGCGGGGCTGCGGCGTCCTCGGGTCGCGCGTGCCAGCTCGACGATGACCAGCCCCGTCCGCCACACGTCTTCGAAGCCGCGGGGCAGCGGGCCGACCGACTTGTAGCCGGCAAGCAGCGCCTCGCCGTCCGCAGGCTCCGTCCACGGGCGCAGGTCCAGGGCCGGATGGCTGCGGTAGGCGTCTCCGAAGTCGATCAGCCCGACGAAGGACCCGGTCGCAGGGTCCACGAAGGCGTGCTCGGGACCTGGGTTCGAGTGGAGCGCGACCGGGGGGGTGCTCTCGGGGACGCGGGCGAGGCAGTGGGCAGCGACGTCCCCCACGTCGAGCGTCCCGCCGAAGCGCACGTCGGCCCGGAGTGGCGCGGCGAGACGATCGAAGGCGTCCGACACGCGGGTCCTCAGATCGGCGGACGTGCGGTCCCCAGGCATGACGTCCCCGTCGGCGAACGCCGACTGCTCGATCTCGTGGATGGCGCGAAGCGTCCGGCCCAGCTCGCCGAGGACAGAAGCCTGCGTGGCGGCGTCGAGCGACGCGTGCTCGACGGGCACCCCGTCGAGACGCGTCAGGCATAGGTACTCGATCCCTGCCATCTCGCCGTGACCGAGGACCCGCGGAACCGGGAAGTCGCCCTGGCGTTCGAGCTCGGCCAGGAAGAGCGCCTCCTTGCCCAGGCTGGTGCGCGGCCGGAGGCGATGCGGTCGCTGGGTCTTCATCACGATGCCGCCTTCGAGGAAGTAGGCGCGGGCCTCCCCGCCGGACTCGTCGACCTCGAGCAAGGCACCCGCCTCGGGGGCATGCCGGCGCGCAGCCTCGACGACCACTTCCTCGGTGAGGACGGGATCGGGGGCGTCGGGCTGCAGGTAGACATCGGAAAAGACCATCGGTCATCGCTCCTTTTGCTGCTACTTGTTACTTGCTACTCGTTCGGGGCGTCCTGCCAGTCCCAGCCGGCGGCCTCGAGCTCGGCGAGGGCGGCGAAGCGGCCACCGAGCGCGAGGAGGTCTGCCGGACGCCCCGCTTCGACGACCCGGCCCTCCTCGATCACGACCACCCGATCGGCTTCGCGGGCGGTCGAGATGCGGTGGGCGACCGTGAGGACCGCACAGCCGCGGCGCAGCGCCGTCTGCCTCAGTGCAGCCCGAAAGGCGGCGTCACTGGCGCCGTCGATGGCGGCGGTCGCCTCGTCGAGGAGGAGGACGGCCGGCTCGCGCACGAGCGCCCTCGCCAGGGCGACCAGCTGACGCTGCCCTGCGGAGAGGACAGCGCCGCCGCCGCGCCCCTCACCGGCCAGCGGCGTGTCGAAGCCGTCGGTGAGCTCGGCGATGAGCGGACCGATGCCGGCGAGCTCGGCTGCGCGTCGGACCGATTCGTCCTCCACAAGCGGGTCGAACAGGCTGAGGTTCTCCCGTAGGGTCCCACCGAAGAGATGGAGCGCCTGGGGAACGACGCCGAAGACGCGCCCGCGCTCGGCATCGGCAAGGCTGCGGGGGTCGACCCCCGCGACCCTCACCATCCCGTGGTCCGGCGGGTAGAGGCCACTGACGAGCGAGACGAGCGTCGACTTGCCCGCACCCGTCCGCCCCACGAGCGCGACGTGCTCGCCCGGCCGCACCACGAGGGACACGCCTTTGATGACGGGGCGCGACGGCAGGTAGCCGAAAGTGACGTCGGCGACTTCGATGCCCCGTGAGAGGTCGGGCTGACGGGAGGTGGTCGGTGGGAGCTCGTCGACCGGGAGATCGAGAAGCTCGAAGGCCCGCTCGGCCCCGGCGATAGCGGCCTGGACGGACTGCCACTCGTCGCCGACGGCGACGATCGGGGTGAAGAAGTTCTGGAACAACAAGATGAACGCGGTCAAGGTCCCGAGGTTCGCGCCGGCATGAACCAGCGTGTGCCCGGCTCCCACCCAGATCAACGCCGCGATCACGACCGATGAGAGGAGCCCGCTCACCGGGGCGAAGAACGCGTTGTACTTGACCGAGTCGCGTTGGGCGAACAGCGTGCGCTGCAGCGCCCGGCGGAAGCGGACGACGAAGGCCTCCTCTCGCCCGAAGGCACGCAGCGTCTCGGCGCCGCCCACCACTTCGGAGAGCTCGACGTTGAGGCGGCCGATGGCACGGCGCGTTGCGCGCTCGGCGTCCCGCACGCGCACCTGCAGGTACCGCGTGGCCAAGAGGAGCGGCGGGAGCACGACGGCCGCGACAGCCGAGAGAAGCGGACTCAAGGCGATCATGGCGACGACGACGGCTACGAGCGGCACGAGCTGGCCGATGAGGGTCGCGATGCCGTCGGTGAAGAGCTCGTCGACGGTCTCGACGTCGGCGGTCGCCCGACTGATGACGTCGCCGATCGGAGTGCGGTCGAAATAGGACACGGGGAGCGCCATGACGTGAGCGAAGATGCGCACCCTGAGCGCGGCGATGGCGGACTGCGAGACGCGGGCGGCCAGGTAGCCGTAGGCGAAGCTGAACGCGGAGTCAGCTGCGACGGCGAGGACGTACACCGCGGCCGCAAGGAGAAGTCCGGTCGTCCGCTTGTCCACGAGGTCGTGGTTCACGACGAAGCGCACCACGAACGGCGGTACCAGCCCGGCGAGAGCGGAAGCGACGATGCAGGCTGCAACGACGACGAGCGAGCGCCGCCAGGGAGAGAGGAGGGCGACGACCTTGCGCCAGAGCCTGACGGGTTGCGCTGTCGCAGGCGCGACGTCGCTGAGCAACTGGACGTTTCTCACCGACGACCTGCGCGTGGCGGCACGGAGCCAGCCATCGAAAGACGAGCCTGGGCGTGGTAGATGCGGGCGTACAGCCCACCGGCTGCCAGCAGCTCGGCGTGGGTCCCTTCCTCCTCGACACGGCCGCCGGCGAGGACGACCACCCGGTCGGCGTAGTGGAAGGCGGCCAGGCGGTGGCTGAAGAGCAGCACCGTCGCCTGCTCGCCGGCGGGCCCCCCGTCGCCGAGCGCGGCCCGAAGCGCGGCGGCGATGGCGGCCTCGGTGTGCACGTCCACCGCTGAGAAGGGATCGTCGAGGACAAGGAGCGAAGGTGCCTGCCCGCCGGCCGCAAGAGCGCGGGCGAGGGCGATGCGCTGGCGCTGCCCGCCCGAGACCCGCGTGCCGAGCTCGCCGATCTCGGTGGCGAGGCCCTCGGGCAGCGCCGCCACGTCGTCGTCGAGCGCGGCAAGGCCAAGCGCTCGCAGCACGGAAGGAGCCGGCTCAGCGGCGACCGACGGCTCGGCGGAGAGGCCGACGTTGTCGACCAGGCTCCCCGAGAAGAGGTGGGGCTCCTGTCCGAGATAGCCGACTCGCGAGGCACGCTCGGGGGGCGAGAGCAAGGCGACCGGCTCGCCGTCGAGGAGAACCCGCCCGGAATCGGGGGGATAGATCCCCGCCGCGAGGCGGGCCAGGGCGCTCTTTCCGGAGCCGACCGGGCCGGTGACGGCGACGAAGGAGCCGGCGTCCACCTCCAGGTCGATCTGTGAGAGACCGGGGCGTCCGCCAGGATAGGAGAAGCTGACGCCCTCGAACGAGAGGCGCGCGGGTGCTCGTTCCCCAGTCGGTCGCGGGGCTTGCCACGTCGCGGGCCCGGCCACGTGCGCGGCACGGAACGAGGACCACGAAGGCTCAGCCAAGATCTGGGGTGGCGAGGCGAGGAGGGGGTCGAGGCGCGTGTAAGCGGCTCCCGCTGCCTGTACACGGTTGGCCATCTGCGGGATGCGGGGCGCGCGGGTGGCGAACCGGACGAAGAGCTGCAAGAAGGCGACCAGGCCGCCGACGCTCAGCTGGGCGGCGGCGACGTCGCGCCCACCGAACCAGATGACGAAGAAGACGCCGGCACCCAACAGCGCCGTGTAGACGGCCGAGAGCGCCTCGTCGAGGCGGATGGCGTCGAGCTCGGCGCTCGCCTGCTTGCCGGCCAACACCCCGACGCGGTCGGTCGCGGCACCGGTGCGTCCGGCGAGGCGCAGCAGGCGTAAGCCGCCGAGCTGCTCGTGCAACAACGTGGTGAGGTCGGCGTCGCACTGGCGGGCGGCCGCCGTCCGCTGCGCGACGAGGCGCCCGGCGATCTTGGCGAGCCAGAGCGCCACGGGTACAGGGGAAAGGGCGATCGCCGCCAACGTCGGGTCGTAGATGAACATCGTGACGACGATGGAAACCGAGAAGAGCAGCGTGTCCCACGTCTCGACTATGACCTCACCGGCGCCGACGCCGAGCACCTCGACGTCGCCGATCACCCGCGCCATGACCCCCCCGACTGACATGGCGGCGAGGCGGTCCATCGGCCAGGCGAGCACGCCGCGGAGCGCGTCTGCGCGGACGTTCGCCTTCAGGCGGTTGCGAGCAAGCCCGAGCCAGTACCGCTTGCCGATGCGGGGCAACTGGGTCGCGGCCGTCGCGGCGACGAAGAGCGCTGCCGCCACGCCGACGGCCTCGGCGCTCGCCGTGTGGTGCTCGTAGGCCAAGACGGCGTTGATCGCACGCCCGAGGAAGACGGCCGGGAGCACGATGGCGACATTCATGACGATGCCGGCCAACGAGCCGACCACGAGGAGCCCGGTCACTTGGCGGAAGTAGGGCCGCAGCGCGAAGAGAAACGACCTTCGGCACTTGGCCGCAATCGCCACGACGCCGCCCGACGCTTGCTTCTTCGCGTTCACAGAGAGGCTACGAGGGCCACGGCGCCCGGTCGGACCGGCTCCTCGGGAGGCGTCCTTGGCGCCGACGAGCACCGCCTGGTACTCGGCCACCGAGCTCGCCGCCATGGCAGCTTCCTGAAGTTCGTGACCGACGCCTCGACGGATCCAACTCGACCCCGACCGGTCGCATCACTGGAGTCCGGCGGCCCCAGCGGGACGACCAGGGCCCGAGCGCCCACTTCGCTCACCGTGGGCCAGCCCGGCATGCTTGATGAGGAGAGCGGCGTGGTCATCGATTTCGAAGGGGCCGTCCTCGTCGAGCAGGTCGATGTCGAGCGGATCCGCTATCTCCCGTCCTCTCGTTCGTAGCCGACGGTAAAGCGCTGCCGATGGTGGCGGGGGTGATCGATCTCGTCGACGAGCGCGACAGCGTAGTCCTCGAAGGAGATCCCGAAGCGACCTTGGGCATCGACGACTGGATGGTCGCCGCCGGTTCCGTAGTGGCCGGTGCGTGCGCCAGGCTCGAAGTTCCCGGGCGGTGGCGACATGTAGACCCAGTCGACGTCGCTGATCGTGCGGTAGTAATCGAGGGCGGCAGCCTGTCCGAGCACCTCGGGCCGTAGTGCCTCGGGGAAGCCGGGCGTGTCGACAAAGCGAGTGCCGTGCGCGTCGAGAAGACTGCCCCCGCCTCACAGCGACTTGTCCGGACCGCCGACGGTAGCGACGAGCACGTCAGCCGACTCAGCCAACTCAGCCAACCTGTGCACTGCCCCGAGATCGGTGACGTCACCCGTCACCACGTCCACGTCTTCGCCCACCGGGACTGAGGCGACCCCGTGGACGACACCGACAACCCGGTGGCCGCGGCTCGCGGCCTCAGCAGCGACGCGGCGGCCAAGGCCTCCTCCCGCCCCGAAGACCACGACCTCTGCCATCGGGTCCTACCTCCTGCCGTCGGCACTGGCGCAGCCGGTCACGAGAGCTGGCCGGTCTGCTCGTGGAGGTAGCACCAGCTCCAGGTGTCGCCGGGCATGACCGAGCGCATGACCGGGTGACGGGTCTGGTGGTAGTGCTTGGTGGCGTGCGTTCCCGGTGATGAGTCACAGCAGCCGACATGGCCGCACTCGAGGCATTGTCGCAACGCCACCCAGCCGGTCCCTTCGGCCAGGCACTCCTCGCAGGCGTCCGGGGTCCGTGGCGGCGGGAAGTCTGCCATCCGCAACGCGTCGAGATGCTCACAAGGTTCAGCCACGCGTGCCTCCGTCTCAGCCCGAGTGTTCATGACAGCGCGGTGCCGGGCCGGGGACCGGCGCAGTGACCTTTGGCAGGGCCAACAGGTCGTCGACCGTGACCGCCGGCATCAGCCGCCCTCTGGCCAAAGAGCTGGGGCCGCCATGTTCATGAGGCTTCCCATCGAAGCGACAGGGCGCTCGCGAACCCGGTGCCGATCTGCTGTTGGATGCCGATGTGGAACAGGCCGACCTGTTCCAGCATGCGCGCGCGGCGCAGGGGTCCCACGTCAAGAGCGGCCATTCCCCCCGCCTCGACAAGCGACGCCACGGTCTGCTTGGCCTGCTCGTCGTCACCGGCGATGAGCACCTGGAGCCTCTGGCCGTCCACCTCCCCGGCCACAAGCGTCTTGGCGAACGTGGTGTTGAACGCCTTCACCACCTTCGTCCCTTCCGGTACCAGCTGGGCGGTCTCCTCCGCTGCCGACGTCCCCGCAGGCGTCGTCACCGTCTCCATCGTCGACCAGTCGACCGGGTTGACGATGTCGATCACGATCCGACCGGCGATCCCCTCCCGATGCTCGGCCACCGCGCCGGCAACGACCTCATAGGGCAGCGCCAGCACCACCACGTCACCGGTCACGCTCCGGTTCGACGTCGCCAGCTCGCCGAGCTCCTCCGCGAGCGTCCGGGAATCCTCGGGGTTCTGGTCCACCAGCTCCACCTCGTGGCCCCCAGCGACCATCCGGTGGCCGATCCCCCGGCCCATGTTGCCCGCCCCGACGATCGTGATTTTCACCGTGCACCTCCTCTGGGAAGCCGCGGGTCGGCCGACCGAGTGTCTCCCACAGGGTCGCGCCATTCGCCGGCATGATCCAGCGGTCACCGTCGCGGCGCGGCGGAAGCGGCCGTTCCCAGGCTCGCATATGGCTCAGTGCGGTTTCCGGAAGATGTTGACGACAGTCGGCAGGCTGTCGAACTTCTCGCTCACCGGCGCAGGCAACGCGGAGAATCGGGATAGGGGATGTCCGGTGTCGAGCTGAGCTGCTTGTTCAGATCGACGTCTTCAGTTACGGCTCCGCCGGGGGTGTGCGCTCCGACTCCGTCGGCGACTCGGGCACATCCGTGGCTACGAGCAGGCCGCTGAGCCACGTGGCCAGAGCGTCGACGACAGCGGCGCTGAGGCCATGGCCGCCCGGATCGCGTACCGCGGTGGTCTGGCTGCCAGCGTCACCGGTCAGATACGTCCAGGTGCGCTGCAGCAGGTCTCGCGGGATGACATCGTCGGCGTCGCCGTGAGCAATGAACACCGGCATCCCGGCGAGCCGACCGGGGGTGGTGGGGACACCGGCGTCGAAGGGCAGGGTGGCGGAGAGGATGCCGGTGCCTGCGTAGCGGCCCGGGTCGGACAGGACGAGCCCGCCGGCGAACGCCCCGCCGCCGCTGAACCCGACCGGCACGACCGGCCGCCCGTCGGGGGCGATCCGGTCGAGCCAGATCCGGAACCAGGCCATGGTCTCGCCGAGGGACTCCGGGGTTGGCCGGCCGATACCCCGGTTGGCGAACCAGGCGAAGCCGCCACCCTCGCCGATGGGGGCGCGGACTGCCGCGTAGGCGGCACCCGCGGGGAGGTGGTCGGCCAGGCCGACGATGTCGACCTCGTTGGACCCGCGGCCATGGAGCAGTACCACCAGCGGCACTCCGGGACCGGCGTCGCCGTGCCAGGCCACCACGGGTGCGGCGAAGGAGGTCACGATGGGATGGTCCCGGGATCGCTCACCGTCGCCAATTCTCTGGTGACTTGGCTGGCGGTGGCCACCCCGTGCCAGCGTTCGATCTCGCCGGCCAGATCGAGATGGTCGATGGGGGCGGAGCTCTCGTAGACACCCCAGTGGTCACGCGGCAGCATCCACATCAGCTCGAACTCGTTTCCGTCGGGATCGGCGCCATAGACACTCTTGGTGGCACCGTGGCTCGACTCGCCGGTGTAGGCGCCGGCGTCGAGGAGCGTCTGGCGGGCGGCGGCCAGCTCGTCGATGGTGTCGAGCTGCCAGGCCAGGTGGTACAGGCCGATGGCGCCGCGCCGCTTCGGGCCGCCCGCGGTTCCGACACCGAAGAGCCCGAGGTCGTGGTGGTTCCCCGAACGGGGGAGCCGCAGGAAAGCGGCGTTGGCGCGCGGCTCGCGGGCGATGACTTCCATGGCGAACACGTCGCGGTAGAACTGCACCGAGCGGTCCAGGTCGGCGACGAAGAGCACAGCATGGTTGAGACGTACAGGAGAAACAGGCATCGGGCCTCCTCGGGGCAGG
>DAIRCY010000082.1:0-11033 GCA_036796435.1 Acidimicrobiales bacterium
CTCTACGTCTCCGCGTGCTACGCCGACGAGGGCGTGACGCTGAAGCGGTGGAGGCCCCGGGCGCGCGGGCGCGCCACGCGCATCCGCAAGCGGAGCTGCCACATCACGGTCATCGTGAGCCGGATGCCCGAGGAGCGGCTTGTCCGCCGCCGTGCCGAGCGCCAAGCCGCCGGGGCGCAGCGCCAGCGGCGGGTGGCCGAGTCGCGGCGTCGTGCCGACCTCGCGGGGCGGCTCTCCCGTCGCCGTCACGCCGCCGAGGCCGAAGCGGCGCTCGCCGCCGAGTCGCCCGAGGTCCAGTTCGAGGGCGAGGAGCCCGACGCCGACGCCGTGCCCGGATCGGCGGCCGAGCACGAGGGAACGGGTGACGACGAGGCGACGGCGGAGGACGCGGTCGCCGAGGTGGCCGAGGAGGCCGAGGAGGCCGCGTTGGAAGACAGCGGAGCGGACGGCGGTCCCGAAGCCGAGAGCGAGAAGGACGAGTAATGGGCCAGAAGGTCAACCCCTACGGCTTCCGGCTCGGTGTCACCACCGACTGGAAGTCCCGCTGGTTCGAGGAGCGCCACTACCGCGACTTCGTGGTCGAGGACTGGAAGATCCGCGACTACCTCATGTCGCAGCTCGAGGCCGCCGCGGTCAGCCGCATCGAGGTGGAGCGCACCCGCGACCGTCTGCGCGTCGACATCCACACCGCCCGCCCGGGCATCGTCATCGGACGGCGCGGCGCGGAAGCGGACCGGCTGAAGAAGAAGCTCGAGGAGATCACCGGTCTCCACAACCGCATCCAGCTGAACATCCAGGAGATCAAGCAGCCCGAGCTCGACGCGGCGCTGATCGCCCAGGGGATCTGCGACCAGCTCGCGCGGCGCGTGGCGTTCCGCCGCGCCATGAAGCGCGCCATCCAGACGGTCCAAAAGGCGGGTGCCCAGGGCGTGCGCGTGCAGTGCTCGGGCCGGCTCGGCGGGTCCGAGATGGCCCGCAAGGAGTCGTACCGCGAGGGCCGGGTCCCGCTGCACACGCTTCGTGCGGACATCGACTACGGCTTTCGCGAGGCGAAGACGACCTCGGGCAGGGTCGGGGTGAAGGTCTGGATCTACAAGGGCGACATCCTCCCCTACAAGGTGTCGATCGACGACAAGATCACCCGCGAGGCCGCGATGGCGGTGGGCGAGACGTCGGGCCAGGGCCGCCCGCGCCGGCTCATCACCGCGGGGGGTGGCCGCCGCCGCGCCGGTCTCGGCGCGCCAGGCTCGGCCGGGGCAGAGCTGGCGGCTGACGAGCTCGCCGCCGAGGAGCTGGCGGCCGACGAGCTGGCGGCCGAGGAGCTGGTGGCCGAGGAGCTGGTGGCCGAGGAGCTGGTGGCCGAGGAGCTGGTGGCCGAGGTGGCGACCGCGGAGATCGCGGCTGACGCGCTCGAGGGCGAGGAGCAGCGCGCCGCCGAGCATCCCGAGCCCGAAGCAGGCCCCGAGCCCGAGGCAGGCCCCGAGCCCGAGGCCGTCCCCGAGCCCGAGGCCCCGGTGGCCGGGGGGCAAGCAGCCCCGACCGTCACGGCGAGCGCAGCGGTTCCGGCTGCCGGTGAGCCTGCGGGCGAAGCCGGATCCGGGACCGGGGAGGAGGCGGAGGGTGAGGCGACCCCGGTCCCCGACCTCATCGCGCCCCCCGCAGAGCCCGACGAGCTCGAAAGACGTCTGGCCCAGGACGAGGAGATGGAACGCCGCAGCCGTCACGAGCACCACGAGGCGCCCCACTTCCGCAGGGAGGTGGACTGAGATGCTGATGCCGCGCAAGGTCAAGCACCGCAAGCAGCAGCGGGGCCGGCTCACCGGGGCAGCGAAGGGCGGCACGACCGTCACCTTTGGCGACTTCGGGATCCAAGCGCTCGAGCCCGGCTGGCTCACCGCGCGCCAGATCGAAGCCGCCCGTATCGCGATGACCCGTCACGTGCGTCGTGGTGGGAAGATCTGGATCCGCGTCTTCCCGGACAAGCCCGTCACCCAGAAGCCGGCCGAGACCCGCATGGGATCGGGCAAGGGCAATCCCGAGCACTGGGTCGCAGTGGTGCGACCCGGTCGCGTCCTGTTCGAGCTCGCAGGCGTCGACCGCGAGCTAGCGCAGGCGGCGATGGAGCGGGCGATCCAGAAGCTCCCGATGAAGGCGCGCTTCGTGGTGCGCCCGGGCACCCACGGCACCGCGGAGGTCCAGGTCTGATGGCACCGTCGGAGTACGCGTCGATGGAGCGCAGCGAGCTCGAGGACAAGCTGACCGAGTCCCGCAGGGAGCTCTTCAACCTCCGGTTCCAGAAGGCGACCGGGCAGCTGGACAACACCGCTCGCCTCGGCCACGTGAAAAAGGACGTCGCGCGGATCCTCACCGAGCTCCGGCGTCAGGACCTGGACAGCCAGGTGGCAGTGGGTGACCGCGCACCGGTGGAAGACGAGGAGGAGGCGTGATGCCCGAGGAGGCCGTCGTGTCCGAGGGCACCGGGGCGCGCCCGAACCGTCGCAAGGTGCGCGAGGGGATCGTCGTGTCCGACAAGATGCGCGCGACCGTGGTCGTCGCGGTGGTGGAGCGCGTCCGCCATCCCCGCTACGGCAAGACCGTGCAGCGCACCAAGCGTCTCTACGTCCACGACGCAGAGGACAGCGCCAGGGTCGGCGACCGTGTCCGTGTCGTCGAGACCCGCCCCCTGTCGAAGCTCAAGCGCTGGCGCCTCGCAGAGATCGTGGAGCGCGCCCGATGATCCAGCAGGAATCCCGTCTCCGCGTCGCCGACAACTCCGGAGCACGCGAGGTGCTGTGCATCCGCGTCCTCGGGGGCTCCCGCCGGCGCTACGCGAGCATCGGGGATGTCTTCGTGGCGACCGTGAAGGACGCCATTCCCGGCGCCGCAGTGAAGAAGGGCGACGTCGTGAAGTGCGTCGTGGTGCGGACGGTGAAGGAGAAACGGCGTCCCGACGGCAGCTACATCCGCTTCGACGAGAACGCAGCCGTCCTCATCAACGACCAGCAGCAGCCCCGCGGGACGCGCATCTTCGGGCCGGTCGGACGGGAGCTGCGGGACAAGAAGTTCATGAGGATCGTGTCGCTCGCCCCGGAGGTGTTGTGATGAAAGTTCGGAAGGGCGACAGGGTGATCGTGCGCTCCGGAAAGTACAAGGGACACCGCGCCGAGGTAGTGCGCGCCATGCCTGCCGAGGGCAAGGTCGTGCTCGAGGGCGTGAACGTGGCCAAGCGTCACTCGAAGCCGACTGCGCGGACGTTCCAGGGCGGCATCATCGACAAGTTCATGCCCATGCCTGTGTCCGCGGTGTCTCTCCTCTGCAGGTCCTGCGGGGAGCCGACCCGGGTGGGGATGCAGGTGGACGACCAGGGCCGCAAGGTCCGGGTCTGCCGGAAGTGCGGGGCTGAGCTGTGAGTCCCTCCAAGGCAGCCAAGGCGACGAAGGCGACCGCCAAGAAGGCGACCGGGGCGAAGAAGGCGGCACCGCGCGCGGGCGCCCAGCGGGCGACGCAGGCCGGCAAGTCCGCAGGGACGCGCGCTGCGCCCGACATCCAGCGGACCGCCGGCCGCGCGGCGGGGAGCGCTGGCGCCGAAGCGCCGCGTCTCAAGGCCCGCTTTCGCGAGGAGGTCCAGGCACGGCTGCAAAAAGAGCTCTCCCTCACCAACGTGATGGAGGTGCCGCGCCTCGAGAAGATCGTCGTCAACATGGGCATCGGCCGGGCCACCCAGCAGCCCTCGCTCATCGAGGGCGCGCAGCGCGACATGGAGGTCATCACCGGCCAGAAGTCGGTGGTGGCCCGGGCCAAGAAGTCGATCGCCGGGTTCAAGCTCCGGGCCGGGATGCCGATCGGCGTCCGTGCCACGCTGCGCGGCGACCGGGCGTGGGAGTTCCTGGACCGGCTCATCAGCCTCGCGATCCCGAGGATCCGGGACTTCCGGGGGCTGTCGCCTCGCTCGTTCGACGGGCGGGGGAACTACACCTTCGGCGTCAACGAGCAGCTGATCTTCCCCGAGGTCGACTACGACCGCATCGACACGGTGCGTGGCATGGACATCACCATCGTCACCACCGCACGCAACGACGAGGAGGGCCGCGCGTTCCTGCGAGCGTTCGGCTTCCCGTTCCGACAGGAGACTCGATAAGCATCATGGCGAAGAAGGCACTGATCGAGAAGCAGGAGCGCACCCCGAAGTTCAAGGTGCGCGCGTACACCCGGTGCAAGCGTTGCGGGCGGCCCAAGGCCGTCTATCGCAAGTTCGGGCTGTGCCGGATCTGCCTGCGGCAGATGGTCCACGCCGGCGAGGTGCCTGGCGTGACCAAGGCGAGCTGGTAGGGCCGCGCGATGACGATGACCGACCCGATCGCGGACATGCTCACCCGGATCCGCAACGCGAGCACGGCGCAGAAGGAGACCGTCACCATGCCGGGCTCCAAGCTGAAGGAGGCGCTGGCCCAGATCCTCGAGCGCGAAGGCTTCATCGAGGGCTACGCGGTGCACCGCGATCCCGCCCGGCCGGGGTCCACCCTCGAGATCACGATGAAGTACTCGCCCGAGCGCGTGCGCACCATCGGCGGCATCCGCCGCGTGTCCAAGCCGGGCCTGCGGATCTACGCACGCGCCGACAAGATGCCTCGCGTCCTCGGCGGCATGGGTGTCGCCGTGGTCTCGACGAGCCACGGCCTGATGACCGACCGGGAGGCGCGCCAGCGCCACCTTGGCGGGGAGGTGCTCTGCCATGTCTGGTAGAGCGGACACGACCCACCACGACGCTGCGAGCGTCGCCGACCAAGGAGAACACTAGATGTCCCGCATCGGGCGGTCCCCGATCCCCGTCCCGGCCGGTGTCACCGTCGCGCTCGACGAGGGCGCGGTGACCGTGACCGGCCCCCAGGGCAGCCTGGCCCGACGGCTCCCCCAGGGGATCGCGATCAGCCAGGATGGCGACGTCCTCAACGTGTCGCGCTCGGACGACGAGCGGGAGCAGCGCGCGCTGCACGGACTCGCGCGTTCGCTCGTGGCGAACATGGTGACCGGAGTGACCGAGGGTTTCACGAAGGAGCTCGAGATCGTGGGCGTCGGCTATCGCGCGAACGCACGTGGGCCCCAGGCCCTCGAGCTCGCGCTCGGCTTCTCGCACTCGGTCGTCGTGGACGCACCCCAGGGGATCAGCTTCGAGGTGCCCGTCCCGACCCGTATCGTCGTGCGCGGCATCGACAAGGAGCTCGTAGGACAGGTTGCCGCCAACATCCGCAAGATCCGCAAGCCCGAGCCGTACAAGGGCAAGGGGGTGCGGTACGCGGGTGAACGCGTGCTCCGCAAGGCCGGGAAGGCGGCGAAGTGATGGGCCGCACCGATCGTGAGAAAGCCCTGCGCAAGCGCCGCCACACCCGGGTGCGCCGGAAGGTCGCCGGCACCCCCGAGCGACCCAGGCTCGCCGTGAGCAGGAGCCTCCGGCACATCAGCGCCCAGGTCATCGACGACTCGAGCGGGCGTACCGTCGCAGCCGCCTCGACGGCCGAGCGTGAGCTGCGCGATGCCCTGCCGGGAACGAGCGGCGGTAACGTGAGCGCCGCAGAGGCGGTAGGCCGCCTCGTTGCAACCAGGGCGAAGGCGGCCGGGGTGGAGAAGGTCGTCTTCGACCGCGGCGGCTTCAAGTACCACGGCCGTGTGGCGGCACTCGCCGACGCCGCCCGCAGCGAAGGACTGGAGTTCTGATGAGCGAGGTGCAATTCGAGGAGCGGACCATCCGCGTGAACCGCGTGGCCAAGGTCGTGAAGGGTGGACGGCGGTTCTCCTTTGCCGCGCTCATGGTCATCGGGGACGGCAACGGCAAGGTCGGCCTCGGCTACGGCAAGGCGAAGGAGGCGGGCCTCGCCGTGCAGAAGGGCATCGAAGAGGCGCGCAAGAACATCTTCGAGGTGCCCCTCGCCGGGTCCACGATCACCCATCCGGTCATCGGGGAGAGCGGTGCGGGCAGGGTCCTGCTCAAGCCCGCCGCGCCCGGCACGGGGGTCATCGCCGGCGGCGCCGCCCGGGCGATCCTCGAGATGGCCGGCATCCGCGACATCCTCGCCAAGTCGCTCGGCTCGTCGAACGGGATCAACGTCGCGCACGCGACCATCGCGGGCCTCCGGGCACTGCGCCGGCCCGACGAGGTGGCCGCGCTGCGCGGGAAGGAGCCGGACGAGGTGACTCCGACCGGGGTGCTGCGCGCGTACCGCGAGCGCCGCCGCGAGACCGAGCTGTACGCGGAGGCTCGTTGACCATGGCGGTGTTGCGGGTGACCCAGGTCCGCTCCGAGATCGGCACGAAGCCCAAGCACCGCGGGACGCTGCGCGCCCTGGGGCTGCGCGGCATCGGCCAGACGAACGACCTTCCCGACCGTCCCGAGATCCGTGGGATGCTGGCTCGGGTGCCCCACCTCGTCGCGGTGGAGGAGGTTTCCGAATGAAGCTCCACGACCTGGCACCGGCTCCCGGTTCGCGACGCGCGAGGCGCCGCGTCGGGCGCGGCATCGCCGGCAAGGGTGGCAAGACCGCCGGACGCGGGACCAAGGGCCAGGGCGCCCGCGACACGATCCCCGCCGGATTCGAAGGCGGGCAGCTGCCGCTGATGCAGCGTGTCCCGAAGCTGCGCGGGTTCAAGAACCCGTTCCGCATCGAGTACGTCCCCGTCAACCTCGGCGTCCTGGGCACGCTCGGAGCCGACGAGGTCGGCCCCGACGAGCTCGCGGCCGCAGGCCTCGTCCGCAAGGGCGCCCTCGTGAAGGTGCTCGGCGGGGGAGAGCTCTCCCGTGCGGTGCGCGTGCGTGCTCACGCCTTCTCGGCCTCGGCAGAAGCTGCGATCACCGCCGCCGGCGGCTCGGTGGAGCGGGTCCCGCTGCCGTACAAGTCGGGCCGGCCCCCCGCCCGAGGCAACGCCCTCACGAACCGGTAGAGCCGATGCTCTCCCGTCTCGGCAACATCTTCCGGGTGCCGGACCTTCGCAACAAGGTCCTGTTCACGGTCCTCGTGATCGCGATCTACCAGGTCGGCGCCAACGTACCGGTCCCCGGCGTGAGCTGGTCCGAGCTGAGCAAGCTCACCAAGGCGGCGGGCTCCTCCGGGGTCCTCGGCTTCTTGAACCTGTTCTCGGGCGGGGCGCTCGTGCGGCTGGCGGTGTTCGGCCTCGGCGTCATGCCGTACATCACGAGCTCGATCATCATCCAGCTGCTCGCGACGGTGATCCCGAAGCTCGAGGAATGGCGCGACCAGGGCGCGGTCGGCCAGAAGAAGATCACCCAGACGACGCGCTACCTCACGATCGCGCTCGCCCTCATGCAGTCGACGGGGCTCGTCTACGCCTTCCACGGTCACGACTCGGCGCTGATCGGGACGAACATCAACCTCATCCCGAAGTTCAGCATCCCGCTGGCGGCCTTCATGGTCCTCTGCCTCACGGCGGGCACCGCATTCGTCATGTGGCTCGCGGAGCTCATCACCCAGCGCGGCATCGGCCAGGGGATGTCCATCCTGATCTTCGCCAACGTGGTGGCTTCCATCCCGACGGGCGGAAAGGGCCTCTACGAGGAGGGGGGCGCCTTCAAGTTCGGGGTCATCGTCGCCGTCTCGCTGATCCTCCTCGTCTGCATCGTGTTCATGACACAGGGACAGCGGCGGATCCCCGTCACCTTCGCCAGACGGATGGCCGGCCGCCGCATGTACGGCGGCCAGAGCACCTACATCCCCCTCAAGGTGAACCAGTCGGGCGTCATCCCGATCATCTTCGCGAGCTCTGTGCTCTACATCCCCGTGCTGCTGAGCAACGTCGTGCCGTCAGGTGGGTTCCAGACCTGGGTGAAGGACAACATCACGCCGACGTCGCTGTTCTACATCTTCATGTACTTCGTCCTGATCGTGGCCTTCACGTTCTTCTACGTGTACGTCGCGTTCGATCCGCACCAGCAGGCCGACATCATCCGCAAGCAGGGGGGGTTCGTCCCGGGGATCCGCCCCGGAAGACCCACTGAACGGTACTTCGCGCACATCTTGAACCGGATCACCGTGCCGGGCGCGCTCTTCCTCGGCGCCGTCGCGGTCATCCCGTCGCTCCTCATGGCGATGTGGACACTGAACAAGTTCCCGTTCTACGGGATCACGCTGCTCATCTCCGTGGGCGTTGCGCTCACAACGATGCGGCAGATCGACGCTCAGCTCATGATGCGCAACTACGAGGGATTCCTCAAGTAGGGCCTGGGTGGTTCCCGGCGTCAGGCTCGTGGTCCTCGGCAAGCAGGGAGCTGGCAAGGGGACGCAGTGCGTGCGGCTCTCGCACCACTACGTCGTGCCGCACGTCTCGACCGGCGACATGCTCCGGCGGGAGGTGAAGTCCCAGACGCCGTTCGGGCTGCGCGCGAAGAAGATCATGGACGACGGAGAGCTCATCCCCGACGATCTCATCATGGAGATGGTCGCCAATCGCATCTCCGAGCGCGATGCGCGGGCCCGGGGCTTCATCCTCGACGGCTGCCCCCGGACGATCGCACAGGCCGACCAGCTCGACGAGATCCTGCGCCCCGGCCGGCTCGACCTCGTGATCGACCTCGAGGTCCCGACGGCGCTCGTCCTGAAGCGGCTCGCCTCACGGCGTGTGTGCGTGGACTGCGGGACGAACTACTCGGTGTCCTCGCCGCCGTCGATCAACTGGACGTGCGACGTCTGCGGTGGCGAGGTCATCCAGCGAGAGGACGACACCGAAGACGCAATCCGGCGCCGGCTCGAGCTGTACGAGGCCGCGACCGCGCCGTTGATCGAGCACTACGAGCGTGCCGGGCTCCTGGCCAGGGTGAGCGGGACGGGTCCGGCGGACGCGGTCACCAGGCGCTGCGTGAGCGCGATCGACGATCGACGCCAATGAGCGCCATGAGAACGAGCCCCCGATGAGACGCAACGCCCAGGAGCTCGCGAAGATGCGCCGCGCGGGCAAGGTGGTCGCCGAGATGCACGAGGTGACGCGCGCCGCGGCCAAGCCCGGCGTCACCACCAGGCAGCTCGACGCGGCCGCCCGCGAGGTGCTGGAACGGCGGGGGGCGACGTCGAACTTCCTCGGCTACCACGGCTTTCCGGCGGTGATCTGCACCTCGCCGAACGACATGATCGTCCACGGCATCCCGGGCGACTACAGGCTGAAGGAGGGGGACATCCTCTCGATCGACTGCGGGGCGATCGTCGAGGGCTATCACGGGGACGCCGCCTACACCATGGCGGTCGGCGAGGTGGGCCCGATCGCCCGCCAGCTCATCGAGGTGACCGAGCGGAGCCTGTGGGCAGGCATCGACGAGCTGCGCAAGGGGAACCGGCTCCACGAGGTGGGGCGGGCCGTCCAGGAGGTCGCCGAGAAGGCGGGGTTCTCGGTCGTCCGGGAGTACGTCGGCCACGCCATCGGGACGGCAATGCACGAGCAGCCCCAGGTCCCGAACTACTGGCCGGGCAGCCCCGGCCCCACGCTCAAGACCGGGATGGTCTTCGCCGTCGAGCCAATGGTGAACGCAGGCGGCGCCGGGACGGCGATGCTCGACGACGGCTGGAGCGTGGTGACGGCGGACGGCTCCCTGTCCGCCCACTTCGAGCACACCATCGCGGTCACCGACGACGGCCCCGAGGTGCTCACGGTGCCCTGAGCCGGGTAGCCCCGCCGCAGGGTCGGGGCCCCCTGTCCCCCGAGGCACGGGCACAGGGTCCGGAACGGCCCCTGAAGAGGGGCTCCGGGAGGGCGCCGCTGGCAATTCGGCGCCGATGCGGTAAGCTCTTTGACTGCTTCGCCGCCGTCACGGCCGGCCGGGCAATTTCACCATTTCGGTGCCGGGCGTCGCGCCGTCCCTGGCCACGAGAACGAATCGAGGAGAGTCACCTGCCGAAGCCGAAAGAAGACGCCATCGTGCTCGAGGGCACGGTGGTGGAACCGCTGCCCAACGCGATGTTCCGAGTGGAGCTCGAGAACGGGCACAAGGTGCTGGCCCACAGCTCCGGGAAGATGCGCATGCACCGCATCCGCATCCTGCCGGGGGACAAGGTCCAGGTCGAGATCACGCCCTACGACCTGAACCGTGGCCGGATCACCTACCGGTACAAGTAAGGCAGGCGGAAGGAACCACATGAAGGTACGACCGAGCGTCAAGCCGATCTGCGAGAAGTGCAAGGTGATCCGCCGGCACGGCCGCGTGGTCGTGATCTGCGACAACCCCCGGCACAAGCAGCGTCAGGGCTAGGACAGGAGAGCAGATGGCCCGTATCGCCGGAGTGGACGTCCCGCGCGAAAAGCGCGTGGAGGTCTCCCTCACCTACATCTACGGAGTCGGGCCCACGCGCGCCCGTGAGATCCTCGCCCGAACCGGGGTGGACCCGAACACGCGAGTCCGCGACCTGACCGACGAAGAGGTCATCCGTCTTCGCAACGACATCGACTCCAACATGGAGGTCGAGGGCGACCTGCGCCGTGACGTCGCACAGGACATCAAGCGGAAGATGGAGATCAACTGCTACCAGGGGATCCGGCACCGTCGCGGGCTGCCGGTCCACGGGCAGCGCACCCACACGAACGCGCGCACGCGCAAGGGCCCCAAGAAGACCGTGGCCGGGAAGAAGAAGGTTCGCAAGTAGATGCCGAGGCCGACCAAGCAGCAAGGGACCGTCCGGCGGCCCCGTCGTCGCGAGCGCAAGAACGTGAGCTACGGAGTGGCGCACATCAAGAGCTCGTTCAACAACACGATCGTCTCGATCGCCGATCCCGAGGGCAACGTGCTGGCCTGGGCGTCTGCCGGGAACGTGGGCTTCAAAGGATCGCGCAAGTCGACGCCGTTCGCGGCGCAGCTGGCGGCGGAGTCCTGCGCCCGCAAGGCGATGGAGCACGGTGTGCGCAAGGTGGACGTCCTCGTGCGCGGCCCCGGCTCCGGGCGCGAGACCGCCATCCGGTCCCTCGCCGCCGCCGGCATCGAGGTCGCCGGCATCAAGGACGTGACCCCCATCCCGCACAACGGCTGCCGCCCCAAGAAGCGGCGC
>DAIRCY010000083.1:0-10990 GCA_036796435.1 Acidimicrobiales bacterium
TCGAGACGCCGGACCAGCTCACGACCATCAACGAGGTCAAGGCGGACATGGAGCGCGAGGTCCCCATGGACCGCCTGGTCTCCGGAGACGTCGGCTACGGCAAGACCGAGATCGCTGTCCGGGCCGCGTTCAAGGCGGTCCAGGACGGCAAGCAGGTGGCCGTGCTCGTTCCGACCACCCTGCTCGCCCAGCAGCACTACGAGACGTTCTCGGAGCGGTTCTCGGGCTTCCCCGTCCGGGTGCGGGCGCTCTCGCGCTTCCAGACCGGCGCGGAGTCCAAGGAGACGCTCGAGGGGCTCAAGAGCGGCGCCATCGACGTGGTCATCGGCACGCACCGGCTCCTGTCCAAGGAGGTCCAGTTCAAGGACCTGGGCCTGGTGATCATCGACGAGGAGCAGCGGTTCGGCGTCGAGCACAAGGAGGAGCTGAAGAAGATGCGCACCAACGTGGACGTCCTCGCGATGTCCGCGACGCCGATCCCGCGCACGCTCGAGATGTCGCTCACCGGGATCCGGGAGACGTCCACGCTCGCAACGCCCCCCGAGGAGCGCCACCCTGTCCTGACCTACGTCGGCCCGTACACGGACAAGCAGGTCTCCGCCGCGATCCGGCGCGAGCTCATGCGCGAGGGGCAGGTCTTCTTCGTGCACAACCGCGTGATGGACATCGACGTGGTGGCACGCAGATTGCGCGCGCTCGTTCCCGAGGCGCGCATCGCGATCGCGCACGGCCAGATGGACGAGGGCAGCCTGGAGCAGGTCGTCCTCGACTTCTGGGAGCGCAAGTTCGACGTGCTGGTCTGCACGACGATCATCGAGTCGGGGATCGACATGCCGTCGGTGAACACGCTCGTGGTCGATCGCGCCGACCTGCTCGGGCTCGGCCGGCCAGCTCCATCAGATCCGCGGTCGAGTGGGCCGGAGCAGCCAGCGTGCGTACGCGTACCTCTTCCACCCGGCCGATCGGGTGCTCACCGAACAGGCCTACGAGCGCCTCCGGACGGTGGGCGAGCACACCGAGCTCGGAGCGGGGTTCAAGATCGCGATGCGCGACCTCGAGATCCGCGGGGCGGGCAACCTCCTCGGGTCCACACAGTCGGGCCACATCGCCGCGGTCGGCTACGACCTCTACGTCCAGATGGTCGCAGAAGCGGTCGCCGAGGCCCGAGGCGAGCCACGGCCCACCCCGCCGGTGGTCTCGCTCGACGTGCCGGGCGACGCGAGCCTCCCGGTCGACTACGTCCCGCTCGAAGACGCGCGTCTCGAGGCGTACCGGCGGCTGGCCGCGGCCACCACCCCGGCCGACGTCGACGACATCGCAGAGGAGTGGGCCGACCGGTACGGGCCGCTGCCCCCGGCTGCGACCGGGCTCCTCGCGCTCGCCCGCCTCCGGGTCGAGTGCCTGCGCACCGGGATCCACGAGGTGGCGGTCGCTCCCGCCCGGGTGGGAGGAGCACGCCATCCCGTCGCGAGGATCTCGCCGGTCAGCCTGCCTGCGAGCGCGCAGGTGCGGCTGCGGCGTCTCGTCCCCGGCGCCGCATACCGGGAGCAGCTCGGCCAGCTGGTCGTGCCGCTGACGGGAGACGAGCATCCCGCGGAAGCCCTCAGGGCCCTTGTGGTGGCCCTCCTCCCTGTCCCCGACGCCGTGACGACCACCGGTAGCATGCCCGGCGCATGAAGCGGCTCGTGTGCCTCCTCGTCGTGGTCGCGGCCGCCGTGGCGCTCGCGGGCTTCTATCTGCCGTCGAGCGCCGCGACGGTGGGGGGCACCTCCATCAGCCGCCAGTCCCTCGATTCGGACCTCTCGGCGATCGCAGGGAGCCCCGACTACACGTGCTTCCTCTCCGAGGAGCGGCAGCTCACCTCGGGCAAGACCCTTCCCTTCCTCGGTGCGGGCACCCCCGACGTGAAGGGCGGCATCTACGACTCGACCTTCGTCGACGACTGGCTCGCCTCGATGATCACCACGCAGATCGACGCCGAGGTGCTCGCCGGCCACCGACTGCACGTGACGCCCGCCGATCTTGTGATCGCGCGTCGTGTCCTGGCCGACCGGATCACCCAGGTGCTCGACCAGTACGCGCGAGTCGTCGGGTCGCCGTCGCCGGGGTGTGGCGGGAACGGCCGGACCGTGCTCTCGACGCTTCCGGGTTGGTTCGTGAGGGAACAGACCGGCGAGGAGGCAGATCAGATCGTCCTCGACGCCCGCGCTGCGGGCGCGGGGCTGTCGCAGCCGGCGCTCATGGGCTACTTCGTCAGCCACCGCCGATCGTTCGACCGCGACTGCCTTGCTCTCGTGCTCGTGCGGACGAAGAGCGCGGCGGCGGGCGTGGAGGCAGCGCTCGCGAGAGGGACGAGCTTCGCGCAGGAGGCCGCCGCCGTTTCGGTGACATCGTCGTCGGCGGCACGAGGCGGTTCGGTCGGTTGCGGCTTCGTCGGCGACACGTTTCTGGCCACAGCGGTCGACCACCTCGGTGTCGGCGGGACCACGACGCCGGTCCACGTGCAGGGCGCCTACTGGATCGTCCGCCTGACGAGCCGGTCGACGGTGCCATTCGCCACCGCGCGCTCCTCGGTCGTCACAGCGATCATCCACGCAGGGCAGCGGCGCGCGGACGCGGAGCTCACCGCCGCGCTGCGGGGGGTCAGCGTCGGCGTCGACCCCCGCTACGGCACCGCCGCGCACCACAGGCTCACACTGGTGCTCGGGGCGCCGTCCCCCCCCGGCACATCGGAGATCTCGACGGTAGCGAACCTGCCGACGCTGACAGCGGCGAGCTCCTGAGGTCCAAAGGGTGGCTCGGCCGCACATCGTCGTCGTCGGCCTGGGACCCGCCGGCAAAGACCTGATCCCGCCGAGGGCACGCGAGCTTCTGACCTCGGCCGCGACGGCGTTCCTGCGCACCGACCGGCATCCTGCGGCTGCGGCGTTCTCGGGCTCGATCGCCACCTTCGATCACCACTACGACGAGGCCGAGACATTCGAGGAGGTCTACGGCCGGATCGTGGCCGACCTCGTGGCCGCCGCGCAGGTCGTCGCGACCGGAGGTGGCGACGTCGTCTACGCGGTGCCCGGGTCTCCCCTCGTCGCCGAACGGACGGTCGAGCTGCTCCGCCAGGACCCGAGGGTCGACGTGACCGTGGTGCCGGCCATGTCCTTCCTCGACCTTGCCTGGTCCCGACTCGGCGTCGACCCGGTCTCGGTGGGGGTCCGGCTGGTCGACGCGACGCGCTTCGTCGCCGAGGCCGCGGGGGAGCGGGGCCCGCTGCTCGCCGCGCAGTGCTGGTCGCCCCGGGTCCTCTCCGAGGTGAAGCTCGCCCTCGGGGAGCAGGATCTGACTGCCGACCTCACCGTCACCGTCCTCCACCACCTCGGCCTTCCCGACGAGGTGGTCTGCGTGCTGCCGTGGCACGAGCTCGACCGGGCGGTCCTGCCGGACCACCTCACCTCGCTGTGGGTACCGAGGCTCGCGGCGCCCGTCGCAGGGGAGCTCGCCGCACTCGACGAGCTCGTCCGCCGCCTCCGGAGAGACTGTCCGTGGGACCGCCAGCAGACGCACGGGTCGCTCGAGCCCCACCTCCTCGAAGAGGCCTACGAAGTGCTCGAGGCCATCGACGCACTCGACGCCCTCGACGCCCTCGACGCCCCCGGCGCCCAGGACGGCGACGCACAGCGACGAGCGACCCAACACCTCGAAGAGGAGCTCGGCGACCTTCTCTTCCAGGTGTTCCTCCACTCGCGGCTCGCAGCAGAGGAAGGAAGGTTCACGATCGCCGACGTGGCGCGCAGCCTCCACGACAAGCTGGTCTCGCGTCACCCCCACGTGTTCGGCGACGTGGCCGCCCACGATGCCGCGACCGTCGTGGCCAATTGGGAGGACATCAAGAAGCGCGAGAAGGGGCGGGCGAGTGTGACCGACGGGATTCCCGCCGCGCTTCCCGCCCTCGCCCTCGCTGCGAAGCTGCAGCGCAAGTCCGAAGCCGTGGGGTCGGCCGCGCCTCGGGCCGCGGACGAGGTGGTGGCGAGGGTGCGCGGCCTCCTCGAGGTGCTGGCATCGACGCCGAGCCCCGGCCGCGACGGCACACACGTCGCCGGGGACCTCCTTTGGGCCGTCGCCGACCTCGTCCGGCAGCAAGGGGTGGAGCCCGAAGACGCGCTCCGCGCTGCCGCGGGTCGCCGCCGCACGGCCATCGTCGAGGCGGAGAGCCGCGCCGGCCAGCTGCGGGACGCCACGTGAGGTCAGGCCGTCTCTGGCCCACGGGCCGTGGCATGGCGGGTACGGAGGGAGCCCGGACCGCCGGTGCGTGGGTCTTCTTCGCGTGCCTCGTCGTCTCCTTCGCGAACTTCGCCGTCTGGTCTTGGGCCACGCCCCTCTTCGCCTCACCGGACGAGCCCACCCACGTCGCGCGCGCCGCTGCCGTCGTGCGCGGCCAGTTCCTCGGAGCGACCGTCGGCACTGTCCGCAACGCGTCCACCCTGGTCCATGTCCCGCAGGTGTTCGCCGGGGACGAGCCGCTCGTCGAGTGCTTCCAGTTCCGTTCGACAACCCCCGCGTCGTGCCAGCCCCCGGTGCCGACGTCGACGAAGGTCATGCCGATCCAGACCTACGTGGGCCGCTATCCGCCGCTCTACTACTCCATCGTCGGACTGCCATCGCTCGCCGTTCTGTCTGCGGCAGGCATCTACTTCATGCGCCTCGCGGCGGCGCTCCTCGACGCGGTCTTCGTCGCGTTGGCGCTCTTCACCGTCTGGCGGTGGTCCCGGAACCGGCTGCTGCTCGTGGCGGTCATGGCCGCGGCGACGCCTCAGGCCTGGTTCCTCGGCGGGATGGTCAACCCGAGCGGGCTCGAGATCTCCGTCGCGATCTGCGTGTGGACGTCGTGCGCCGTTCTTCTCTTCGAGCACGCGCACGCACCACCCATCGGGCTCGTCGCGGTCGCCGGGACCTCCCTCGCCGTCTTCCTGCTCACGCGGCCGCTCTCACCCCTCTGGTGCGCGGTCACCGTCGTCGTCCTGGGGCTCGCCGCCGGCTGGCGGCGAGTGCGCACCCTGCTTGGGAACCGCACGGTGCAGTGGGCGGCACTTCCTCTTGCGGCCTGCGCGGCCGCAGCGGTGTGGTGGATCGTCGGCGAGCATTCCCTGGATCTCGAGCCTTCGTCGGCGCCCGTCCCACAACCCGAGACCTTCGGCCACCTCGTCCCGGTCATCTTCGGCCACACGGCGTACTGGATGAAAGAGATGGTCGGGCTGTTCGGATGGATCGACGCCTTCTCTCCCCTCCTCACGTATGTGATCTGGGCCGTCGTGGTGGGAGCCCTCGTCGTGTCGGCGTGTGCGCGCCTCACCGGCGGCCTCGAGGAGCTGCGAGAGGTCGCAGCCCTGGTGCTGCTGATGGTCGCGGTGATCGTCGTGCCGGTCGCCATCGTCTACCGCGAGGTGCACCGGCTCGGGATCGTCTGGCAGGGACGCGACATCATGCCGCTGGCCGTCGGGGTCCCGATCCTCGCGGGCGTGGTTCTGAGGAGGTACCGGCCGCTCTTGGAACGCCACACCAAGGCGGTGGTCGCGACCTGCGGGGCAGTGTGCGCGCTCCTCGGCGTCGCGAGCTGCGCAGCGTTCTTCGAAGCGCTGAGGCGCTACGCGGTCGGCACGAACGGCCCGATCGACTTCCTGACAGGCGCGTGGCACCCCCCGCTCGGCAACACGGCTGCGCTGTGTGCCGGTCTGTTGGCCATCGCGGTCTTCGCAGCGGCAGTCTTCTTCGGGGTCTTCTTCGGTGCATTCCGCGCACGTGCACCGATCGCGGGGACGTCAACAGATAGCCTGATGTACGGGCGCACCTCCGGCGGGCAGCG
This sequence comes from Acidimicrobiales bacterium, assembly GCA_036796435.1. Classification (GTDB taxonomy): domain Bacteria; phylum Actinomycetota; class Acidimicrobiia; order Acidimicrobiales; family RAAP-2; genus JAJYVT01. The sequence goes on from DAIRCY010000083.1 coordinate 5,855, forward strand.
CGTCAGGGTCGAGGCTGAGCGCAAACCAGGGAGCTGATCGATGGGCACGATCGAGTACGTGGTGGGACGCCAGGTCCTCGACTCGCGCGGGAACCCGACCGTGGAGGTGGAGGTCGTCCTCGACAGCGGCGCGCACGGGCGCGCCATCGCGCCGTCCGGCGCGTCGACCGGCGTGCACGAGGCGGTCGAGCTGCGCGACGGCGGCGACGCCTACGGCGGAAAGGGCGTCCTGCGCGCCGTCGCCAACGTCCGTGGAGAGATCGCCGATGCGCTGACCGGCATGGACGCGCTCGACCAGCGTGGCGTCGACATGGCGATGGTCGATCTCGACGCAACCCCGGACAAGAGCCGGCTGGGGGCGAACGCAATGGTCGCGACGTCGCTCGCGGTGGCGAAGGCCGGCGCGTCCGAGCTCGAGCTGCCGCTCTACCGCGCGATCGGTGGCGCCAACGCGCACGTGCTGCCTGTGCCGATGCTGAACGTCGTCAACGGCGGCGTCCACGCCCGCAACTCGATCGACTTCCAGGAGTACATGATCATGCCCGTGGGAGCGGCCTCGTTCGAAGAGGCGCTGCGCTGGAGCGTCGAGACCTACCAAGTCCTGCGCGGGAAGCTCGGGGAGCGCGGGCTGTCGACGGCGGTCGGCGACGAGGGCGGGTTCGCCCCGGACCTGCCGACGAACGAGGAGGCGCTCAAGGTGCTCGTCGACGCGATCGAGGCGGCGGGGCTCGTGCCGGGTGAGGAGATGGCCCTGGCGCTCGACCCCGCGACGAGCGAGCTGTGGAAGGACGGCGCCTACGAGCTCGCAGGCGAGGGCCGCCGGCTGTCGTCGGACGAGCTCGTCGACTACTGGGTGGACATCGTCGACCGCTACCCGATCGTCTCGCTCGAAGACGGCATGGCCGAGGACGACTGGGACGGCTGGGCGGCGCTGACTGCCGCTGTGGGCTCGCGAGTCCAGCTGGTCGGCGACGACGTCTTCGTCACGAACGTGCCCCTCATCGAGCGGGCGATCGAGTCCGGGGTGGCGAACGCCGTCTTGATCAAGCTGAACCAGATCGGCACGGTCACCGAGACCCTCGACGCGATCGACCTCGCCACGCGCGCCTCGTACGCGACCGTCGTCTCCCACCGCTCCGGTGAGACCGAGGACACCTCCATCGCGGACCTCGCCGTGGCGGTGAACTCGGGGCAGATCAAGACCGGCGCTCCGTGCCGCACCGACCGCGTGGCGAAGTACAACCAGCTGCTGCGGATCGAAGAGGACCTTGGGAGCTCGGCGGCCTTCCTCGGCCGCGACGCGCTGAGCGGGGGGTCACGTGCGCGCACCTGACCGCCCCACGGACCGGAGCCCGGGCCGGCGTACCCGGAGCGCGTCCCCAGGACCGGCGTCACGTGCCGAACGGCGCCGCGCCGCCAGGGTGCGGCGCAACAGGGTGGTGCTGGTCGTCGCGACCGCCGCGTCGGCCGGGATCCTCGGGGCGTGGTTCCCGGTGTCGAACTTGATGCACCAGCGTGCCCAGCTCGCCGCCGCCTCGTCGCAGCTGTCCCGGCTGGACCAGCAGAACGCGTCCCTGCGCCACCAGGAGAAGGCGATGCGCACACCGGCGACGCTCGGACGGATCGCCCAGCAGCAGTACGACCTCGTCCCGCCCGGAGAGGAGGCCTACCAGGTCCTTCCTGCCAGCGGGTCCGCCGGCTCGGGGCCCGGCGGCAAAGACGGGACGCTCGGATCGGTGTCGAGCGCCGCCACAGGCGCCCGCGCCGCGTCCCGTACGGCCGGAGGGCAGGGCGCGTCGTCGGCGGCCTCGACGGTGACTTCGGGGAGCTTCTTCGACAGGGTGCTCCGGACCCTCGAATTCTGGCGATGAGGCCGCGGCCGTCCCGGCTGCGCTCCGAGCCCCGAGGCCACGATCTCGAGCAGGTGGCTGCCCTGCTCGGCCGGGAGCCCGCCGGGGACTTTTCGGTCGTCCTGCGCGGGGCGGACGGCGCGCCCCAGGTGATCGAGAACGCTCCCTTCCTCGACGACGGGACGCCGATGCCGACCCGGTTCTGGCTCGTCGACGCAGGGCTGCGTGCCGCCGTGTCCACGCTCGAGTCGAACGGGGGAGTGCGGGAGGCCGAGGTCGCGGTCGATCCCGGGGTGCTGTCGCGTGCGCACGAGCGCTACGCGGCCGAACGCGACGCCCGAATCCCCGCGGCGCACTCCGGCCCGCGCCCCTCGGGCGGGGTCGGGGGCACGCGCACCGGCGTGAAGTGCCTCCACGCGCACCTCGCATGGTGGCTCGTCGGAGGGGACGACCCCGTCGGCGACTGGGTGGCCGCCCGTCTCGGCCTGCGCAGGGGAGAGGGCGGCTGACGGGGGTGACCCGCGTCGGCCGCCCCGCCCGCGGCGAGCTACGCCCGGAGACGCTGGCGCAGTCGACGGAGGACGAGGCGTGACGTCTCGAGGAGGCCGCGGCGCCTGACGGACGCGACCCCGCGCCGCACGAGAGTGCCCAGCCGGGCAGGGACCGGGGGGACGGGCTCGGGCAAGGGGTCCGGCGCGGAGCCGCCGTAGGGCTCGAGGGCGATCGGCTCGCACGGCTCGTCGAGGAGCACGGGGTCCCACGAGGACTCGTAGGATCGGCGGAGCTCGACCGACTCGAGTATCTCGAGATACCGCCTGCCCTGGGTCCACGGACCGAACTGGAGGAGGCCGTCGCGCCGCGCTCGCTGCCCGAGCCGGCGGCGCAGGGCGTCGTCGTCCACGAGCGCGCGCAGCGCGACGCCCCACTCCTGCACGCCATCGGCGAGCATGCCGTTCACCCCGTGCTCGACGACCTCACGGAACGGCTCGGTCGGCGACGCGATGGTGGGCGTCCCGGCGAGCCCCGCCTCGAGCCACTTGATCGCGCTCTTCGCCTCGTTGAACCGGCTCCCCGGCTCGAGGGGCGCGAGGTTCACGTCGAGGTTCCGAAGAAGCCGCGCCAGCGAGGTCCACGGCTGGAACGGGACCAGCTTCAGGCGGTCCCCGAGCTTGCGGACCGCGGCGCCCGGCGTGAGCTTGCCGACGAGCCACAGCTCCGCGTCGCCGGCTCCCTCCAACGCCGCCACCACGACGTCTTCGATCATGGCCCAGTCGTGGTCGTGGGTGTCCGTGCCGCTCAGGTAGCCGACCCGGACCGGCCCGGGAGCCCGGGGCTGCCGGACGGCCTCGTCCGCGAGCCGGCTCATCTCGATGCCCGCCCCGTTCGAGAAGCGGTAGGGGTCGAGGCAGGTCAGCGCCGCGGCGTGGTCGCACAGCTGCGGGGTGCTGCCGACGAAGGCGTCGCACAGCTCCATGGTCGTCCGGTACCGGCGCACCCCCTGGAGCCACAGGTCCCGCTCGGCGCCCTCCAGGATCTCGAGCGCGGGGATCTCGTCCTCGAGGTCCGGGTCGAAGATGAGGTCGTCGACGTCGAAGAGGACCGGCGTTCCCCGTGCGTGCACGTCCTCGACGAAGTCCCGGACCTGCCGCGTCGCCGGCACGCGGTACAGCACGACCACGTCCGCTCGTGCCGAGAGGGCGAGGATCTCGGGATCGCGGTAGTGGCGGACGTCGGCGTGCACGCCGAGCAGCGCGAGCCCCTCGGCCGGAAGGCGCGCCCGGTAGCGGAGCGGGGCGCCCTCGATGCCGGCCACGAAGAGCACGCGCTCGACCGGCCGGCGTTGCGGGCTCCCGGCGGCCGACGCGGCGCCGCCGCCGCCGCCGTGACGGGTCACCGCCGCGTAGAGCTCTTCGAGCTGGTCGCAGTGCGCCTCGACGGAGGTCAGCTCCACCGCCCGCGGCGCGCGCGCTGCACGCGCGAGCGTCGAACGCAGCCCGGCGTCCCGCACGAGCCGCCCCATCGCGGCCGCCAGCGCGCCGGGGTCGTCCTGCGGCACGACCAGTCCGTTCACGCCGTCCTCGACGACCTCTTCGGGACCGAGGCACGTCGTCGTGAGGACGGGGACCCCGGCGCCGAGCGCTTCTCGGGTGAGGATCGAGTACGTCTCCTGCATGACCGAGGGCACGACCAGGACGTCGGCGGCCGAGAGGACGCCGGAGAGCTCGTTCGGGGAGAAGGCCGGATGGAAACGTACGTTCCGCGGGGCCGTGCGCTCGCCGCCCGACGGCGCCTGCACCCCGTAGAGATCGGCGGACCACCCGGGCACCCCGTCGAGCTGCGCGAGGGCCTCGCCCAGCACGGGAAGCCCCTTCATCGGGTCCGACCCGCCTGCGAAGACGAAGGTCACGTCGCCGCGCCGCCCGCCCGGATCCGCCTCACCCGCACCGTCACGCGACGCCACCTCGGCGGGCCGGGTCCCCTCGACGGGGTTGTCGAGGACGACCAGGCGGCCGGGCGCGACGCCGTTCGCGCGGAGGACCTCCGCCGACGTCTCCGATACCGCGAGCACGCGCGACGCGAGACCCAACGCCGAGGTGGTGAACCGGACCCGCTCGTCGAGCCACCTCCGGTCGACCGCGCACTGGCAGACGCCGGCCACGACGACCGGGCTGCAGGGGTGGTAGTCGCGGTCGCAGAGGAACTGGCGTCCGCACCACCACCAGAAGTCGTGCGCCGTCACGACGAACGGGACGCCCGAGCGGTGCGCCTCGAGCAGCAGGCCGGCGCCCAGCCCCTGCAGGGAATGGAAGTGCACGATGTCCGGCCCAAAGTCGCGCAACGTCTCGGCGAACGCCGCGGCGGCCTCGGGGTTGTCGAAGTTCAGGCGGCTCGTCCAGTCGATCGAGTCGTTGGTCGAGAACCAGCGGACCGGGACGCCCGGACCGGCGCCCTCGCCCGAAGGGGGCTCGCCGGCAGGGCCGTCGTCGAAGACCTCACCGGCCCGGTGCGCCGCGCCGATCCACCCCGCGAAGACCCGCACCTCGTGGCCGCGACGCGCGAGCTCCCTCGCGCTCCGGAAGGGGACGAGCGTCCCGCCGCTGACGAAGTTCGGCGGATAGTGGGCAGAGACGACCGATACCCTCACTTGTCCCACCTACGGGCCCGGTGGTACGCGGCGCCGGCGACGCGGCGGACCCAGGGCGGGAGGTGAGATGGGCCGCGCTCGGGTCGCGGCGTCTGCGCGGCGCCCGTCCCACTACCCGAGCCGGCCCGGGACGCGACCGAA
>DAIRCY010000084.1:0-10874 GCA_036796435.1 Acidimicrobiales bacterium
GGGGGGGCCTCGGCCCCTGGGGTCGGCGGCCGAAGGGCGCGCCGCTCCCCGCCGAGGACCGCGGCAGCTTCGCCGCACGCTGCGCCCTGCGCGAGCGCGAGCGCCAGCTCGGCACCGGCTACGGCTTCGGCATCTTCGTGGGTCGTCGTTTCGCGGGCGAGATCACCCTGTCGTCGATCCAGCGAGGCCCATTTCAGACCGGCCATGTCGGTTACTGGATCGACGAGGATCTGGCGGGCCACGGCTACGTGCCCGAGGCGGTGGTCATCGTGCTCGCCTTCGCGTTCGACACCATCGCGCTGCACCGGGTCGAGATCTCGATCATCCCGCGCAACAGGGCGAGCATCCGTGTCGTCGAGAAGCTCGGCCTGCGCTCGGAGGGGATCGCCCAGAAGTACCTCGAGATCGACGGCGAGTGGGAGGACCACGCCAAGTTCGCGATCACCTCGGAGGAGTGGAACCGGCGCCGCGACGAGCTCCTCGCAAAGTGGATCGACTAGCCGCTCGGTAGCCTCGCCCCCGATGCTCGTCCTGCACGGGGCGTGGGACGCCGAGGGGACCGGATCGCTCGTCTTGTGGGCGGAGCCGTTCGGCACGCCTGCCCACGCTCTCGCCGAGGCACTCGGTGCGCCCGGCGCTGCGCTCGCCGGCCATGGCGTCGCAGCCGCGGCCACCAGGCAGGCGACGATCCTCGTCCCGGCCCGGCGTGGCGCGCCGCTGCCGTCCCCCGAGCTCGTCGTCGCCGGGGGCGCGACGCCGCCGCACCGCACGGGCCGGGCGGCGCTCCAGCCGGTCGCCGTCGAGGCGCTCGCGATGGCGCCGCTCGACGGGCTCGACGCGCTGCTGGCGCTGTGCTCCGACGACCTCCCCGTCCGCGTCGGCTCGTCGATCCGTGCCCTCGCACGGGTCGCGGAGCTGGCGCTCGAGGTGACCGCCGGGGGCCGGGTCGCCCCGGCGCTCGCGTGGCGCGACGGGGTCCGGGTCGCGAGGTGGGCGCCGCTGTGTTCGGGGCGCGACACGGAGCGGCTCACGCTGCTCGCCAAGGCGCTGCCGGGCGCTGCGCGCGCCCTCGAAGGCAGCCCGGAATCTGCGCACGTGGTGCGCCACGCCTTCGACACCTTCGTCGACGGTCTCTGCCGCGACGCGTGCGCCCGCGGCGTCGGCACCCGCGGCGTCGGCACCCGCCTGCGGGGCGGTGCAGGGCGGCCGGCCACCTCTGTGCGCTCGCCTGCAGACGCGTGGGTCGCCGCCCTGCAGAGCCCCGACGGAGCGATCGACACCGACCCGGCAGGCCTCGCCGCGCTCGAGCGGCTCGTCGGGGAGTGGCGTGCGCCCCTGTCCTCGTCCTCGAGCTCGTGGCGGCTGTGCTTCCGCCTTCACGAGCCGTCCACTGCGGAGCTGCCGGGTGACGGCGGCGAGGAGGCCTCGACGTGGCGCGTCGAGCTCCTCCTCCAAGCCGTCGACGAGCCCACCCTCCTCGTCGACGCCCGGGAGGTGTGGCGGGCGGGGGAGTCGCTGCAGCGCGCCGCCAGGACCGTCGAGCAGCCCCAGGAGGTCCTGCTCGCCGAGCTCGGCCGAGCGGTCCACGCCTTCGGCGAGCTCGCCCGGGTGCTGGACGAAGCGGCGCCGACGGTGCTCACCCTCGACCTCGCGGGCGCGCACCGTTTCCTCTCTGAGGTGGCACCGGCCCTCGAGCTCGCCGGCTTCGGCGTGCTCCTTCCCTCCTGGTGGCGCCGTCCCTCCCTCCGGCTGGGCCTGCGCGTCCGCTCCGCCACGGCGGCCCCGCGGCGAGCGACGGCCGGCCGGCTCACAGCCGAGGGGCTTGCGGCCTTCGACTGGGAGGCGGCCCTTGGTGACATGAAGCTCGGCCTCTCCGAGCTCCGCCGGCTCGCCAAGCTCAAGGCGCCGCTCGTCCGGGTCCGGGGCCAGTGGACCGAGCTCCATCCCGGCGAGGTCCAGCAGCTCGTGGACTTCCTCTCCGCAGGCCGCACCCGCCGGGTGACCGGACTCGCCGACGTGCTGCGCGCGGCGGCCGGCGCACCGCTTCCCGGGGCCGGGGTCCCGGTCGTCGCCGTCGACGACGAGGGGCAGCTCGGGGCGCTTCTTCGAGGCGAGCTCGCCGACACGCTCGACGTCGCCCCGACGCCGCCGGGGTTCGCGGGGGAGCTCCGTCCCTACCAGCGCAGGGGGGTCGCCTGGCTCCGGCTCCTCGAGCGGCTGGGGCTCGGTGCGTGCCTCGCCGACGACATGGGGCTCGGCAAGACGGCGACCGTGCTCGGCGTGCTCCAGTCCGACCGCGCCGAGGGCGTGAGCCGCGGGCCGACGCTCGTCGTCTGCCCGACGTCTGTCGTGGGGAACTGGTGGAACGAGGTGCACCGCTTCACGCCGGAGCTCCGGGTGATCGTCCACCACGGCCCAAGCCGCCTGAAGGGAAAGGCGCTCGTCGAGGAGGCGACCGGCGCCGACGTCGTCGTCACGAGCTACCCGCTCGTCGAGCGCGACCGGGCGGCGCTCGCGTCCGTGCCCTGGGCGCGCCTCGTGCTCGACGAGGCCCAGCAGGTGAAGAACCCCGCGGCCAAGCAGACGCAGGCTGTCCGTGCGATCCCGGCACCGAGACGGCTCGCGCTCACCGGGACGCCGGTCGAGAACCACCTCGGCGAGCTCTGGTCGATCATGGAGGTGGTCAACCCCGGGCTGCTCGGCTCGCAGTCCTCCTTCAGGGACAGCTTCGCCGTGCCGATCGAGCGATACGGGGAGGAAGCGGCCGCGGGAAGGCTGCGCAAGATCACGCAGCCCTTCATCCTGCGCCGCCTCAAGACCGACCGTTCGATCGTCCCGGAGCTCCCGGACAAGATCGAGACCAAGGAGCGGTGCGCGCTCACCCGCGAGCAGGCGACGCTTTACCAGGCGGTCGTCGACGAGATGCTGGAAAAGATCGCGGGGGCCGAGGGCATCGAGCGCAAGGGGCTCGTGCTCGCCACGATGCTCAGGCTCAAGCAGGTATGCAACCATCCGGCGCAGTACGCGGCCGATGGCTCTCCCCTCGCCAGCCGGTCCGGCAAGCTCGAGCGGACCGTCGAGATCCTCGAGCAGGTTCGCGACGCCGGCGAACGGGCGCTCGTCTTCACCCAGTTCGCCGAGATGGGAGCGCTGCTGCAGGGCCACCTCGCCGAGCGGCTGGGCTGCCGCGTCGGCTTCCTCCACGGCGGCGTCCCGCGGACTCGCCGCGACGCGCTCGTCGAAGAGATCCAGTCGCTTGAAGGGTCCATCCCCGTGCTCGTGCTCTCCCTCAAGGCCGGCGGGACCGGACTGAACCTCACCGCGGCGAGCCAGGTGCTCCACTACGACCGCTGGTGGAACCCGGCCGTCGAGGACCAGGCGACCGACCGCGCGTACCGCATCGGACAGCGACGCGACGTGCAGGTCCGCAAGCTCGTGTGCGCCGGGACCGTCGAGGACCGGATCGACGAGATGATCGAGTCCAAGCGCGCCCTCGCAGCCCGCGTGGTCGGGACCGGCGAAGGGTGGCTCACCGAGCTGTCGACCGACGAGCTCGCCGACGCGATCCGGTTGACCGCCGAATGGGAGGAGCCGTGACCCCGGCTCGCAAGCGCGACGCCGACCGTCGCGCGGAGCTGGAGTCGTTGCGGGCGAGCCTGGAGCGCGCGATGAAGAAGTCCAAGGCGCAGAAGAAGAAGAAGACGGCGGAGGTGCAGAAGGCGCCGGAAGTGCAGCCGGCGGCGAAGAAGAGGGCGCCGAGGAAGGCGACGAAGAAGTCGGCGAAGCGGCCCGTCGATGAGCAGTACGGAGACTTCGACGTGCAGGTCGACGAGGAGCTTTCCGGCCGCTGGTGGGAGCGCGACGACCCGGGCGGGCCGCGGCCGGTGGTGGGCGGCCTCGCCGCGCGGACGCGCAAGGGCCCCATCGGCGCCACGTGGTGGTCGCGGCGCTTCCTGGGCTCGCTCGAGTCGGTGATGGTCGGGGGGCGGATGGCGCGCGGGCGCTCCTACGCCCGCAAGGGCCAGATCGTCGACCTCCGCATCGGCCCCGGCGTCGTCGCGGCGGTGGTGCAGGGGAGCCGGGAGGAACCGTACGCCGTCTCCCTCCGGATGCCGGTGGTGAACGGGGAGGACTGGGACCGGATCCTCGCAGCGCTGGCCGGGCGTGCCGCGTACTCGGCGCGCATGCTCGCGGGCGACCTTCCTCACGAGGTGGAGGAAGTCTTCGAGTCAGAGGGCTGCTCGCTCCTGCCAGCCCCGCACGCGCGTCTCGTCACCGAGTGCACGTGTCCGGACTGGGAGAACCCCTGCAAGCACATCGCCGCTGTCTGCTACCTCCTCGCCGAGGAGTTCGACCGCGACGCGTTCTCCCTGCTCGCATGGCGGGGCCGAGAGAAAGAGGACGTGCTCGCCGAGCTGCGCGCGCGCCGCCGGGAGGCGGCTGGTGCGTCGTCGTCGACACTGCCGGCCGGCGAGGCCGGATCAGACGGCACCGGGGATGCTGATGCCGCAGCAGTTGCAGACGTCGCAGCAGTTGTAGACGTCGCAGCATCCGCCGCCGCGCTGTCCGCGGGAGAAGCGGGTGACGACCGTGAGCTGGTGGCACGGTACTGGGAGCCGGGTCCCGAGCTCGCACAGGTCCGCATCCTGCCCGAGACGGCAGCGGTACCGACCGTCGCGCTCCGCCTTGCGCCGCGTGGGACGATCACCGTGCGTGGCGGCGACCTCGTCGACGTCCTCGGTCCCTGGTACCGCCAGATCACCGCCGCCGCCGCGGCGCGGGCGCGGGAGTGAACGGCAGGAGATCACGTGACGCCCGAGCGTCAGGTCTCGGATCGCCGCACGACCGAAGGCGAGTGGCGGAAGAATTGCTCTACGTCGTGCTCGTAGACGTAACCGGCCGCGCGGCGCCCGGCACCCTTACGGAGGCGCTGATGGCGCGCGAAGGCATGGACCGCGCCGGCGCTCGTGTAGCGGTACTCGAACCCGGCTTCGCGCAGCCTGGAGGTGTCCATGCCGCGTCCGTAGCGGAGCAGCGCCTCGAGCTCCGGGGGGAACCCGAAGAGTCCCAGCCGCTGGAGCGGTGCGGCGAACAGCGCCGGCCGGACTGGAGGGAACGGGACGAGCCGCGTCCCGCAGATGGCGGCCACCTCGCTCCACGGAAGCCGGCCCTCCCCTGCGACGTTGTAGGTGCCCGGCAGGCGCCGCTGCGTGACGAACTCGAGCGCTCGGACGACGTCGTCCTCCTCGACGAACTGCACGAGCGGGTCGAACCCGAGGATGCACGGGCACAACGGGCGCGAAAGATTCTTGCTGATGGCAGTGACGACGTCGGAGCCGAGGACGTTCGCGAACCGGAGCATCGCCACGACCGTCGACGGGTTCTCCTCTGCGAAGTCGCGCACCATCGCCTCGGCCTCGACGAGGGAGCGTTCGGCGTCGGTGCGGGGATCGCGGGAGCGGGGGGTGTCCTCGGTGAAGGTGGCCGGGTCCTTCTCGGTCGAGCCGTAGACGAGTCCCGAAGACTTCACGACGAGCTGACGGACAGAGGAGTCCGGTGCGCCTGCGGCCGCGAGAAGGTTCATCGTCCCGATGACGTTGACCTCGTGGATCGTGCGCGAGGACGCCTGCGTCGAGTCCACGATCATGAACGTGTGGATCACGGTGTCCACTTCGGTCGCGCGGACGATGCGGCTCAAGATGGAGTAGGTCTGGTCCGCTCGCACGAACTCCGCACGCTCGAAAGTGACCGTCGGCGCCTGGGTGCCGAGGCCGAGCAGGACCTCGATCCCCGCGTCTGCCTCCAGGGCCTGGATCACGCGGCCGCCCCAGAACGTGTCTGCCCCCGTGACGAGCACTCGGCGTCCCATCGCGATCGCCTTCGGTGTCAGCCGAACCAGATGCTCCGCCGGCGGCTCAACATGTCGTAGAGCGCGGACTGCATCGACTGGCGTATGCGTTCGGACTCTTCCATCACCCTGCTCTTCGGGTACCGATCCTGGTTCGGTTCGACGTCGAAGACGACCGGATCGAGGACGCGAAGCCGCATCTTCGCCGGGAGCGGCACCACCAGGCCGAGCGGTCCGAGCGCGAGCATGTTGGCGGTCACCGGGAGGTGGGGGAGGCCCAGCACCCGCGCGAGCTGGGGCAGCTGCAGCAGGATCGGCATGGTCTCCTCCGACCCGACGATGGCGATCGGGACGACCGGCACGCCCGCCCGCATGGCGATCTCCACGAAGCCGCCCCGGCCGAACCGGCGGAGCTGGTAGCGGTCCGAGTAGGGCTTCGAGGGGCCCTTTATCCCCTCGGGGAAGACCAGCGCGAGCTGACCCTGGTCGTGGAGAAGCCGGTAGGCGTTGTCCGGCCGGGCCGGCACGCCCCCCGCCCTGCTCCACAGCGTCCCGACGACGGGGACCGTACGGAAGAAGTAGTCCGCGAGCCCGTACACCGGACGGCCGAGCTCGGTCTCGATGCCGTGCATGATCACCGGGGCGTCCGAGGGGATGGCGCCGGCGTGGTTGCCGATGAGAAGCGCCCCCCCTGCCGCCGGGATCTTCTCCAGCCCTTCCCATTCCGTACGGAACCAGCTCGAGTAGACCGGGCCGTAGAGCCGGCGCGCGAGCTCACGGACCCGCTCGGACCTGCCCCACTCGTCGACGTCGGAGCGTCTCGGATCCTCGACCGGCTCGACGGCCACCTCGCGGCGCCGCGCCGTCAGTTCCGCGGGACGGAGCGGGACGACATCGGTCGAGGCCGACGTCCGCTGCGCCGGTACCCGGCGGGTGCTCACCCGTCAATGGTACCGGCGGCCCTCGTGGCATTCACATTCGAGAGTCGCCGAGACGCCGCCTGGCTCCGGGCCGGCGGCACTCGCTGGCCGCTCGCCGGCCGCTCGCCGGTGTTCGGGGGTCAGGGCCGCGCGGCGGCCTCCAACCCGTTGGTGTACAGCGCGTCGTACGACACGTTCGATCCGGTGTAGGGAGCCTGGATCACCGTCTGGTTGCCGTACGGACCCGACCCCACGTACATGACGACGTGGTCCACCGTCCCTGTGCCGTCGAGGTTGTAATAGAAGAGCAGGTCCCCCGGCTGGAGGTCCGAGAGCGAGACGTGGGTGAGTGTCGCGTACTGCGCTTGTGACGTACGCGGGATCGAGACGCCCGCTTGTCCCCACGACCACTGGGTGAGACCCGAGCAGTCGAACCCGACCCCCGGTGACTCGCCGCCCCAGACGTAGGGCACGCCCAGCTGCGACTCTGCCGCCTGGACCGCCGCGGCGCCTTGTGTCGACGCTGTGCCGCTGAAGCCGACCGACGGGCCGCCCGCGGACGTGGACGCCTGGTTCGCCGCCTGCGTCGCGGCCTGCGTTGTACCGCCGAGCTGGTTGACGACCTGCGCAGCCGCCGCGGCCGCCGCTGCCGCTGCCGCTGCCGCCGCCTGTCGTTTGGCCGCCGCGGCAGCCGCAGCGGCGGCGGCTTCCTTCTGGGCCTTGGCCTGTGCGGCCGCCGCCACCTCTTGGCCGAGGGTGCCCTTCAAGGACGCGACCGTCGCCTCGGACTGCTGCGCCGCCTGCTGGTTCTGCAGCTCGAGTGTGTGCAGGCGCGCCGCCGCGCTCTGCGCTTGCTGCTCCTGCGCCTGCTGCTGCGCTCTCGTCGCCGTCAGCTTCACCTGGGCCGCCCCGAGCGCGTGCTTCGCTGCGTCGAGGTTTCCGACGGCAGTCTGGGAGTACTGCTGCGAGATCACCACTGTGTTCGCGGAGGTGGAGAAGAGCGAGGTGATCTGGGTCCCCTGCGCGCCGAGCACGTAGTCCTGGACCGCCGCCTTCGCCAGGACGCGCTTGTCGGCGTCGATCGTCTTTTGGATCTGCACCAGACGTGCGTTCGTCGCGGCGATCGCCGCCCGCACCGCCTGCAGGTGCGCCATCTCGCTGTCGTACTCCTGGCCGAGGACCGCCGACTGACGCTGTTCCTGGGCTATCGTCTGCTCGATCTTTGTGATCTGGGACTGGGTCTGGCCAACCTTGGCCTGGGCCGCCGGTGTTGTGAACTGTGTGGCGCCGGACGACGCAACTACCCACGTGCCGAGGAGGAGGGCCCCGGCGGTACCTGCTGCGAGGACACGTGAGAGAGCGCGACGAGAGACCCGACATTTCACACCAGCCACATCTGCCACTCTAGCCCCAATGCCCACACCTGCCAAGAGACGGTTGCGTTGCATTCCGGCGCTCGGGGGACCCTTCGTGCGTGGGTTCGTTAGTTGCGCGTCACCCTGGCGGGGAAGATTGACCCCGTGCGAGCGCAGGGAGCTCCCGCGACGATGAGGTCCGCAGGCGGCGAGACGCCGGGGGTGGCGCTGAGCGAGCTGGCGCGGGAGGTCCGAGACGGCGTCCTGCTGGGCGACGCGGTCATCCGGGCGATCTCCTACGACAGCCGGAAGGCGCTCGACGGCTCGCTCTTCTTCGCGCTGCCCGGCACCCGCAGCGACGGGCACGAGCACGCAGCTGCGGCAGTGGCGGCAGGCGCGGCCGCACTCGTCGTCGAGCGACGCCTCCCACTCGACGTCCCACAGTTCGTCGTGCCGACAGTGCGCGCCGCGATCGGGCCGATGTCAGCCGCCTTCTACGGCAGGCCGTCAGAGGAGCTGGCGATCGCCGCGGTCACCGGCACCAACGGGAAGACCACGACGTGCGCGGTACTCCGGCACTGCCTGAACGGCGCGGGAATGCCCGCTGGTCAGATCGGGACGGTCGGGAGCCACTTCCTCGGGCGGTCGCTCGGCACGAGCCTCACGACTCCTCAGGCCCCCGACCTCCAGTGGATCCTGCGCCAGATGGTGCGCGCCGGCGTGCGCGCCGTGGCGATGGAGGCGTCGTCGCACGGCCTCGATCAGAGGCGGATGGACGGCATCAACATCGACGTCGGCGTGTTCATGAACCTCACCCGCGAGCACCTCGATTACCACGGCTCGATGGAGCACTATCTCGAGGCGAAGGCGCGGCTGTTCGAGCCCGGACGTTGCCGCACCGCATTGGTGTGCGTCGACGACGAGTGGGGGGAGCGCCTCGCGCGAGAAGTCGCCGTGCCGTTCACCACTTTCGGCCGGCATCAGCGTGCCGACGCTTCGTTCTCGGTGGAGGAGCACGGGCTCGCCGGCATCACGGTGGAGCTCGACTGCGACGAAGGCACGATCCATCTGCGGAGCCCGCTCGTCGGTCAGGTGAACGGCGCGAACGTGGCCGCGGCGTACCTCGCAGCTCGGGCGCTCGGCGTCCCCTCTGACGACGCCATCGCCGGGATCTCGTCCGCGCCGCCGCCGCCGGGCCGGTTCGAGCTCGTCGACGCCGGTCAGCCCTTTCTCGTGGTGGTCGACTACGCGCACACCCCGGACGCGCTTGCGGCGCTCATCGCGACGGCGCGCCGCATCTCGAGCGGCCGCGTGAGTGTGGTCCTCGGCGCACGGGGCGGGAGGGACAAGGGGAAACGCCCCGAGACGGGCAGGGTGGCCGCGACGGCCGACCGCGTCTTCCTCACGACGGACAGTCCGGGCGAGGAGCCCATTGCAGACATCATCCGCTCCCTCTATCGCGGCACCCTCGAGGCGGAGGGCGGCTCCGACGTCGTCGTGGAACCCGATCGCCGGGCGGCCATCGAACGCGCCGTCGTCGAGTCTGGGACCGGCGACGTCGTGCTGATCGTCGGGCGCGGCCACGAACAGTTCCAGCACATCGGGAGTGAGACGGTCCAGCTCGACGACCGCGTCGCGGCGCGCGAGGCCCTCTTGGCGCGCGCCGACACGAGCTCGTGCGTCTGAGCGTCGTCGTCCCGGCGCACGACGCCGCGGCGACGGTTGCAGCGGCCGTTCGTTCGGCGCTGGGCCAGACGCGTCAACCCGACGAGATCGTCGTCGTCGACGACGGGTCGAGCGACGACACCGCCGCGGTGGTTCGGGGGGTCGGCGGCCCGGTCCGCCTGATCGAGCAGGCGCAGGGGGGCCCTTCCGCGGCCAGGAACGCGGGTGTGGCAGCGTCGTCGGGCGAGTGGCTCGCGTTTCTCGATGCAGACGACGAATGGCACCCCGAGAAGCTGGAGCAGCAGCTCCGCGTCGCCACCGGCGACGTCGCTCTCGTCGCGACCGACTGGGCGCGCGAGCCCGTCGATGTGGCCGTGCCGCCGAACGTGCCAACGACGGAACTGACCACTTCGGAGATCCTCCTCCTGAACCGCTTCCAGACGTCGAGCGTGCTCCTCCGGCGGGACGCCTTCGTCGCTGCGGGAGGGTTCGATTCGGCGTTGGACGGGGTGGAGGACTGGGACATGTGGCTCCGCGCCTCGCGACAGGGGAGGGTCGTGAAGCTGGACTGGCCGTTCGTCCGCTACGCAGACGTCTCGACCGGCTATAGCAAGGCCCTCGACCGGGTGTACCGGACCGGCCTCATGATGCTCCGTCGGGAGCTGGGCGACCCGCCCAGCGGCTCGGGCCGCGGGGTCATGGCGTGGCATCACCTGCGCTTCGCGCTTGCGTATCTCCTCGCCGGTGACCGCCGGAGCGCGCGCGCCTGTCTCGAAGATCTCCGCGCGGCCGGCCTGGTCGGCGCAGCTCCGGAAGCCACCGTCCGGTACCTGGCACCCTTCTTGGGCGGACGGCTGAAGCGCCGGCTGAAGGCGCGGGTCGAGCGCCCGTCGCGCCCGTAGCGGCCCGCCGGGTGCGCCGACGCCGCCGGTAGGGTCGCCCCGTGGTTCGTGGCGACGGGACGACGGTCGGCGTCGACGGAGGATGGGTGCGAGGCAGGCGCGACGGCGGCGTGTCCTCGTTGCTGGTAGGCGCCCGCCGTCAGCTGCCGGCGCCGGCGGCAGCCCTCAGTGTCCCGGCGGCTTG
>DAIRCY010000085.1:0-10861 GCA_036796435.1 Acidimicrobiales bacterium
GTCGAACAGGACGCCGTCGACGAGTTGGTCACGGCGAAGGTCAGCTCTTGCGTGCCGGCGGCGCCGCCCTGCCCGACGACTGAGATCCGGAGACCGGAGACCAGGCAGGTCGCGAGCGACGGGCCAGGTGTCGTCGTCGTGGTGGTCGTGCTCGACGTGGACGAAGTCGAAGATGTCGACGTGGACGTGGTGGTCGTCGGCCGGTGCGTGGCGGCGGGATGCGACGAGCACGCGCTCAGGGCGACAGCGGAGACCGCCAAGAGACCGCCTGCAGCCCACCTCGACGCCGTGCCCATGGAGACCCCCTCGTGTCCGGGGCGACGCCGACCAGGTGCCGGTGTGCGCCTTTATCCATGTTCGCGCACCGTCCATGCCCACAACACGTAGGAGCGGTCAAGTTTGCGAGCTGCATCGGTCGAGCGCCAGACGGGGCGGTAGCCTCGGCTGATGGCGGGCCGGAGTACGTCGTCAGCTGCCGGGTGCCGGACCGTCCGGGTCGCGCTACTCGGATACGGGAACGTCGGGTCGGCGGTCGCGCGGCTGCTGAGCACGCGGGGAGAAGAGATCGCCGCGCGCACCGGCGTGCATTTCGAGCTCGCCGGGATCGCCGTTCTCGACCTGCGGCGCCGGCGCACCACCGAGGGCGTGGATCCCGCACTGTTCACGGGTGACGCGAAGGCCCTCGTCGAGAGCGCGGACGTCGACGTCGTCGTCGAGCTCATCGGCGGCCTGGATCCTGCTCGGACACTCGTCGAGTCCGCGTTGCGTGCCGGCAAGCCGGTCGTGACCGCCAACAAGGCGCTCCTGGCGCAAGCGGGCGGGGAGCTCGCGGACGTCGCGTCGGCGAACGGGGTCGACCTCCTGTACGAAGCGGCGGTGGCGGGGGCGATCCCGGTGATCCGGCCGCTGCGCGAGTCGCTCGCCGGCGAGCGGATCCTCCGGGTGATGGGGATCGTGAACGGCACGACGAACTACATCCTCACGGCCATGGCCGAGGAGGGCATGGAGTACGGGGCTGCGCTCGCCGCGGCCCAAGCGTTGGGCCTTGCAGAGCGTGACCCGACCGCGGACGTGTCCGGAGACGACGCCGCCGCCAAGGCCGCGATCCTCGCCGGGCTGGCCTTCGGGAGCGACGTGCTCGGGACGACCGTGCCGCGAGAAGGCATCACCGAGATCCGGGCGCTGGACGTCGACTACGCGGCCCGGCTCGGCTTCGTGATCAAGCTCCTGGCGATCGCCGAGATCGTCGAAGAAGGCCCCGACGTCTCCGTGCGGGTGCATCCTGCGATGGTGCCCGCCGGTCATCCGCTCGCGTCGGTGCGCGGACCGTTCAACGCTGTCTTCGTCGAGGGCGAAGCGGCCGGCGAGCTCATGCTCTACGGCAGGGGAGCGGGCGGCGCGCCCACGGCGAGCGCGGTGCTCGGCGATCTCATCGACGCCGCGCGCAACTTCTTGGCCGGCGCCCACGCGCCGCCGCCCCGCCGCAACCCGGTCATCGTGCGACCGATCGACGATCTGCAGTCGGCCTTCTACATCAGCCTCGACGTGGTCGACGCGCCCGGGGTGCTCGCGGCGGTCGCGACCGAGTTCGGCAGCCACGCCGTCTCCATCAGGGCGATGGAGCAGGACGGCCTCGGCACAGGAGCGAGGCTCGTCTTCCTCACCCACCGCGCCAAGGAGCGCGACGTGCGCGCCACGCTCGATGCGGTCGCGGCGATCGACACGGTGGTCCGTGTCGGCAACGTGCTCCGGGTGATCGGTGCCGACGACGGGGCGCCGCTGCGGCCGGGTCACGTCGCCGGACCGCCGGCGAGGGGTCGCTGAGATGCCCGGGTCCGTCGGGTGGCGCGGGATCATCGAGGAGTACCGCGAGCTGCTTCCGGTCGAAGAGGGCGCCCCGGTGGTGACCCTTCTCGAAGGTGGGACGCCGCTCCTGCCGGCGCCGCGCCTGTCGGCTCGTGTCGATGCCGACGTATGGCTGAAGATCGAGGGGGCGAACCCGACCGGGTCCTTCAAGGACCGCGGCATGACCCTCGCCATCTCGAAGGCCGTTGCCGAGGGCGCGAAGGTCGTCGCCTGCGCGTCGACGGGGAACACCTCGGCGTCCGCCGCCGCCTACGCGGGGAGGGCGGGGCTGGAGTGCGTCGTGCTCATCCCCGAGGGATACATCGCCCTCGGCAAGCTCGCCCAGGCGCTCATCCACGGGGCTCGGGTGCTGCAGGTCCGCGGCAGCTTCGACGACGCCCAGAAGATCGTCCGCGCCCTTCCCGGGCGGATCCCCGCGACGGTGGTCAACTCCGTCAACCCCTACCGGGTCGAGGGCCAGAAGACGGGGGCCTTCGAGATCGTCGACGCCCTCGGCCGGGCCCCTGACGTCCAGTGCATGCCCGTGGGCAACGGCGGGAACATCACGGCGTACTGGCGCGGCTATCTGCAGTACAAGGAAGCCGGTCGCTCGCCGAACCTTCCCCGCCTGCTCGGCTTCCAGGCCGAGGGCGCTGCGCCCATCGTGGTCGGCCACCAGGTCGACCACCCCGACACGGTCGCCACGGCCATCCGGATCGGCAATCCCGCCAACTGGTACCCGGCCGCCTCGGCGGCCGCCGAGTCGGGTGGGGCGTTTCACGCGGTGAGCGACGACGAGATCCTCGCCGCGCAGCGGTTGCTCGCCCGGGAGGAGTCGGTCTTCTGCGAACCGGCATCCGCCGCCTCGGTCGCCGGGCTCCTCGGGGCTGCTGTCCCGGCGGGGTCGACGGTGGTGTGCGTGCTCACGGGTCACGGCTTGAAGGACCCCGACGTCGCCATCGGTCAGATCGACGTCCCCCCGGCGCTCGACGCCGACCTCGAGGCGGTCATCGCCGAGATCGGGATCTGAGGCGCCGCGCGGCTCCGTCTTTCTTGCATGGCAGGTCACACAGGTGGGAATGAACTCCGCAGACGGGGCGTTTCCCGTACGAAGGGGGGAGACAAGAGGGGGAGGAGCGCGAGCAGCCCGAGCACCTGCCGCCGACTCGTCGCCGTGGTTCCCGGGGCAAACGGGCGAGATGTTTGCCGCGACCCGGGGCAGCGGCTACGATGGCTGCATCCCACCGGGCAACGGCGCACTGGTCGCCGGCCCGAAGCCGGACCCGATCTGTGGCGCCACCGGTGGTACGCGGGAGCAGGCCTGCGACGCTCGTCCTCCACCCGTGTTCCGTCCTCGCGCGGCGTGGCACAGCCACATCCCGCGCGACCCATCAGGAGAATAGGAGACCGATGACTGCGGAACAGCAGCTCGAACGGTCAGTGCTCGAGGGCAAGGAGCGAGACGAGCTCCACGCGATCGCACAGGCGATGTCGCTCAAGACGACGTCGCGCACCAAGAAGTCCGACATCATCGACCGGATCCTCGAAGCCGCAGGCGTCACCGGTTCGAACGGTTCGACGAGCTCGGCCGGCACGAACGGCGCAGCCGCGAACGGCCACGACGCCGGCACGACGGAGGGAGCCCCCTCCTCGTCCAACGGCGCTGCGCGCGGCGGGTCCGCCGGTTCGCGCCGAGTGGCCGAACAGCGAGCGGCCGAACAGCGAGCGGCCGAACAGGCTGACCATGTCGAGCAGGCCGACAGGGAGGCCGCAGTGGCCCCCCACACCGACGGCGCGGCGGCCCACGACGGCGACGACGACCGAGCCGGCGCCCGGGTGGCGAGCCGTGAGGGCGGCCCTGGGAGCGACACCGCGACCATGCCCGTCGAGGCCACGCAGATCCACGTCGCCGACGGCGGGAACGGCTCGGGTCCCCGGCAGGCGCAGCGCCAGGGCCGCCATCCCCAAGCGGGCGGCCCCGAGCCCGGCAACCGGCGGAACCGCCGGCGTCGCGGCCGCGAGCGTGGTCCGGCAGGCGCGGGAGGCGAGCGCGACCTGCAGGGAGCACCGGGCCAGGACGCCCCGTACCAGGGCGAGCTCGTCGAGGTGCGCGGGCTCCTCGACCTGCGCGACGAGGGCTACGGCTTCGTCCGCTGCGACGGCTACCTGCCCTCGTCGAAGGACGTGTACGTCTCGATCAGCCAGGCGCGCCGGTTCGCGCTGCGCAAGGGCGACTACATCGAAGGGGCCTGCCGCCCCGCCTCGAGCAACGAGAAGTACCCCGCGCTCCTTCGCATCGACAAGGTGTCGGGGCTGGACCCCGAGGCCGCGCGCCAGCGGCCGCGCTTCGAGGACCTCACGCCGCTCTTCCCGGACCAGAAGCTCGTGCTCGAGATGCCCACGGGGAAGGAGAACGTCACCGCTCGGATCGTCGATCTCCTCTCGCCGATCGGCAAGGGACAGCGTGGACTGATCGTGTCCCCGCCCAAGGCCGGCAAGACCACGGTGATGAAGCAGATCGCCCACTCGATCGAAGCGAACAACCCCGAGGTCCATCTCATGGTGCTCCTCGTGGACGAGCGGCCCGAAGAGGTGACCGACATGCGCCGCTCGGTCCAAGGTGAAGTCGTGGCGTCGACCTTCGACCGCCCCTCCGACGAGCACACGGCGGTCGCCGAGCTCGCGATCGAGCGGGCGAAGCGGCTCGTGGAGCAGAAGCGGGACGTCGTCATCATCCTCGACGGCATCACCCGGCTCGCCCGCGCGTACAACCTCGCGCAGCCGGCGACCGGCCGGATCATGTCCGGCGGCGTCGACTCCGGCGCGCTGTACCCGCCGAAGAAGTTCTTCGGCGCCGCGCGCAACATCGAAGAGGGCGGGTCGTTGACGATCCTCGCGACCGCGCTCGTCGAGACCGGGTCGAAGATGGACGAGGTCATCTTCGAGGAGTTCAAGGGGACCGGCAACATGGAGCTGCGGCTCGACCGCAGGCTCGCCGAACGCCGCCTGTACCCCTCGATCGACGTCAACGCCAGCTCGACCCGTCACGAGGAGCTGCTGTTCGACCGCGGCCAGCTCCAGCAGGTCTGGAAGCTGCGCCGGGTGCTGAACGCACTGGCGAGCGAAGGCAACGCCGCCGCGGGCCTCGAGCTCCTCATGGACAAGCTCCGCACCACCAAGAGCAACGACGAGTTCCTCGCCGAGATCGCCAAGGGTCCGACCCCGGGCGGCTGAGACCAAAGTCGAGATCCAGCTCGAGATCCAGGTCGCACCCGAGGACTCGAAACTCCGATACGAAACCGAGACAAGAAGGCACGCACCATGAAGGCAGACATCCACCCGATCTACGAGCAGGCGACCGTCCACTGCTCGTGCGGCAACTCGTTCACGACCCGTTCCACGAAGGGCGACCTCCACGTCGAGCTGTGCAACGAGTGCCACCCCTTCTTCACCGGCAAGCAGAAGCTCGTCGACTCCGGCGGCCGCGTCGAGCGGTTCCAGCGCCGGTACGGCCGTCGGGCGACGAAGCGCGCGCCGGCGAAGAGCTGAGGCCGGCCCGGCGACCGGCCGGGCCGCGGTCCCATGGCGGCTGAACCGCACGCCTCTCCGCTCGACGCGCGGCTCGACGCCCTCGAGGCGGAGCTGACCGACGTCGAATCTGAGCTGGCCGATCCCACGACCTCGGGAGACCCCGGGAGGCTGCGCGATCTTTCCCGGCGCCACAAGGAGCTGAGCGAGGTGGTGGCGACGTGGCGCGAGCTGCGGTCGGCCCGTGCGGACCTCGACACGGCTCGCCAGTTGCTCGAGGAGACGTCGGGGGACGAGCGCGACGCCATGCTCGAAGAGGTGGACTCCGCCGAGGCCCGGATCGCGTCGCTCGGGGCGCAGCTGAGCATCCTCCTCCTCCCAAAGGACCCGAACGACGGGCGCAACGTCATCGTGGAGATACGCGGCGCCGAGGGCGGGGAGGAGGCGAACCTGTTCGCCCGCGACCTCTTCGAGATGTACACGCGCTACGCGGCACGCCGCGGCTGGCACGTCGAGGTCCTCTCCGAGAGCGCCTCGGAGCGCGACGGCTTGAACGAGGTCGTCTTCGTCGTGAAGGGCGCCGACGCATGGACGAGGCTCGAGCACGAGGCGGGTCCGCACCGCGTGCAGCGCGTGCCCCTCACCGAGTCCAAGGGCCGGATCCACACCTCGTCCTCCACCGTGACGGTCCTCCCCGAAGCAGACGAGGTCGACGTCCAGATCGACCCCGCGGACCTGAAGATCGACGTCTACCGTTCGACCGGACCGGGCGGACAGTCGGTGAACACGACCGACTCCGCGGTGCGCATCACGCACCTGCCGACGGGGATCGTCGTGGCGATGCAGGACGAGAAGAGCCAGATCCAGAACCGAGCGAAGGCCATGACCGTCTTGCGCGCCCGGCTGCTCAAGGCGGAGCAGGATCGCCGCGCACACGAGCTCGCCGCGCAGCGCAAGAGCCAGGTGGGCGGTGGCGGCCGGTCCGAGAAGGTGCGGACGTACAACTTCCGGGAGAACCGGGTGACGGACCACCGCGTGAACCTCACCCTCCACAAGCTCGACCAGGTGCTCCAGGGAGACCTCGACGAGATCACCGACGCCCTCATGGCCGACAAGCGGGCGCGGCAGCTGGCGGGCGACGAGCCGTGAGCTCGCGTGCGGCGCTCCGGGCGTCGCTCGCCGACCGGCTCGGCTCGGCGAACGAGGCGCGCTGGATGGTCGAAGGGGTCCTCGGCGGGCGCGGCGACGCCGGCGAACGCGACGAGATCGACGAGTCCGCGGCGCGGATGCTCGAAGCCATGGCGGACCGACGCGCCGGCGGCGAGCCGCTCCAGTACGTGCTCGGGTCGTGGCAGTTCCGGGCCCTCGATCTCCTGGTCGACGTGCGGGCCCTCATCCCTCGCCCTGAGACCGAACAGGTCGTCGAGGTGGCCTTGGCCGAGGCGCGCCGCCAGGTCGCGCTCCAGCCCGCCGACCCGGGGGATGCGCCCCTCGTCGTCGCAGACCTCGGCACTGGCACCGGGGCGATCGCGCTGTCGATCGCCGTCGAGCTGGGGTCACCGCCGGGCGGTCGGCCATCGCCGGATCGGCCATCGCCGGACCGTCGGCCACTCCCCCCCGTGCGTGTCCTCGGGACGGACGTGGACGCGGGCGCCCTCGAGCTGGCGACGGCGAACCGCGCTCGCGTCGCCGAGACCCATCCCGCCGCCGCCACGGTCGAGCTCGTCTGCGGGAGCTGGTTCGAGGCGCTGCCCGCCGGCCTGCGGGGCAGGCTGGGGCTGGTCGTCTCCAACCCCCCGTACGTGAGCGAGGAGGAATGGAGCGGCCTCGATCCCGAGGTCCGGCGCGAGCCGTATACGGCCCTCGTCGCGCCGGCCGGGTCGGACGGCACCCCGGGCTTCGCCGGCGTCGAGACCGTCGTCTCCGGCGCGTTCGAGTGGCTCGCCCCCGCTGCGGCGGTGGTCGTCGAGCTGGCGCCCCACCACGCGCCCGTCGCAGCCGCCCTCGCCAGGAGGTCGGGGTATGGCGACGTCCGCGTGGAGGCCGACCTCGCCGGCAGACCGCGCGCGGTCGTCGCCCGGAAGTGACCGCCGAGACCCAGGCGCCTGCGCCGGCACCGACTCCCGTGCTCGACGCCGCCGACCCCGCGTCGCTCGACGCCGCCACCGCCGCGCTCGCGGCGGGGCGTGTCGTGGCGATCCCGACCGACACCGTCTACGGGCTCGCCGCCCGGGTCGACCGGCCCGACGCGTTGGCGGCGATCTTCGTCGCCAAGGGCCGTCCCGCCGGGCTCGCGCTCCCGGTCCTCGTCGGCCGCTGGCGCCAGGCGCGCGAGGTGGCGAGCAGCTGGCCGCGCGCTGCGTCGATGCTCGCCGCGCGCTTCTGGCCCGGCGCGTTGACGGTGGTGGTGCCCGTCGACCCGACACTCGGCGCGCACCTCGGCGGGAACGGGACGAGCGTGGGGCTGCGACGGCCGCGCCACCACTTCGTGGAGGCTCTCTGCCGGCGCGCGGGGCCGCTCGCCACGACGAGCGCGAACCCCCACGGCCTCCCCCCGTGCGCCACCGCCCGCGAGGTCACGGACGCCTTCAGCGAAAAGGAGGTGGCGCTCGTGATCGACGGCGGGACGTGCGACGGACGACCTTCGACGGTGGTCGACTGCACGGTGTCGCCGCCCGAGTGCCTGCGCGAGGGCGCCATCGCCTGGTCGTGGATCGAGGCGTCCTTGCGCTGAGGCCGCCGCCGAAGCCCGTCGCCGGCGTCCCCGCCCGGACGCGGCCTGGCGGGCGGCCGCCGCCGCCCGCCAGGTCCTGTGCCCCAGGGGACTCGAGTGGCTCAGGCGGCTGTCACCGTCTCGGGTTCGCCGCACGGGCGATGGTGCCTCAACAGTCGTCCCTGGTGTCCGAGGATCCGACCGCTGCGCCGGCGCCCCGTGCCTCGATGCGAAACGGGGGAACAGAGGGTGCCTTACGGCCGCAAACCGCGGCCGGGCGGGCGGGCGACGACCGGAAATCGCGGCCGGGCGAGCGGGCAAGGGCCCGAGCGAACTGCGCCGGTAGAGTGGGGCGCATGCCGTCGACCGCGGGCTGCCGTACACCACGCCTGCTCCGCGGCCCGCGGTGACCAAGGCGTCCCCCTTCGCCGCCTGGCTCGGCGGGGACCCCCAGGTGGCCGGCCTCCTCGGGGACGAGATCGAGCGCCAGTCGACGACCCTCCAGCTCATCGCCTCGGAGAACTTCACCTCGCCGGCGGTGCTCGCGGCGACCGGCTCCGTCCTCACCAACAAGTACTCCGAGGGTTACCCCCACCGCCGCTACTACGGCGGGAACTTCGTCATCGACGAGGTGGAGGACCTGGCGCGAGAGCGGGCGAAGTCGCTCTTCGGTGCCGAGCACGCCAACGTCCAGCCGCACGCCGGCGCGAACGCCAACCTCGCCGTCTACATGGCGCTCCTCCAGCCGGGCGACACGATCCTGGCGATGCGCCTCGACCACGGCGGCCACCTCACCCACGGCTCGCCGGCGTCGATCACCTCGAAGATCTGGCGGTTCGTCTCCTACGGGGTGACCCCGGCCTCCGACGACCCGCCGGGCGCGGGTGAGGTCATCGACTTCGACCAGGTGGCTGACCTCGCCAAGCGCGAGCAGCCGAAGCTCGTCGTCGCCGGCTCGACGGCGTACGCGAGGACCATCGATCCCGTCCCGTTCCGGGAGATCGCAGACGACTGCGGGGCGATGTTCATGTTCGACATGGCGCACCCCGCAGGCCTCGTCGCAGGCGGCGCGCACCCGAGCCCGGTCGGGATCGCCGACGTGGTGACGTTGACCACCCACAAGACGCTCCGAGGACCCCGCGGCGGGGCGATCCTGTGCGGCGAGCATCTCGCGAAGGCGATCGACAGCGCGGTGTTCCCCGGACTCCAAGGCGGCCCCCTCGAGCACGTGATCGCCGCCAAGGCGGTCGCCTTCGCGGAGGCGCAGGCCCCGTCTTTCCGAACGTACGCCGCGCAGGTCGTCGCGAACGCCAAGGCCCTCGGCTCCGCCCTCGTCGACGAAGGGTTCCGTCTCGTCTCGGGCGGCACCGACAACCACATGCTCCTCGTCGACCTCCGCGCGTTCGATCCCGAGCTGACGGGCAAAGTGGCGCAGGAGGTCCTCGACAGGGCCGGGATCACCTGCAACCGCAACACGATCCCCGACGACCCGCGCTCGCCGTTCGTCACCTCTGGGCTCCGGCTCGGCACGGCGGCGGAGACGACCGCCGGAATGGGCACCGGCGAGATGGCACGGATCGCCAGCCTCATCGGCAGGACGCTGCGCCGCCGCGACGACGAGGCCGAGCTCGGTGCGGTCCGGAACGAGGTGCGAGAGCTCTGCGCCGCGTTCCCCCCGTACGCGAGCCTGGCCGACGGCGCGGGGTAATCGACTCAGAGGCGGTCCAGCACACATGCCGTGGTACGCGTGGTACGCGGTCGTCCTGGTGGTGGCGGCGGCGGTGACGGCCGCGAGCGCCTGGCCGGCCGCGTGGCTCGCCCGCAAGATCGGCTACGTCGCAGAACCCGGCGACCGGAAGATCCACACGCGCATCACCCCCTACGGCGGCGGGCCGGCGATGTTCCTCGGGTTCCTCGTCGCGATGATGGTGGCGGCGAGCATCCACCGATTGCACGCCGTCTTCGTCGGCTCCTCCGAGCCTCTCGGCATCGTGCTCGCTGCCGCGGCGATCTTCGGCGTCGGGCTCATCGACGACGCCCGTGACATGTCGGCGCCCGCCAAGATCGCGGGCCAGGTGCTCGCCGCGTCGATCCTGTACTTCCTCGGGGTGACGCTCTACTGGTTCAAGGTGCCGCTCGGGGGCGTCGTCTCTCTCACCCCGGGGATCACGCCGCTCATCATGGCGCTGTGGGTGATCGCGATCACCAACGCCGTCAACCTGATCGACGGGCTCGACGGCCTGGCGGCCGGCGTGGTGGCCATCGGCGGCGGCGCGCTCGCCATCTACGGGCTCCGCCTCATGGAGACGGGCATCCTGTCGGCGACAAACATCGGTCCGCTCATCGCGGTGATCGCCTGCGGGGTCTGCCTCGGCTTCCTCCCGTTCAACTTCCATCCGGCCAAGATGTTCATGGGGGATGCGGGCGCGCTCCTGCTGGGCCTCCTCATGTCCGCGTCCACGATGGTGATCGGCGGCCGCATCCCGCCCTACACGCCGACCACCGGCTTCACGTACTTCTTCTTCGCCCCCCTCCTCATCCCGGTCTTCATCCTCGGCGTGCCGATTCTGGACATGGCGTTCGCCTTCGTCCGCCGCACCGCTCGAGGCACCGGGTTCCACACGCCGGACAAGGACCACATCCACCACCGGCTGCTGCGGCTCGGCCACGGCCACCGGCGGAGCGTCGTGATCCTGTGGGCGTGGACGGCGCTCCTGTCGGGCTTCATCCTCTTCCCCCTCTTCGTCCACCAGGTCAACGCGGCCATTCCCTTCG
>DAIRCY010000086.1:0-10768 GCA_036796435.1 Acidimicrobiales bacterium
CCCGACGGTGCGGGTCTCGATCGACACGACGAGCCGGACGGTGGCGACGGAAGCGGCCGGCGCGGGGGCCACGCTCGTGAACGACGTGTCGGGTCGCCTTTGGCCGGTGGCGGCGGAGCTCGGGACTGGCTGGGTGTCCATGCACTCGCGCGGGACTCCCCGCACGATGCAGTCGCTCACCGAGTACGACGACGTGGTCGGCGAGGTCCACACCCACGTCCTCGACGCGGCGACGAAGGCCCTCGACGCGGGTGTGGGCGAGGTCTGGGTGGACCCCGGCATCGGCTTCGCCAAGACCGCCGCGCAGAACGTCGCGCTGCTCGCAGCGCTCGGCGATCTCGTGTCGAGCGCCCGGTCCCTCGGAGCTCGGGTGCTCGTCGGGTCGAGCCGCAAGGCGTTCCTCGGACGTTATGGTGCGCGGTCGGCGGAACGGCCGACGGGCGTCGGCGACCGCCTGGAGGCGTCGCTCGCCACCGCCGTGTGGGCGATGGTCGCGGGTGCGGGGATGGTGCGCGTCCACGACGTGAAGCCGACCGTGCACGCGGCGATGCTCGTGGCCGACGGTCACGCGGCTTCGGAACCGGCGCACACCGAGGACGCGGCGAGGAATGCCTCGTGAAGGGCAAGTGGGCGGCGGGCATCCCGCCGCGCAACTTCACCTGGGTGATCCGCGACCAGTTCGCGCTGAGCGAGCGGCCGGGGGGTTTCGCGCCCAACCATCGACGGGTCCGCCGGACCGAGGAGCTGATCTGGCTCAGGAAGCAGGGCTTCACGCGGATCGTCTCCCTGCTCCCGTCCCAGCACAACCTCCACGCCTACGACGACGAGCACCTGGCGCACGCCCACTTCCCGCTCGTCCCGGGCTCGGACCCGCGTCCCGCCCTGACCGACTGCTACCACGCGCTCGACGGGTGCCTCCGTGACGGCGAACGGGTCCTCGTCCACGCCGAGGAGCTGGGCGACCGCGTCATGGGGGTGGCCGCGGGCTTCCTCGTGTGGACGAGCCGGGTCCCCTCCGAGCCGCAGGCGATCGCCCTCGTGGAGCACCTCGTCGGCCACCAGATGGGATCTGCGGGCCGCGAGCTCGTGGTCGCCGCGTCGGCGCTCCCGCCTCGCCAGCCGGTCTGACCACGCGGGCGAGCGACGAGGCGAACCCCGTGACGCGGCGACCCGGTGACCCCGTGACCGGGCGCATCGAGATCCGTGACCTGCGCGCCTTCGGCGTCCACGGCGTCCTCGCCCACGAGCGCGAGCGGGCGCAACCCTTCAGCGTGGACGTGGACGCGTGGTTCGACGTGTCCGCGGCCGCCGCGTCCGACGCGCTCGGCGACACGGTCGACTACGGCGCGCTCGCCTCGGCGGTCGCCGACGTGGTCTCGGGCGCCTCGTTCGCGCTCTTGGAGGCGCTCGCCGCGGCGATCTCCCGGCGCGTCCTCGACGAGGAGCCCCGGGTGACCCGGGTGGAGGTGACGGTGCGCAAGATGCGCCCCCCCGTCGACGTCGACGTCGGCTCGGTCGGTGTGCGGGTGGTGGATGTGCGCCGCGGCTGAGTCGGCCGCGCAGGAGCCCGGCCGGCCGGCGCGGCGTGCCTTCATCGGTCTCGGCTCCAACCTGGGCGACCGGAGGGCCGCGCTGGCGCACGCGGTGGGGGCCCTCCGCGCAGCGGGGGACGTGACGGCGGTCTCCCCCCTCTACGAGACCGATCCCGTCGGCGGACCCGAGGGCCAGCCGCCCTATCTGAACGCAGTCGTCGAGCTGTGCACCGCCGACGACCCCCGCATTCTGCTCGAGCGGTGCCAGGCGCTCGAGGACGCCGCGCACCGCGTCCGGACGGTCCGCTTCGGCCCCCGGACGCTCGACGCCGACGTCCTCCTCGTGTCTGGGGTGACCGTCGACGAGCCCGATCTCGAGGTGCCGCATCCGCGCATGTGGGAGCGGCGCTTCGTGCTCGCCCCCCTGCGGGACCTCGCACCCGAGCTCGTGCCGGCGGAGGCCGTCGAGCGGGCCGAAGGTTCGGTGCGCCGGCTGGGTACACTCTGAGCACGACCCGGTATTGCGACCGGCACCCAGGAGGGGCTGGAACGCTGAAGGAGGAGTCGGTGCCAACCACGAGGATCATCGGCCCTGGCCGGGCCGGGCGCTCGCTCGCCCGCGCGCTCGGCGAGGCGGGCTGGACCGTGCTGCCGCTCCTCGGCAGGGGCGACGACCTGGCCGACGCCGCGCTCGGCGCCGACGTGCTCGTGCTCGCCGTCCCCGACGACGCCATCGCCGGGGTGGCCGCCTCCGTCCGCCCCGCCTCCTCGACGGTCGTCGTCCACCTGGCGGGTTCGCTCGGCGCCGGCGTCTTGGCCCCCCACCCGAGGCGGGCGGCGCTCCACCCCCTCGTGGTGCTCCCCGACCCCGAGACCGGCGCCCGCCGCCTGCGCTCGGGCGTCACGTTCGCGCTGGCCGGCGATCCTGCGGCCGCCGAGATCGCCACGGCGCTCGGCGGGTCCGTCGTCCCGGTCCCCGACGAGGCCCGCGCCGCCTACCACGCCGCCGCCTCCGTCGCCGCCAACCACGTCGTCGCGCTGCTCGGCCAGGTCGAGCGGATCGCCGGCGCGGCGGGCCTCCCGCTCGAGGCGTTCCTCCCGCTCGCACGTGCCGCCGTGGAAGACGCCGGCAGGCTCGGCCCGCGCCGGGCGCTCACCGGCCCCGCGGCGCGCGGGGACTGGCAGACCCTCGCCCGCCATCTCGCGGCGATCCCCGAGTCCGAGCGCGCCGGCTACCGGGCGGGCGTCGGCCTCGCCCTCCAGCTGACGGTCGGGCCGGGCGCGGTGGTGCCGGAGCCGGCCGCCGCCCCCGAAGCGCCCGCCGGGGGGGCCGGCGCCGTGCCGGAAGCGGCGGACCCGGTCCGAAAGACCGTCCGCACCTGACGTGCCCAGCTGAAGCCGTGCACGTCGTCACCGACCCCGACGCCTTCCGCGCCGCCCTCGAACGTGCCCGGCGAGCCGGTGCGCATGTCGGGCTCGTGCCCACGATGGGCGCCCTCCACGCGGGGCACCGCTCGCTCGTGTCCCGTGCCGCGTCCGAGCAGGACCACGTCGCGGTCTCGATCTTCGTCAATCCCCTCCAGTTCGACCGCCCCGAGGACCTCGAGCGATATCCCCGGACGATGGAGGCCGACCTGGCGGTGTGCGAGGACGCCGGGGTGCACACCGTCTTTTCGCCGAGCGCGACGGCGATGTTCCCTGCGGACGCACAGACGACCGTGTCCGTGCACGGCCTCGCCGAACGGTGGGAGGGCGCGTCGCGTCCGGGCCACTTCGACGGGGTGGCAACCGTGGTCACGAAGCTGTTCACGCTCTCGGGAAAGTGCAGCGCCTACTTCGGCGAGAAGGACTTCCAGCAGCTCGCCGTGGTCCGCCGCATGACCGAGGATCTGGCCATGCCGGTCGAGATCGTCGCGTGCCCGACGGTGCGCGACGGGGACGGGCTCGCCCTCTCGAGCCGCAACGCGCGACTGTCTCCCGGGGATCGGCGCGCCGCGACCGTGCTGTGGCGGGCCCTCTCGGCGGGCCGGGACGCGGTCGGCGGCGGGGAGGAGCGCCCGTCGGCCGTCGCCGCCACCATGGCTGCGGTCGTGGCGAGGGAGCCGCGGGTGCGGCTGGACTACGCCGTCGCCGTGGACGCTGCCCGCCTGCGCGTGCCGGCGTCGTTGTCGGAGCCCGCGGCCGTGCGGCTCCTCGTCGCGGCGGAGGTCGGCCCGGTGCGGCTCATCGACAACTGCGCGGCCCCGCGGCCGTCTGAGCTACCGGCCGGTGGCGCGGTGGGCTTCGCGGCGGATTGCGCGGCGGATTGCGCGGCGTGTTGAGCGGCGAGGGGGAGGGGAAGGCGGCCGACGCCGGGCCATTCGACGTCCTCGTCCTCGGGAGCGGCGTCGCGGGGCTCTCGGTCGCGGTCCGGCTCTGCCAGGCGAGCCCGAGGCTGCGGCTCGCGGTGCTCACGAAGGGGGAGCTGTCGCAGTCCACCACCCGCTGGGCGCAGGGCGGGGTGGCGGCGGTGCTCGGCGGCGACGAGGACTCGACCGACCTGCACCTGGCCGACACGCTCGACGCGGGGGCAGGGCTGTGTGACGTCGGGGCCGTCCGTGTGCTCGTCGACGAGGGCCCGACGCGGGTGGAGGAGCTCATCGCCCTCGGCGCCCGGTTCGACCGCGAGGCGTCGGGGTCGCTCTCGCTCGCCCGGGAGGGCGGCCACTCGAGACCGCGGGTCGTCCACGCGGGAGGTGCCGCGACCGGCGCGGAGGTCGAGCGTGCCCTCGTCGCGGCGACCGTCAGCGGCGCGTCGGCGGTGCTCGAGCGGTGGTTCGCACTCGACCTGCTCGTGGGAGAAGACGGCCGATGCGAGGGCGTCGTCGCGCTCGCGCCCGACGGCTCGCTCACCCGCGTCCTCGCGTCGCACGTCGTCTTGGCCACCGGCGGTGTCGGCCAGCTGTACGCGGTGACGACGAACCCGGCCGAGGCGACCGGTGACGGCATCGCGATGGCGCTGCGCTCGGGGGTGCCGGTGGCCGACGTGGAGTTCGTCCAGTTCCACCCGACCGCGCTCCACCACCCGCTGATGCCCCGTCCGCTCCTTTCCGAGGCGCTGCGCGGCCACGGGGCACGCCTGCGGGACCGCGACGGCGAGCGGTTCTGCGACGAGCTCTCCCCCCGCGACGTCGTGAGCCGCGCCATGGCGCGGCGCATGGCCGAGCAGGGGGTCGACCATCTCTGGCTCGACGCCACCGGCCTGGAGCGCTTCGGGGAGAGGTTCCCGACGATCGCCCGATCGCTCGCCGACGTCGGCCTCGATCCCTCGAAGGACTGGCTGCCGGTGGCGCCCGCGGCGCACCACATCTCCGGCGGTGTCGTGACCGACCTCTTCGGGGCTTCCGCGCTCGAAGGGCTGTGGGCCGCGGGCGAAGCCGCCTGCACCGGAGTCCACGGGGCCAACCGCCTGGCCTCCAACTCCCTCCTCGAGGGCATGGTGTTCGGCGCGCGGGTCGCGGAGGCGATCGCCGGGGGCGCGGGACCCACCGCGACCGGGGTCCTCGCCACGCTCGACCTGCCCGCCGGCACGGCGGTGGACATCCCGGTCCGGCTGCTGGGGCGCGACGAGTCGCCTGCGCCGCACATCGGGCCTGCGCCGGGGCCGGGCCCCGCCGGCGGCAGGAACGCCGAGGGTCGTCGCCACGCTGGCTCAGACGCGGCGAAGGCCCGGGAGCGCCTGGCCGCCGCGATGACCGCGGGGGCCGGCGTCGTCCGCACGGCGTCGTCGCTCCGGGCGGCGAGCGAGGTCGCAGAGGGGGTCGCCGTCGCGGCCGCCTCCTCGCCACTCGAGGTGGGTCTACGCGAGCTCGCGAACCTGGCGGAGGTCGCGCGCGCGCTGCTCCTCGCTGCGTCGCGACGGGAAGAGAGCCGCGGCGCGCACACCCGGGCGGACTTTCCCGAGACGCTCGAGGCGTGGCGGTGCCGGCAGGTGCTCGTCGGCCGTGCCGGCGCGCCCGGTGCCGGCGCGCCCGGAGGTGCGCGCGTCGTGAGAGAGGATTGAGCGGTGCTCCTCGCCATCGACGTCGGCAACACCGAGACCGTCATCGGGCTGTTCGCGATGTCGCCGTCCGAGCGTGAGTTCGTGCCGGAGGCGGACATCGGCTTCGGCATCGGCGCGGAAACCCAGCGCGGCCGGGATCTCACGCACCACTGGCGGCTTTCGACGGTGCCGTCGCGGACCCCCGACGAGTACGCGGTCCTGCTCACCCAGATCCTCGACCTCGAGGGCCTCGACATCGCGTCGGTGGTCGACGGGCTCGCCGTCTGCTCGTCGGTGCCGTCGGTCACGGCCGAGCTGCGACAGACTGCAGCCCGCTGGTTCGGAGGATGGCCGTGCGTGGTGCTCGGCCCCGGGACGAGGAGCGGGATGCCGGTCCTGTACGAGAACCCCAAGGACGTCGGCGCCGACCGCGTCGCCAACGCGGTCGGCGCGTTCGACCTCTTCGGTGGCCCGTGCGTCGTGGTCGACCTCGGGACGGCGACGACCTTCGACGCCATCTCGGGCGCCGGCGAGTACCTCGGGGGTGCGATCGCGCCGGGCGTCGCGATCAGCATGGAGGCGCTCTTCCAGCACGCCGCGGCGCTCCGCCGCGTCGAGCTCGTCGAGCCCAGGTCCGCGATCGGCCGCTCCACCGCCGAGTCGATCCAGTCCGGCGCCCTCTACGGCTTCGCCGCGCAGGTCGACGGCATGTGCAAGAGGATCGTCGCAGAGCTCGGGGAGGCGACCGTCGTCGCGACCGGGGGTCTGGCGGAGCTCGTGGCGCCCTACTCCGAGACGATCGAGCACGTGGAGCCGTGGCTCACCTTGCACGGGCTCCGGCTCGTCTACGAGCGCAACGTCCGCGCCGTGGAGGGCGGCGGGCTCGGGGAGCCGTGACCACAGTCCCCTACAGGTTCGAGCAGACGGCCGCTGCCGCCGACGTCGTCGCGCGCTGGAGCGGGCTCGCTGCCGGCGAGGAGTCCGGCGACACCGTCTCGGTCGCAGGGCGCGTCATGCTCTCGCGTCCGCAGGGAAAGCTCGCCTTCGCCGAGTTGCGCGACTCCTCCGGCGCGGTCCAGCTCTTCGCGCTCGAGAGCGTGACGCAGGACTTCGACACGTTCTCGAGGCTCCGGCTCGGCGACTGGATCGGCGCGACCGGCGAGGTCGTGCGGACTCGTCGCGGCGAGCTGTCGGTGAAGGTCTCGGACTGGGTGATGCTCGCCGAGGCACGGCGGCCGTTCGGCGACAAGTGGCGTGGCGTCACCGACGTCGAGACCCGGTTCCGTCAGCGCGAGGTGGACCTGTGGGCGAACCCCGAGAGCCGCCAGGTGCTGTTCATGCGCAGCCAGCTCGTGCGACGCATGCGCGAACGACTATGGGAGATGGGCTTCATCGAGGTCGAGACGCCGATCCTCCACCCCATTCCCGGCGGCGCCCATGCACGTCCATTCGTGACGCACTTCCGCGCGCTCGACATGGACGTCTACCTCCGTGTCGCCCCGGAGCTCTACCTGAAGCGGCTCATCGTCGGCGGCTTCGAGAAGGTCTTCGAGATAGGCCGGCTGTTCCGCAACGAGGGCATGTCGCCGCGCCACAATCCGGAGTTCACCTCGATGGAGCTCTATCAGGCGTACGCGGACTACCGCGACATCATGGTGCTCGTGGAGAACCTTGTCTCGGGGCTCGCGCTCGACATCTGCGGGACGACCTCGCTCGTGTACCAGGGCCGACCCCTCGAGCTCGCGCCGCCCTGGCGCCGCGCCACGATGAGCGAGCTCGTGAGCGAGGCGACGGGACACGACGTGAGCGTCCACGCGCCGCGCGACAAGCTCCAGACCTGGGCCCGTGACGCGGGCATCGAGGTCGAGGAGAGCTGGGGAGTCGGAAAGCTCGTCCTCGAGCTCTACGAGAAGACCACCGAGGCGGACCTCTGGGGCCCCGTCTTCGTGCACGACTACCCGAAGGAGGTCTCGCCGCTCGCACGCGCGCACCGGGAAGATCCCTTGCTGGCGGAACGTTTCGAGCCGGTCGTCGCGGGCAGGGAGCTCGGCAACGCGTTCAGCGAGCTCATCGATCCGGACGAGCAGCTCCTGCGCTTCGAGGAGCAGGCCGCAGCTCGCGAGGCGGGCGACGAGGAGGCGATGGTGGTCGACACCGACTACGTGCGCGCCCTGCGCCACGGCTTGCCGCCCACCGGAGGGCTCGGCATCGGCATCGACCGGCTCGCGATGCTCCTCTCGGACTCCGCGCACATAAGAGAGGTCATCTCGTTCCCGATGATGCGACCCGAGCGCGTCGAGGGGGGCGACGGCGAGCGAGACACCGACGACGCGACGGGGTCGCAGCCGGAGATCTGACCTCAGCGTCGCCGAATCAGCGGGGCAGGTCGTCGAGGAGCGACGCGGCGAGCCGTTCGAGGCCGTGGGCGACGCTGCGCGGGCCGATGCCGTCGGTCGCGGCGATGGCCTGGTCGAGATGCCGGCGAGCGATCGCGACGGTCCCGGCCACCGCGCCCGACTCGCTCACGATGGAGCGCGCCTTCTCGCGCTCGGGCTGGCCGAGCGGTTGTCCGAGGAGGGTCCGCAGCTCGCCCCCGGCGTCCGGGTCGCGCAGCGCGAGGAGCACGGGAAGCGTGTACACGCCTTCTGCGAGGTCCTGGCCGGGAGGCTTACCCAGCTCGCCGTCTTCCGCGATGACGTCGAGAACGTCGTCGCGCAGCTGGAAGACCATTCCGAACGCCCGACCGAACTCGGTGAACGCCTCCACTTCGGGGCGCGGCGCGCGGCTCGTGAGCGCGCCGATCCGGCAGGACGCCGACATGAGTGCTGCCGTCTTGCCGGTGATCGCGGCGAAGTAGTCCTGGTCGCTGCGGTCGGTCTTGAAGCAGGACCGGACTTCGACGACCTGCCCCTGGCAGAGCTGGCCGAGGGTGGTGGCGAGAAGCTCCGCGATCTCGGTGCCGAGCGAGGCGGCGATGGCTGCCGAGCGGGAGAGGAGGTAGTCGCCGGCGACGATCGCGACGAGGTTGCCGTACCGGCTGTTGACGCTTTCGACGTTGCGGCGCACGGTCGCCTCGTCGATGACGTCGTCGTGGTACAAGGAGGCGAGGTGGACGAGCTCGACGGCCACCCCGCCGAGCAGGTCCTCCTCGCTCGCGCCGCGCTCGCCGCGGGTGGCCGCCACGAGCGCGAGGGCCGGACGGAGGCGCTTGCCGCCTGCCGCGATGAGGTGGGTGGTCACGTCGTCGAGGAAGCTGTCCCCGGTCATCACCGATGCGGCGAGCAGGGGCTCGAGGCGCTGCAGGTCCCCGTCGACCATGGGAAGGTCGAGAGCCTCCGTGGCGTTCACGACCAGCACGTTACGCGACAGGTGCGCCGGCCGAACACTCCGTGCGGGGGAGGCGGTCGCGTCCGGATCGGCCGTTTTCCACGTCCTTCCACGCCCGCGCCGGCCGCAGCCGGGCGCCCGGGGGCGAGCACCGCCCGGGGACACGCGGGAGCCCCCGGGTGCAAAAGACGTTCCAACCAGGGACTGACCTGGGAATATGGACACGCGGGACGAGTGCCCCGGTGGGAAACACGATGTCGGGCGCGCAAGCGACTGCGCGGCGGTAAAGAAGGACCCTCCGGGTACACTGCCTTCCTAGGAACGAACCAGTACGGAGGCGGTCACGTGTTCGAACGCTTCACCGACCGGGCGCGGCGAGTGCTTGTGTTGGCGCAGGAGGAAGCGCGCCTACTCAACCACAGCTTCATCGGGACGGAGCACATCCTCCTGGGATTGATCCACGAGGGTGAGGGCGTCGCGGCGAAAGCACTCGAGTCGCTCGGCATCTCGCTCACAGCAGTGCGCGAGAAGGTGGAGGAGACGATCGGCATGGCCGGGAGCGCCCCCAGCGGCTCGCCGCCGTTCACGCCGCGGGCCAAGAAGGTCCTCGAGCTGTCGTTGCGCGAGGCGCTGCAGCTCGGCCACAGCTACATCGGCACCGAGCACATGCTCCTCGGGCTGGTGCGCGAGGGCGAGGGTGTGGCCGCGCAGGTGCTCCAGAGCCTCGGCGCAGACCTCGGGCGCGTGCGCCAGCAGGTCATCCAGCTGATGTCCGGCTACCAGGGCAAAGAAGCAGTCGGCGCGGGCACGGGATCGTCCTCGGGCGACGCGCCGTCGGGCTCGCCGGTGCTCGACCAGTTCGGCCGGAACCTCACGCAGCTCGCCCGCGACGGCAAGCTCGACCCCGTCATCGGCCGTGAGAAGGAGATCGAGCGGGTCATGCAGGTCCTGTCCCGCCGGACGAAGAACAACCCCGTGCTCATCGGGGAGCCCGGCGTCGGCAAGACGGCCATCGTCGAAGGGCTGGCCCAGCGCATCGTCGCCAACGAGGTGCCTGAGACCCTCGTCGGACGGCAGCTCTACACGCTCGACCTGGGCGCGCTCGTCGCGGGCAGCCGCTACCGCGGTGACTTCGAAGAGCGTCTGAAGAAGGTCCTGAAGGAGATCCGCACCCGCGGGGACATCATCTTGTTCATCGACGAGCTGCACACCCTCGTCGGGGCGGGCGCGGCGGAAGGCGCGATCGACGCTGCGTCGATCCTGAAGCCGATGCTGGCGCGCGGTGAGCTGCAGACCGTCGGCGCGACGACGCTCGACGAGTACCGCAAGCATCTCGAGAAGGACGCCGCGCTCGAACGCCGGTTCCAGCCGGTCAAGGTCGCCCAGCCGTCGGTGGCGCTCACCATCGACATCTTGAAGGGGCTGCGCGACCGCTACGAGTCGCACCACGCCGTCACGATCACCGACCAGGCGCTCGTCGCTGCGGCGAACCTCGCCGACCGCTACCTCGCGGATCGCTTCTTGCCAGACAAGGCTATCGACCTGATCGACGAAGCCGGCAGCCGCCTGCGGATCCGCCGCATGACGACCCCGCCGGGCCACAAGAAGCTCGACGAGGAGATCAACCGGCTCCGCCAGGACAAGGAGGCCGCGATCGGCCGCGGCGCCTTCGAGCAGGCGAAGCGGCTGGCCGAGCAGGAGACCGAGCGACTGTCGCGCAAAGAGGCCATGGAGGCCGAGTGGCGCGCAGAGGGCGTGGACCTCTTCGACGTCGTCGACGAGGACGTCATCGCCGAGGTGCTGGCCAACTGGACGGGTATCCCCGTGTACCGCCTCACCGAGGAGGAGACCGCCAAGCTCCTCCGCATGGAGGACGAGCTGCACAAGC
>DAIRCY010000087.1:0-10587 GCA_036796435.1 Acidimicrobiales bacterium
GCGCCGCGCGGAACGCGCGCGCCGCGCGGAACGCTCGCGCCGCGCGGAACGCGCGCGCCGCGCAGTCCGTGGGTCTCGAACGCTACGTGCGTGGACGGTCGTAGAAGCGGGAGACGCGTACCCGGTAGAAGATGGCGAAGAGGTCGGCGAGCATGCCGGCGACCGCGCGCGGCGAGACCGTGCTGCCGAACCGCTGGCGGATCCGGACGGGGACCTCGACGAAGCGGCGATAGCCGAGGCCGCTGGCCACCACGAGGAGCTCGAGGTCGAACGCGAACCGCTTCTCGGCCATCCGGGGGAGCACGTCTGCGAGCACCTCGCGGCGCACGAGCT
This sequence comes from Acidimicrobiales bacterium, assembly GCA_036796435.1. Taxonomy (GTDB): domain Bacteria; phylum Actinomycetota; class Acidimicrobiia; order Acidimicrobiales; family RAAP-2; genus JAJYVT01. Next base: position 334 of record DAIRCY010000087.1, read on the forward strand.
TGAGCCCGGTCTGGGTGTCGCGGACGTGGAGGCCGAAGAGCGCGAGCACGAGCTGCTGCCAGACCCACGAGTAGACCCGCCGCAGCAGCGGGTAGACGACCTCGGAGTCGGGGTGTCGCTTCGAGCCGAGCACGACGTCGGGTGACGGTCCGCCGCCGTCCCGCGCGATGGCCGCCAGGCCGGCGATCTGCTCAGGAGGCAGGTCGCCGTCGGCGTCGATGAACCCGAGGAACCTCCCGCGCCCCATCGTGAAGCCGACGCGCAGCGCCTCGCCCTTTCCGTGGTTGCGCTGGAGCCGGACGGTCTTGACGAGGTCGCCCGGCAGGTCGGCGAGCGCCTGTTCGCTGCCGTCCGTCGAGCCGTCGGACACGGCGATCACCTCGAAGGTCGCGCCGGTCGCAGAAAGCGTGCGGACGAGCTCGTCGACGGTCTCCCGAACCCGGGCTCCGGGGTTGAAATAGGGGACGACGACCGTGAGGTCGAGCGTGGGCCCCTCGCTCAGAGACACGCCCGAATGTGTAGCCGCTCAGATCCGCGGCCAGCCGTCGCGGCGGCCCTCGGGCTTCGGGTCGAGAGCCCACGACCGGCGCCAGGCGGCGACGTCGGGGCCTTGGAGCGACGGGGTGGCACCTGCCGCGGCACGCTTGCGTGCACTCCACCAGTCGGTCGTCACCTCGTCGGAGAGGATCGCCACCGCCCGCTCGATACGCGCGGCGAAACGGCGTGCGTCCTCTCCCTCGTCCGGGCTGAGCGGCGTCCCGAAGACGACGGACACGGGCGAGCGGCGCGGCACCCGGCGCTCGCCCGCCTTCGGGAGGACGTGGCGGGTCCCGCTCACGTGGACGGGGACGACCGGGCGTCCGGTGCGCCGAGCGAGGTACGCCGCACCCCCGCGGAACGGTTGCGCCCACCCGTCAGGCGAGCGCCCGCCTTCGGGGAAGATGACGAGGTTCCAGCCCTCCTCCAAGAGCTCTGCGGCGACGTCGGCGGAACGCCGGTTCACCCGCGCCCGCTCGATCGGGACGGCCGCGAGGCTGAACGACCACAGAACCGCCTTCCAGCGACGATCGAAGAAGTAGTCGGCGGCGGCGGCCACCACCGTGCGGTGGCGGAACCGGGGCGGGAGCGTCGTGAGCAGAAGCGGCGTGTCGAGGTGGCTGGCGTGGTTGGCGGCGAAGATCACCGGAGGGTCGACGTGACGGAGGTGCTCTGTCCCGCGCACCGTCGTCGGCGCGACGAGACGGGCGACGGGGCGGGTCACGTTGTCGAGGACGATCGCGCGGGCGAGCCGCACTGGGTAGCGGCGCGACCACTCGTGGTCGTAGTCGAGGCCGACGTGGCGTTCGGGGGCGGGGCGCGCAACCCCGGTCGGCCAGGTGGGCTTCGCGTAGGGGAAGCGCGCCCCTCCGATCGCGCGCCCGACGGAGGTCTTCATCGCACGTCTGCCAGGAGCAGCGGCGGGGTGTGGAGGTGCGTGAGGCTCGGAGAGGGGCCGACGACGTCGGAGGCCATCTCGAGCGCGTCGTCGAGGCTCGTGGCGGGCGAGAAGCCCATGCGCCGGACCGCGGCCGGGTCCCCGCCGACCACGATCACTCGCCCGAGGTGGTCGAGTGCGTGCGCGCACCAGTACCACATGTAGAAGGGGTGGACGCCGTGGTACGCGTGACCGGTCCGGTAGAGGTGGACGTACCACGGGTCGGTCGCGTACGACTCCTCGTACTTCTTCGAGATCTCGACCGGGTCGGTCGTGTCGCTCAGGACCTCTTCGAAGAAGTCGATGTAGCTCGGGTGGTGGCCGGGGTGGAACTCCCAGGGCGTGGGGTGGTGCATGATCACGACCCCACCATTTCTGACGAGCGGCTGGCCCCGGTAGAGGTTGAAGAAGTACCCGAGTCCGAGGCACGCCACGAGGATCGGGTTCATGATCGAGTTCACGTTGTACGGCGAGATGTAGGGGAGGCCCATCGTGAGGATGTCGGTCTGCCCGTGGACCTCGACGCCCTGCTGCTTCCAGACGTTCGCCGTCGTGACGGCGTGCACCGCCTCGACCTCTCCGGCCTGGACCGAGACGAGCGCGTGCGGCGCGCGGATCGAGTGGAAGATCTGGCGCGCGATTCGCGGCGGGGTCCGGTCGAGTGCCGCGGCCGTCGCCAGGTAGGTCGCCCGGTCGCGCAGGCCCCACTCCCACTCCCGTCGCTGCAGGAACCCGAACTGGGAGGGGAACGTGTCGGTGTTGAGGTTGGTCTCGATCTGGAAGATCCGCACGCCGCTCTCGGCGATGAGCCGGCCCATGCGCCAGTTGGAGGAGTGCAGCTCGGAGGCGGGGGCGTCCATGAACGAACGGCTGTGCACCATGGCCTTCGGGTTGTGGTGGTGGCGCAGGCTGCGGTAGCTGGCGAGCCCGGTGGCCACGCTCTTGTGGCCGCCGTCCATGGCCACGAGGTTGATGTTCACGTAGACGAGGAGGTCGCTCGTCGCCGCCCGCTTGTTGAGCTCGACCTCCTCGCCCTTGTCGGTCGTCCCGATCTCGACGAGGTTGGAAGGGTCCTCCGCGTCGTGCTGGGTGAGGAGCCCGTGCGGGGTGAAGGCGTCGTAGATCCGGTCGCCGAGCGCGTGGCGCAGCTCCGCCTCGGTCATGCGCCGGTGGAGCGCTAGCGCGGCGACGAGGACCACGTCGTCGACGCCTGCCTCGGCGGCCATGTCGAGCACCTGCTCGATGACGAGCTGGCGGACGTCGGGCGCCTGCATGGGCGGGAGCGGGAGCGAGACGTCGTCGAAGCAGATCGTGAGCCGCATCCCCGGACGGAGGAGCGCCGGCAGGGGGTCACGGTCGCCCAACGGGTGGAGCAGCGCGTGGCGGATGGCCGCGACGGGGTCCTCGAGCGCGGCCAGCGGCTCGGGGGCGTAGATGATTCGGCTCCCCTCGGGGAGCCGCTCGAGCACGAACCGTTCGCCGTGCCAGAAGAGGGTCGGAGGGGTGGAGCGGTCCACCTCCAGGACGAGTCCCGGTCGTGGCGTCATGGCGTGCCTCCAGTGGTCGGCCGGCCGCGCCGGCCGGTGGTCGTCGACGGCGCGGAGGAGTCCTTGCGCCGCAAGTCGAAGGCGACCTTGACGGCGCCCCTGCGTCCGGCAGAGCCGGCGTGCTGCACGGCTTCTTCGAACCGCTCGAGTGGGTAGGTGGCCGACACGAGGCGGCCCATCCGGTGCGCGGCGACCACCTCGAATGCGAGGTCGAAGGTCCGCCGTCGCTCGCCCGTGGCGGTCTGTTCGCTGCCGTAGGCGTAGGCGCCGACGAGCCGGATCTCTCGCTGCCACAGCGGGGCGAGGTCCACGTGGACCTTGCCGGGCATCCCGACGAGCACCACCGTGCCGCGCGGCCGGACCATGGCCAGGCTCTGGCCGAGCGAGTCGTCGGAACCGACGCAGTCGAACACGACGTCGGCCCCTCCGGTGAGCGGCCCCGGCGCCCGTCCGGGGCGCGGGTCCCCGAAGGAGAGCGACCCGCTCCTGCGGCGGACGGCGCGTGCCAGCTGGTCGGGCGAGAGCGCGGCCGTTGCCCCGAGCTCCGCGGCGAGCCGTCGTTGGTGGCTGTAGCGCGCGCCGACGAGAAGCGCGCCGGGGGCGGCCACGCGCCCCGCGCCCGAGAGCGCGCTCAGCGCGGCGACGACCGCCAGGCCGAGCGTGCCCGCCCCGAGGACGGCGACCGTCTCTGTGCCCGAGAGCGCCGCGTCGAAGACCGCGTGCGTCGCGCACGCGACCGGCTCGACCATCACCGCGTCCTCGTCGGTGAAGTCCTCGGGGACCGCATGGAGCTGGCTCGGATGAGCGACGAGCCCTGCCTGCGACCAGCCGCCGCCCGTCTCGGCGCAGTACCCGGTCTGCAGGCCGGGCGCGAGGTGGCCGAACGCGATCCGCTCGCAGTCGCCGAGCCGCCCCTCACGGCATGCCTCGCACGGAGGGTCGATGTCTCTGGTGACACACCCGAGCACCGGCTCGAGCACGACCCGACGGCCTCCACCCTCGACGCCACCGATGACCCCACCGGCGACGCCGCCGTCACCCCCGCCCACGACCCCGCCCACGACCTCGCCCACGACCTCGCCCACGACCTCGTGGCCGGGCACGAAGGGGAAGCTCACGATGTGCTCGAAGTAGCGCGAGCTCCGTCCGTCGAGGGTGGCGAGGTCGGAGCCGCAGATGCCCGAGAGCAGCGGCGTCACCCGCTGCCACTGTGGACCGGGGAGCTCGGGCGGCTCGGTCTCGAGGAGCCTCAACGGTCCGATCGCCGCGCCCCGTCCCGAACCGAACGTCGAGGCGATCCTCGACGCCGCGAACCGCGGAAGGTTGCGCTCGAAGACGAGCGACTTCACGTCCGCTCCCGGGCGCGTGACAGCGGCCGCACGTCGAGTGGCCCGAGCGGAAGGGGCCGTGCCGCGCCGCCCGCGGCACGGCTCCAGTGCTCGACGTGCCAGCCGCGTCGCCTGGCGATCGCGGAGAGGCGCGACTCGGGGTTCACCGCGACCGGAAACCCCACCGCCTCGAGCATCGCAAGGTCGCTCGCCGAGTCCGCGTACGCGACGGATTCGGCGAGGTCGAGTCCGTGGGCGGCGGCGTAGTCCGACAGGAGCTGCGCGCGCGCCTCGCCGATGGGCGGGAGCTCGTCCAGCCGACCGGTGAACCGGCCGTCGGACTGCGCCATGCGCGCGCACACGATGTCGTCGAAGAGCGGGAGAAGCGGGGCGACGACGAAGTCGAGCGCGCCCGTGATGAGCAGGGTGCGGTGGCCGAGCTTGCGGTGCTCACGGACCCTGGCGACACCGGCGGGGAACGCGCGGGGGAGCAGCTGGCGGTGGAAGAGCTCCCAGGCGTCCTCCTCGAGCTGCGCAACCGGGGCGCCTTCGTAGCGACGGTAGAAGAACCGGAGGAAGTCGCCGCGGTCGCGACGGTCGAGCGCGAGGAGCGAGGGACCCTGCGCGACCAGCTCGGCGACGAGCTTGGGCCGCCGTGACGCGGGGAGGTGGCGGGAGGCGAGCCATGCGTAGCTGTCGACGACGTTGGCGGCGATGAGCGTGTGCTCGAGGTCGAACGCGGCGAGGTGACGGTCCGGCGAGAGGATCGCCCGCCGCGCGCGCTCGGGGCGGCTGTCGAGCGTGGGGCGCCCGGGGGTGGTCTTGACGCGTGCGTGGGTCACGATCGAGGGCAGGTGGATGTCGTGGACGTAGTGGTCCCAGTCGATGACCGAGGGATCGAAGCAGAAGGCCTCGCGATCGGCGTCGTCGAGGCCGCGCCAGACCTCGAGCAGGTGGTCGACGCGGTAGCGCGCCTCGGTCTCGGTGTACGCGCCGTACAGCTCGACGTAACCGAGGGCGCGCTTGGCCAAAGTGTTGCGCTCTTCGACCGCCGCCGAGAACGATGCCTGCCGGCCGCGCAGGGGGAGCGCGGTGAGGAGCCTCTCGGCTGCGTCCATGGCCTTGGTCGCGCGGTGCAGCTGGCGCTGGACCCGGCCGCGCCCGGGGAAGGACCACTCGGGCAGGCTGATCGGCTGCCCCCGGTCGTCGTAGATCGGATTGCGGGCGAACCACTCCTGGATCAGCTCGACGAGACGGCCGTAGCGGAGCGGGTTCGCGACGCCCGAGGCCACGTGGTACACCGCCGGGCGCGTCGGTGCGGGAGCGGGGCCTGCGGCAAGCGCCAGGATGGCCGCGACCACCATGTCCACCGGGATCACGTCGGTGACGCCTTCGGGCACCCCGGGGAACTCGCGGAGCAGCCCTCTTGCGAAGGAGATGATGATCGGCTCGGCCATCCGGAACCCGCGGATCCAACCGGGCACCGGCTCTGCGAGGGAGGACTCGATGATCGAGGGGCGCACGATGCTGAGCGGGACCTCCACGCTCTCGATGAGCGCCCGCTCGCCCATCGCCTTGGTGAACGGATAGGCGTCGGGCCAGCCCAGCGAACGCGCTCGCGACGTCCCCGCCTCGACGAGGCGGTCCTTGATCCACTCGTCGCGCAGCCGCTCGGCTCGTGCGGCGAGGAGGTGCTCACCTGCAGCTCCCAGCTCCTCGCGTGCCTTCTTGGCGAACTTCGTCAAGTTCTCGGCGCGCCGTGACTCGTTCTCAAGATCCTGTCTGAGCCGGCGCGCGTACTCGACCTCGGCGCGCCAGTCGACCTCGAGCGAGAACCTGTTGGCGCTGAGCAGCTCCTCGCGCGCCTCGCCCTGGTGGGTGCCGGCCACGTATGCCGTCGAGACGGCGATCAGGTGGACGCCCTCGGTGCGCGCCGCCTCGGCGCGGGCGGACTGGAGGGCGGCTGCGACGCGGGACGGGCCGAGCAGGTTGATCTCGACGGCCTGGTCCAACGGCGCGTCGAAACTCACGGTCGCCGCCGAGTGGACCACGACGTCGCACGATGCGAGCAATTGCCGCCCGTCCTCGTCGAGGCCGAGGTCGTCGCGGCTGACGTCGCCGGCCACCGCTCGGACCCGGTTGGCGATCTCGTCGAAGCGGTCGCCGGCCTCGCCGCGGAGCCGGTCGAAGCAATCGTTGCGGAGGATCTCCCGTGCGAGCCTCTCGGAAGCCCCCGCTCGCCGGCCGGGCCGCACGAGCACGACGACCTCGGCGTCGGGAATGGTCCGAAGGATCCGCTCCACGAGCGCGGTGCCGAGAAAGCCGGTCCCCCCGGTCACGAAGAACCGCTTGCCTGCGAGCGTCGCAGGGATCCGCACCCCATTGGTCTACCACCTGGTAGGTAACGCTGTCTACCATCTGGTAGGGGGCGGGGTAACATCCGGGTGTGCCCACAGCGGCGCCGGGTACGGCGCCCGAGCCGATGCCGTCGACGCCGAAGCCGGCCCAGCCGACGCCCACCCGCGAGCGGATCCTGGACGCGGCGCTCGCTGCGTGGGGCACGCGCGGCTACGAGGCCACCTCCCTCGACGCGCTCGCCGCGGACCTCGGGATCACCAAACAGTCGATCCTGTACTGGTTCCCGAGCAAAGAGGCCCTGCTCGGGGAGTTGATCGGCCGGAGCGCGGAGGAGCTCGCCAATGCGATGCAGTCCGCGCTCGACGGCGCGGGCGAGGGCTGGGCCAAGGTGGAGGCAGTGGTGCGCTCGGTGTTCCGGCTCGCGGCGCGCCGGCCCGAGCTCCTCGGTCTCGTACGTGAGGTGTCGAGACTCGGGCCGCCCGCCGCCCCGCGAATGACGCTCGAGCTCCAGCCCCTCGTCCGCCGCGCCTCGGAGTTCCTCGAGGCGGAGATGGACGCCGGCCGCATGCGGCGCCACAACCCGAACCTGCTGCTGCTCGCGATCTACTCGACCGTGATCGGCATGGTCACCGAGGTGGACGTCCTGCGCGCCCTCGGGGAAGAGCCGACGGCCCGCTCCCTCGTACGTCGGCGCGCCGACGTGTTGCAGCTACTCCGCTCAGCTCTGATGACCAGCTGAATGGGTCGTTCAGGCACCTCGGCCGGGAGATGGAGCCGGGGGGGCTGCCTTCTTCTTCGCGGGCGGGGTCTTCGGCGTGTAGCGCTTGTTCGCCGGCGGGGGTTTCCGCGTTGTCGCGGTGGTCGTCTCTTTGCCCTTCCGGGGGCGGGCCGGCGCCGCCTTCGCTCGCCGGGCCGACCCGCGCGGCGGCGGTGGCACCCAGCCTGTCAGGACCACCTTGGAGGAAGGTGCGCCGTACTTCTGCGTCCGCCAGGCCCGCAGCATGGTCCAGCCGCCGGCTGCGATGTAGGGCAGCAGGATGATGGGGTTCCCGAAGGCAAGCCCCGTCATGACGAGCGTGAACGCGAGCGCGGAGCGGCGCCCGATCCGCACGGTGACGTAGATGGCGATCACGAGCACGAGCTCCACCACGAGGGGGAGCACGAAGTGGCTCGCCGGGTAGATCCCGTTGCAGGTCTTCGTCGAGGCGACGTAGTGGAGGTGCGAGATGCCGACCACCGGGCTGCACGTCGTCCCCTTCGGCTTGACTGTCGTCCGGACCGCGACCTTCGACACCATGTACGGCAAGGTGGAGTAGAGCGCGATCACCACACCGAGAAGCGACGCGGCGATGCCGACCTTGCGTTCGGTCGGGTCGACCGTGACGATGCGGGTGCGCTTCTCGTCGTCGGTCATGCGGGAGAAGTCGGGGTGCTCCTTCGGGCCCGCAGCCTTCGGTCCCGCGGCCTTCGGCGGCGGAGGTCGGAGGAACGTCCGGGACAGGCGCTCCCACGCGCTCGGGGGACCGGAGCCAGCGCTGTCGACTGTGATGAGACCTGTCCGGTCCGGCGTCATGTCTCGCCAGGCTATCGGCTGCACCTCTGGTGGCGCCGATCCAGGTTCGTGGTGGACTAGGGACGGCCGCAGGGGGCCGAACAGTCGCGGCGCGCTATCGTCGTCGGACCGCTCCGTGCTGCGGCGCGGGCCCCGGGGCGCTTAGCTCAGTTGGTTAGAGCGCAGCCTTCACACGGCTGAGGTCGGAGGTTCGAGTCCTCTAGCGCCCACCGATCTTGGAACCGTACGTCGCTATTCGAACCGACCTGTGCTGGTCACGGCGCTGGGACGGTTTCGAAGCGCTGCCGGCCTCGGAACCGGTAGATCTGGAAGTCGGTGTCGAGGGTGAAGATCCTCCGGTCCCCGCGCTCTTCTGCCAGCGCGACGAGGGTGGCGTCGGCGAGGTCCATGGGTCGATCTGCGTACTGGTCCATCAAGCGAGCACTTCGGTCGACGGCAGAAGGAGAGAGCTCAGCAACGACGAGGAGGTCGGTCTGTACCAGGCGCCAGAGCGCTTGTTGAGCTCGAATGCCGCCGGCACGAGCAAGCAGGTACATCGCTTCGGTGAACGCCGGCCACGTCGTCACGAGGGGGATCATCAGTCGGTCGAGGGCATCGACGCATGAAGCATGATCAGCTTCATCAGCGTCGATGATCGCGATCAGCGGGCCGGCGTCAGTGAGGGTCAACGCTCGTTGCGGTCTGACGCCAGCGACTCCGTGAACGCGGCACCGGTCCGGCGCGCGCGCCCGCCGCCGCCGTGGACTACGCCGGCGACATCGGCGAACCGCTCGCTCGGACGACCCGCCAACGTCTCCTCGGCTCGTTCGGCGGCCGCTTGGCGGAGGAATTCGGAGACAGATTCACCCTTCGCCGCCGCTGCACGACGGACCTTTTCGTCGAGGTCAGGATCAAGCCTCAGACTTCGCACGCCGTGAGTGTATCACGGTGATACATAGGGGTGATACACAAGGATCGTCTCGGGGGCCGGACCCCTCAGATGCTCGACCCGAGCTGCTGTAGGCGTTCCCGCACGGCATCGAGGTTCGAACACGAGTGCCTACGGCCCACGTGTTTGGCAACCGTAGGACGCTATTCGAACCGGTGTGGATTCGAAGCGCCGGTCACGGCCGGGCTCGGCTAGACCGCCACCGTGATCTCAGACTGCGATGATCTCGATCAGTCTCTCGAGGCCGTCAAAGTCCTCAGGGTTTCGCGTATACAGCGCTAGCCCGTTCGCATGCGCCGTGGCGGCGATGAGCAGGTCGGCAATGCGGCGACGGTGGGACCGACCGATGTCCACGACAGCAGCGACGACCTGACCGTAGCTGCGGGCAGCAGCGGCGTCGAAGGCGATGGCGTCAAAAGTAGATTCGACTTGCTGTAGGCGAGCCTGCCGGCGAGCTCGTTCGTCGGTGGCCGAGGTGAGATGCGGCCCAGCCGTCAGCTCAGCGAGGGTCACCGCGCAGATCGCCCCCTCGTCCGGGAGCGCCGTGACGACGGCAGGGTCGTCCCAATCGATGACGACGGACGTATCGAGCAGGCCGACGGACATCTACAGGTCCTGATTGACGATGCGATCGAGGTCGGCCTGAAATTCGGCGAGGTCGAGGTGCGGCCCGGCAGCGCCGAGAGCCACGAGTTGTTCCCTGGCAACGAACTTGCGACGGGGAGGCACGATCGGCCGGAGTTCGGCCACCGGAACGCCATTGCGCGTCACGACGAAGGTTTCCCCAGTTGCCACGGCGTCGATCACCTTGGCATTGTCGTTGCGCAGCTCCCGTTGGGCGATGGTCTGGGTCATGACGTGTAGTGTAGCATTCGGAGCTACGCGACGCTACAAAGCAGGTTGGTGAGCGTGAGTAGCCGTTCTCGCATCTCGCAGCGGTTCGAATACGAGTGACTACGGCCCACCACCATTTTCGCAGGAGTCCTCGCTGGTCAGTGAGTATGGAACGGCCGGCCCGGTCCGCATATGACGTGGGTTGCCCGCCC
>DAIRCY010000088.1:0-10358 GCA_036796435.1 Acidimicrobiales bacterium
CATTCTGACCCATCGACCCGAGAGGAGATCCTTGGGCAGAGGCGGCCCTGGACGAGCTCGAGCGGTGCGTGCGCTATGTGTGGCTGTCGGTCGGGCTCGGCAGTTCGATGATGCCCCACTGCAGCGTCGCGGGCGGCCGCAGGTCGTAGGTGACGGCCGCACGCCACGTCGAAGGACTCGTCTCGAAATCCGGCCGGGGCTGCCTGGCGCCCTGGCAAGGCTCGTCGGAAGGATCCTGCCCCGGCCGGGTGCGCCCGCGTGAGCGGCGGCTGCGAGACGGGCGTGCCCGCCGCGCTCGCCCGGTCCCGCTCTCGGGGCTCGGGTGCCGGCTGGTCGCTCTGGCCCTCGTCGACACGAAGCCCGTGGTCATGGCGGGGGTCGCCGGCGCAGGCGACGCCGACGGATCGCTCGAAGAGGAGCCCGGTGCTCTCCGAGGCGCCGTGCACGCCGCCCGCCCGGGATCGCTACATCGCTATTTCGCTACGTCGCAGCGGGGTGGGCCGGCACCACCTCGACGGCCGCAGCCCAAGGCGCGGCGCGAGCAGCGTCGTCGCTCGCCCGTTTCCTGCGCAGCACCGAGGTCCAAGACGACGTCGTCTCGCCGCCCGGCGCAGGGACGGACGCGCTCCGCGCACCTTGACGAAACGGTTGCGCACCGTTACGTTTTCAGGAATGCGTTTCTGTTGCGCGGCAATCGGCCGCTGTCACATCGACGTCTAGGGGGGAATGCATGAAGCTGAAGGCTTTCGCAACCGTGGTTTGCGCATTTGCAGTGACTCTGGCCCTCTCCCTCTCGGGGTTGGCCGTCGCCGGCGCCTCGCCCAGCCACGAGGGCAAGAAGGGTTCGGCTCTCACGTTCAAGCACGGGAAGCCCACATTGAAGGGCGTCACCATCGCGGTGATCAATGCCGCGGGGAGCGCCCACATCGGCGACACGAACGTGCACGACTGGATCAAGATCATGGCGTCGTGGGGCGCGAACATCTCGCAGACAAATGCCTCGCACAATGCGGGAGAGCTGGCGGTCGAAGGAGGGAAGGCCACAGTCTCGGTCGGCCCGCTTCCGACGGAGCTCGACGCCGGATTGACGGTGTTCGGACCGAACCAGGTCCACCTCACAGACTATTTGTACGCCAAGAAGTCGGTGAAGGGGCTCAAGGGCCTGAAGGGGAAGACCATCGCCTTCTGCTGCACAGCCTCGCCGGACGGCATCATGCTGCACGCCGTCTTGAAGAAGGCCCACCTGAACCGGTCGACAGTGCACATGTTGTCGACTGGCGCCAGCACAGCATCGATGAATGCGTTGATCGCCGGGAAGGTCACAGCCGCCTTCTTCGCCGCCGCGACACTGCCGGCGACAGCCGTCGGAAAATTCAAGAAGCTGACCGACGCCACGGAGATCCTCCCGGAGTACGCGGACAGCTTCATGTCGGCCAGGTCCTCATGGCTGAAGAGCCACCAGAAGGAGGCCGTCGCGATCGATCTCGCGTGGCTGGCGGCGGCCAAGCTCTTCAACACGAACGAGAACGCGTGGGTCAAGAACGCCCAGACATACACGTCGACAGCGGACCCGGTCACAGCGTACAAGTCGGCGTGGAAGGCTCTGAAGACACTCAACGGCTGGCCGGTTTCGAAGAACGCCTACTCGGCGTCGATCGCGAACTTCAACTACAACGCAGCGAACCAGCTCGGGACAATCACCGGGCTCGGAAAGCGACCGCGTTCTCAGGAAGTGACACAGAAGGCCTGGAACGAGGCCTGGAAGCTCTGGAAGAAGCACGGCAAGAAGTTGTGACAGCGCGGCAAGGCACCCCGGCCGGCACGGATGGCGGCCTCGGCGCGGCAACCGCGGTCGGGGTGCCTTTGCCGGCAGACGGCCGGGACCAACTCGAGATCCCCTTCGGCAACGCCTTCGAGACGAAGGGGCTCTTGACGACCGAGGTGGAGGACGCGGGGCGCCTCGGGTGGGTGACGCACCACCGCCCCGCCATCGCGGGCGCCCTCGGCGTCCTGCTGGGGATCGGCATCTGGCAGGCAACCTCGCTGTTCATGAACCCGATCTTCATCTCGACGCCGAGCCTGGTGGCGCCCGCCCTCTGGCACCTCCTCGTGAGCGGCCCCTTGCCGGCGGACTTCCTCCGGAGCCTGCTCGAGATGATCGGCGGCGTGCTCCTCGCGGCGATCGTGGGTGTCGGCATCGGTTTGTTGATGGGGCGCATCCGCATCCTCGAACGCGCCCTCGAACCACTGATCGCCTTCGGCAACGCCACCCCGTCGATCGCCCTCCTGCCCGTGATGGAGGTGTGGTTCGGCTTCGGCGAGACGGCGAGAGTGGCCTTCATCATGACGATCGCGATATGGCCGCTCATCGTGAACACCCACGCCGGAGTGCGGGCGGTACGCGGGCGTCTCGCCGACGTCGGCACGACGTTCGGCATGTCGCACTTGCAGCAGATCCGCTACGTCTACCTGCCGGGGACCTTGCCCTACATCTTCGTCGGCGCCCGGATTGCGCTCGCGGTGGGCGCCGTCGGCATGATCCTCGGCGGCCAGGAGATCGGCGGCTCCGGCTTGGGAGGTCTCGTGACAGTGCTCGGCACCCGCAGCGAGACCGCCCAGCTCGTCGCCGCGATCCTCACCACGACCGCCCTCGCCCTGTTCCTCTTCTGGGCATTGCGTCAAGTCCAAGCACGAGTCTTTCCATGGATCGCCGCAACCTCTGCAGGAAGGCGTGAAGCACGATGACCACCGACGCCACCGTCAGCACCGCAGGATCGGCACCCGCGCACGCGGCGCCCACCTCCGCTGAGCACGGCACGATCCTGAAGATCGAGAACGTCTCCAAGGTCTTCGTCACAACGAAGCGCACGGTCCACGCCCTCGACCGGGTGAGCCTCGATGTCCGGCGCGGTGAGTTCATCAGCTTGGTCGGGGTCAGCGGGTGCGGCAAGACGACGCTGCTGCGCATCCTGGACGGACTCGACAGCTGCGACAGAGGGACCATCTATCTCGACGGGGTCAAGCTGGACGGCGTGTCGCACGACATGTCGTACGTCTTCCAGGACATCAACCTGTTGCCGTGGCGCAACGTCGTCGACAACGTCGCGCTCGGCCTCGAGGTGCGCGGCGTCGGGAAAGCGGAGCGCCGCCAACGCGCCATGGAGGTGCTCGAGCTGGTCGGCCTGGCGTCGGTGGCCAAGGCGCCCCCCTACACGCTGTCCGGCGGCATGCAGCAGCGCGTCGGCGTCGCCAGGGCGCTCGCCGTCCGCCCGAAGGTTCTGCTCATGGACGAGCCGTTCGGACAGCTCGACAACTTCACCCGAGAGGCGCTCCAAGTCGAGATCGCGAACCTCTGGGAGAAGCTGGGCACGACCATCGTCTTCGTGACCCACGACGTCGACGAAGCCATCTTCCTCTCCGACCGCATCGGTCTCTTCCTCCCGGGGCCGGGCCGGCTGACCGAGGTGCTCGACGTCAACCTCCCGCGGCCCCGCACCGACTACGACGTGCGCGCCCACCAGCGGGCGATCGAGCTGCGTGCCTACATCACCGACCACCTGCGCGGCGGGAAGGAGCCGGGTCATTGACCGCCGCCGTCACCGGGACCCTCACCGGGGAGAGATCTGCCCTCGGGTCAGGTCATGCCCCGCGCCGCCCCTTCACCGAGTGGCGATCGACGCGGATCGTCGCCCCGCTCGTCGCGTTGGGCGTGCTCTTCGGCCTCTGGGAGCTGGCCGGCCTCTTCATCAGCACGGCGCTGATCTCCTCACCCCAGCAGGTCGCCGTCGACTTCGTGGACCAGTTCTCGTCGGGACCGGTGGTGCCCGCGCTCGAGATCTCGCTTCGGGAGCTGTACATCGGCATCGCCATCGGAGTGTCGGCGGGCATCGTGCTCGGGCTCGTGATCGGCCGCTACCGGCTCCTCGACGCCCTCTTCAGCCCCTACGTCAACGCGGCCAACGCCACGCCGCTCAACGTGCTCATCCCGCTGCTCCTCGTGTGGGTCGGCATCGGGACGGAAGCCAGGGTCCTCTTCATCATCCTGATCAGCTTCTTCCCGGTGCTCCTGAACACCGCGGGCGGTCTGCGCAACGTGAGCAAGGGCTACGTCGAAGTGGGGAAGATGCTCGGACTGAACGAGCACCAGCTCATGCGCAAGGTCATCCTCCCGGCGTCGATGCCGTACATCTTCGCCGGCCTCAGAGTCGGCGTTGCCCTCGGGGTGATCGGCATGATCGTCGGGGAGATCGAGGTGAGCAACGTCGGGCTCGGCTACTTCATCAATTTCTACGGAAACGGGTTCAGGACGGGACAGCTGCTCGCACTGATCTTCCTTGCCGCACTGATCGGGGTGATCAACGTGGCGGTCATCAGGGGCATCCAGGCGCGGTGGTTCCGATGGATCAGTGCCGCACGCTGAGCTGAGCCACGCCGACGAGGGCCGCAGCACGCCACCGGACGAAGTGGCGCCACGGGCCGGAGACGGCGCCGACTGGAAGGACGACGAGCTCGTCCAGCAGTGGGCGAGCGGCGATCGGTTGGAGGAGCTCCTTGCGCTCCCGCGACGCATCACCGCCGACCTGCTGGCGCACGCGGAGGAGCCCGTCCGAGCCGTCGTCGACGTCGGCAGCGGGCCCGGCGCGTTCCTCGGGGCGATCCTCGGGCGTCTGCCGGAAGCGAAGGGGATCTGGACCGATGTCTCCGAAGTCATGCGACGCATCGCCGAGGAGAAGCTCCACCGGTTCGCCGGCCGGGTGGAATACCGCGTGCTCGACCTTGCCGACCTGCCGCTGGTCGCTTCGCCCGGCTCGGTCGACGCGGTGGTCACCTCGCGGCTCAGCCACCACCTCTCCTCCGATGGGCTCGCCGCGTTCTACGCGACCGCGTCCGCGCTCGTCCGCCCCGGGGGGTGGATCGCGAATCTCGATCACGTACGGGTCGGGGAGCCCTGGGCATCCCGCCTGGCCGAGGCCCGTGCCGACCTGGTGCCGCCGAACCCGTCCCCGCACCGCCACGACCGGCCACACCCGACCCTCGGGGACCACCTCGATGCGCTCGGACGAATCGGTCAGCTCGACGTGGTCGTGCCGTGGCGCGCCTACTCGACGGTCCTCGTGGTCGCGCGTCGCCGATGATCGTGGTCCCTGACGCGGCGGTCCCGGTGACCGCGGCGACGCCTGGCGGCCGGCTGCACCGGCTCGCGCCCGACTCCGACGTGGTCGAGCTGTTGACCGTCGGGATCGACGTCGGCTCTGCGACGTTCCACGTGAGCGTGTCGCGCGTCGTGCTCGAACGGCGGGCGCAGGCGCTCTCGACCCGCTACGACGTCGTCGAGCGCGAGATCGTGGCGGTGTCTCCCGCGGCGTTCACTCCGTATCTCACCTCGGACGACATCGACGCGGCGGCGGTCGACTCCGCCGTCCGCCGGGCGTTCGCCGAGGCGGGGGTCGATCCCGGCGAGATCGACAGCGGCGTCGTCCTCCTCACCGGGAGCGCTCTGCTGCGCCACAACGCCCGCGCGTTGGCCGAGCGGTTGGCCGGCACGTCGGGACGGTTCGTGTGCGCCGCGGCGGGACACCATTTTGAGGCGGTCCTTGCCGCGCACGGGTCGGGCGCAGTGGCGCGGTCGATGGAGACGCCTGGTCCCGTCGTCGCCCTGGACATCGGCGGGGCGACCACCAAATTCGCACTCGTCTCGGGCGGCGACGTTCGAGCGACTGCGGCGGTCGCGGCGGGCGGCCGCCTCTTGGCGTGGGACCGGCACCGCCGGCTCGTCCGTGTCGAGGACGCCGTCGTGCCGCTCGCCGAGGCGGTGGGAGCCGACGCACGGCTCGGCCGAGTGATCGAGCCGGCGCAAGTGGACGCCATCTGCGAGCGCATGGCCCTCGCGATCGTCGGCCAGCTCGACCCCCGTCTCGGCGTCCATCTCGGCGTCCGGGTCGAAGGCGGGGGCGCCGCTCTCCTGACCGCGCCGTTCCCTTCGCCCGCGCGCCCCTTCGAGATCGTGGCGTCCGGCGGGGTCGCGGAGTTCTTCCGCAGTCCGTCGGGGCTCCCCGCCCGCGCGTCCCACGCTGGGGGGACCGAGGGCGGGACGGACGACGGCGCCGACTCCGCCGAGCTCGGTGACCTCGGTGACCTCGGTGACCTCGGGCCCTCTCTCGCCCGCGCCCTCCTCTTGCGGCTCGAGCACGCCGGGCTCGGCGGGGGACTGCAGATGGGGGTCGAGAGGATCCGGGCGACGGTGATCGGCGCGTCGCAGTTCTCGACCCAGGTGAGCGGCTCGACCGTCGCCGTGGACCCTGCCGCACTCCCGCTCCACCACGTGCCCGTTGTCCGTCCGCCATTCGACCTCACGTCATCCGAGGTGATCGACCCGGGCGCTGTCGCCGCTTCGCTCACCGCCGCCGTCCGCCGGCGCTTCTGCGGACACGACGTCCCCGAGGTGCTCGCGGTGTCGCTGCGCTGGCAAGGCGACCCGACGTACGCTCGGCTCCGGTCGGTGGCGGAGGGGCTCGTCGCCGGGCAGCATGGCGTTGGGGTCGAGCAGCTCGTCGTCGCGCTCGATTCCGACGTGGCGTTGTCGCTCGGACGGATCATGCGCAACGAGCTCGGCGTCGAGCCGAGGGACGTCCTGTGCCTGGACGCCATCGAGCTCGCCGATCTCGACTACGTCGACGTCGGGCGGCCGGTCGAGCCCGCAAAGGTGGTCCCGGTCGTGGTGAAATCCCTTCTGTTCGGCGGGGCCGAGGTCCGGACCGTCCGTGCCGTTCCGTCCTCGAAGACGCCGCCGGCGTTACCGGGAATCAAGGGAGAGCCCTCATGAACCGCACACAGTCGGACGCGGCCGTGCTCGAAGCGGCTGCGGCAGGAAAGCTTCTGATCAGGCCGTACCTCGACTGGGCGAAGGACCAGAAGATCCCGGTCGTCGAGGACTTCGCCGTCGACCTGCTCGCCGTCGAGACCGAGCCGTGGGCCCGGCTCGGCGTCCCTGCCGCGTTCGTGCACCTCATCGGCCGGGGCGACTGGGCGAACGTGCTCGTGGCGGCGATCCCGCCGGGTGGCGCCACGGAGACACAGCACCATCTGTACGAAGAGGTGGTGTACGTCCTCGCGGGCCACGGGAACACCGTGTTGCGCGATCCGGAGGGGCGCACGCACAGCTTCGAGTGGGGTCCGCGCAGCCTGTTCGGGCTCCCCCTCAACGCGCCGTACCGGCACTTCAACGCGAGCGGGAGCGAAGAGGCGCGCCTCGCCTCTGTGACCAGCCTGCCGCTCATGCTGAACGTCTTTCACGACGAGTCGTTCGTGTTCGACAACCCGGGTGAGTTCCCCGGCCGGTTCGGTGGCGAGGACCGGTTCCGCGGCGAGGGCAAGTTCGTCCACGTCGCGCCCGGCCGTCATATGTGGGAGACCAACTTCGTCCCGGACCTCGCCGACTTCGAGATGCCCGAGTGGCAGGCGCGCGGTGCCGGCAGCCGCAACCTCAAGTTCGTCCTCGCCGAGTCGACGATGCACGCGCACATGTCCGAGATGCCCGTAGGCACCTACAAAAAGGGTCACCGCCACGCTCCCGACTTCCACGTCTTCACCGTCGACGGCCACGGCTACAGCCTCTTTTGGTACGAGGGGGAAGAGGAGTTCACGCGGATCGACTGGCGCCACGGCGTCGTCTACGCCCCCGCGGACCAGCAGTTCCACCAGCACTTCAACACCTCGACGCACCCGAGCCGCTACCTGGCCGTCGCCTACGGCGGGTTGCGGTACCCGTTCACCGAGGAGCGCCGGCAGCACTTCATGGGTGTCGACAAGAGCGTCACCGAAGGCGGGCGGCAGATCGACTACGCCGACGAGGACCCGCGCATCCGGGAGATCTACGTTGCCGAGCTCGCCCGCGAAGGCATCGAGTGCAAGATGCCCCCCGCCGAAGGCCGTGCTCCCCGATGAGCGAGGGAGCGACTTCCACGCGACCCCGCCGGCTGGTCGTCGGCATGTCGGGCTCGAGCGCACCCCAACTCGGGATCGCGCTCCTCGAAGCGCTCCACGGCCACGAGGAGGTGGAGACCCATCTCGTCATCAGCGAGGGGGCACGGCGGAGCATCGAGCTCGAAGCCGGGGTCGACCCCGCAGAGGTGGCGAAGCTCGCGACGGTGTCCTACGACGTCCGCGACCTGGCTGCAGCGATCTCGTCCGGGTCCTTCCTGACCGACGGGATGGTCGTCATCCCTTGTTCGATGCGCACGCTGGCCGCGGTGGCGACCGGCAATTCGGCAGACCTGCTAATCCGTGCTGCCGACGTCACGCTCAAGGAGCGGCGCCGCCTCGTTCTCGTCACCCGGGAGTCTCCCCTGAACCTCATCCACATCCGCAACATGGAGGTGGTCACCCTCGCCGGCGCGATCGTGATGCCCCCGGTGCTCGGCTTCTACCACCGTCCGAAGTCCCCCGAGGACCTGGTCGCCCAGGTGGTGGGCAAGGTGCTGGACCAGTTCGGCATCTCCCACCAGCTCTTCCGGCGGTGGGGCACGACCGAGTGAGCGAGCCAACAGCAGGCGGAAACGGCCGCGACCTCTCGCTGCCCGCCGAGGTGCGCCGTGGCCTGGAGGGCGAGCCGGCTGTCGGGGCGCTCGAGCCGGCGTTCGCCTTGCTGACGGTGGACGACGCGGGCAGGGTGGACGTCTGCCTCCTGTCGCGCGCCGAGGTCGATGCGTCGCCGTCGACGCTCAGAGTCGTGGTGGCGGGCGCCAAGGCGCAGAGGAACCTGCGCGCCACGGGGCGGGCGACGTTCCTCGCGGTCGCTGACGACGCCGCCCACTACCTCGCCCTGCGCGTGCGCCGGGTCGTCGAGGAGCAGGACGCCACGGCCGCGGAGCTGGAGGTCGAGCGCGTGCTCCGCGACGACCTGGGCGTGCAGCTCGACCCGATGCGCTTCCGGGTCGAGCCGAGACTGGCGATCGAGGAGCGCTGGGAGCGGTCCCGGCGGTTGCTTGACCGCCTCGCTGCCGGAGAGGGCCCGTCGTGACCACCACCACGGCGACCGTCGCAGGGCAGCGGGGCGACGCGCGTGACAAGTCGACGGGCGTCACGCGCTACAGCGCCGACGTCGAGGTGGCGGGTGCGCTGCACGCGGCGGTGGTGCGAAGCGTGAGCCCCCACGCGGAGATTCTCGCCATCGACGCCGGTGCGGCGCTTGCGACGGACGGCGTGTCCGCCGTGGTGACCGCCCGCGACCTCGCCGACCGGTTCGGCGACGAGCTGTGCGGGCGCCGGGTCCGGGACATGCCGCTCCTCGCCAGGGACAAGGTGCGCTTCGTCGGGGAGGCCGTCGCTGTGGTGCTCGCGTCGACGCGCCGTGCGGCGGAAGACGCCGCGGCGCTGGTGGACGTCGAGTACCGCGAGCTCGCGCCGGTACTCGATTCTCGGGCAGCGCTCGAGCCCGGCGCGGTCCACGTGCACGACGCGCCGTGGCGCTACGACGGCGCGGTCGTGACCGAGTCGCAGCATCCGAACCTCCAGTCCGAGGTCGTCCAGGGCGACCCCGCCGCCGCCGACGCCGCGCTCGCACGGGCTGCGCACGTGGCGAGCGCCGTCTACCGCACCCCGTCGGGTCACCAGGGCTACCTCGAGCCGCAGTGCTGGACGGCGTGGCCGCTCCCGGGGGGGCGCGTCGCGCTGCAAGGCACCGTGAAGGCTCCGTACCGGCTCAGGGAGCAGGCTGCGAAGACCTTGGGGCTCTCCCTCGACGCGGTGGAGATCGAGCCGGTCCCGCTCGGTGGCGACTTCGGGGGCAAGGGTGGCGTGGTCGACCCGACGCTCTGCGCGGCGTTGGCCCTGTGGGCGGACCGGCCGGTGCGGCTGGCACTGCGCTCGGGCGAGGACTTCAGCGCGACCGACGCCCGCCACCCGGCGCTTCTCGACGTCCGGGTCGGATGCGACGCCGAAGGTCGCCTGCTGGCGCTCTACGTCGACGCGCTCTTCGACGGCGGCGCATACGCGGCGGTGAAGCCGATCCCGTCGGCGAACCTGCACGGCATCGAAGAGTGCGCCCTCGGCTACCGCGTCGAGGCCTTTGCGGTCCGGTCGAGGATCGCGTACACGACCACCATCCCGAAGGGCCACATGCGCGCGCCTGGCGCGCCCCAGGCCGTGTTCGCAGTCGAGAGCGCGCTCGACGAGCTCGCGGGCGTGGCCGGGATCTCGCCAGTGGAGCTGCGCCGGAGGAACGTCCTCACCAGCGGCGACATCGACGCCTACGGCCATGCGTGGCAGGAGGCGAGGGGCGTGGAGGCGCTGGACGCGGCGCTGGCGCGCGCCGCGGCGTCCGGGGGCGAGCGCGCAGGGCCCGGGGCCCCGGGGGGGGG
>DAIRCY010000089.1:0-10352 GCA_036796435.1 Acidimicrobiales bacterium
GTCGCTCCAGACGATCCGCATGGCCGCGCACGCGATCAAGGCCGGGGAGGGTGACGTCTTTGTGGCTGCGGGCGTCGAGACGGTGAGCCGATACATGAACGGCTTCGCGGACTCCGGCCCGCACAACGAGGCGTTCGCCGACGCCGAGCTGCGCACGCTCGCACGCTCGCCGAAGGCATCCGAACCATGGGAGCCTCACGGAGGGCTCGACGACGTCTACATCGCCATGGGGCAGACCGCGGAGAACGTGGCCGAGTTCAAGAAGGTGAGCCGCGAGATCCAGGACGAGTTCGCGCTGATGTCGCAGACCCGTGCTGTGAAGTCGATGGAGAACGGGTTCTTCGAGCGCGAGATCGTGCCGGTCACGACGCCGCAGGGGACCGTCGTCACCAAGGACGACGGCCCGAGGCCCAACACGACGCTCGAAGGCCTCGCCCAACTGAAGCCGGTCTTTCGCGAGGGCGGGACCGTGACGGCGGGGAACGCCTGCCCGCTGAACGACGGGGCGGCGGCGGTGGTCGTGATGAGCGATACGAGGGCACGCGAACTCGGCGTCTCCCCTCTCGCGAGGATCGTGGCGAGCGGGCTCTCTGCGCTCAACCCGGAGATCATGGGGCTGGGCCCTGTCGACGCGGTGCGCCAGGTGCTGAAGCGCGCCGGGATGACCATCGACGACATCGACCTCGTCGAGATCAACGAGGCTTTTGCCGCCCAGGTCGTCCCGTGCGCGGCGGAGCTCGGCATCGAGTGGGACAAGCTGAACGTCAACGGTGGCGCGATCGCTCTCGGCCACCCCTTCGGTCAGACCGGCGCCCGCATCATGACCACGCTGCTCAACGGTCTCGAGGATGCCGACAAGACGCTGGGCCTCGAGTCGATGTGTGTCGGCGGCGGCCAGGGGATGGCCATGATCGTCGAACGGCTCAGCTGAGCGGTCTACTGCTCGGCACCTTCCGCAGGAGCATTCTGTCCCTGACCCGGTCGAGGCGGGCGAGGACCATGCCCGCCGTACGGAGGACCTGGGGTGTCGACGGCGTGTACGGGTGCGGACGCGTGGGGCCCGTCTCACGCGCGCGCAGATACGCGTCGGCGAGCTTGTCGAGCTCTTCGGGGCTCGCGTGGGTCTCGAGCCGGGGCCAGATCTGGTTCTGCTCGTAGCTCATGTGCTCGCGGAAGCCCGACGCCACCGTGTTGGCGCACTGCGAGAACTCCTCGGAGTCGGCGGAGATCCTGCGCAGCTCGTTCAGCGCGAGCTTGGCTTTCCCCTCCTGGAGGAGCGCGGTCGAGACCAAGTGGTCCCCGTCGGGGCAGTGCAGCCGGACGGCCGGCCACACTACGAGCTCCTCTGCCGCCTCGTGAGTGGACTCGAGCGCGACGAGATCCTGGGCGATCCGGTGGCGCACCATCCCCTCCTGGGTCGCCTCCCCCTTTCCCCCGGTCAGGTGGTTCACCAGATCCCAGGCGAGGTCGTGGTCACGCTGCATCGCGTGGAAGAGCCGCGGAGTGCTCATGGCGTCTCCCCGTCCTTGGGTGTGGACCCGTTTCCAGAGGCCGAGCCGTTGCCGGCGACGGCGTCCGGACGGTCGATCCCATCGTTGCCGGGGCCCTCGACGCTGCGGCCACCCCGCCGGTGGAGCCGCTCCCGCTGGGGGACGACGGTGTAGCGCGGGTCCTCCGCCGACGCGATCCCTGCCTCGAAGATGCCGAAGCGGGTGCATGCAGACCCTGCCAGCAGCGCGGCGCCGGCGACCGTGCGCCGCAGGCGGCTCTTGCCGCTCAGAAGCGAGAGCAGCGCGCCTGCGACGGTGAGCGCCTCGGCGAGCTTCATGTAGCTGCCGGCCTTCCCCTCGTGGTAGGCCTCGCCGACGATCCCCGTCTGCTTCTCCATCGACTTGGAGAGGGCGACCTCGGCGAGGCCCGCGGCCGCACCGAGCGGGCGGAGCAGACCGGTCTCGGCGACGGGCGCCGCCGCGAGGCCGAAGCCCGCCGCGGACGTGAGCGCGCTCGACACGAAGACGAACGGCATCGTCTTGTGGCCTTCGTGCCACGCCGGCACCGCCGTGTTCGAGATGAGCGCGGCCGTGTAGGTCGCCACCGGCGGTCCGAGCACCGCCGCACCCATCGTCGCCAACCCCCCGAGCGCCGGGAAGGCGCCGGTCACCGCGGAGCCTGCCGACACCGTGGCGGCGGGCACGAAGCCCGCGAGGAGCCAGGACCCGACGCTCATGGGGGACGTGACCTTGAACACCCTCAGCATGTTGAGGAAGCGGGTCCGCCGGCCGAGGTCGTGCACGAGCGCGACCATCGACACCTGCCCACCGAGCGCCGCCGCCACCTTCATCGCCATTGCGAGACGCCGGCGTCCGGTCACCTGGGACAACGCGCCCATGAGCGCCCCGGCCCCCGCGAGACCCCCGAGGAAGAGGTAGCCCGGGATGTCGGGCGACTCCCACACGGGCTTGTTGATCACCGGCAGCCCGTAATAGGAGCGGAACTCCGGCTCGTCGCGCCGCCGCCTGCTCCTCGGGCCGCCGGCCGGCCCCGACGGGACGTTCACCCCGGTCGTCGCGTCGCGCCCCGGTGCGGCGTGCTCCACGCCCTCCCTGGTCACGCGGTCCATGCTCATCGCCGGTCCCCCTTTCGAAGGCTGCCGGCCACGGCGAACGCTCCGGTGAGGGCGACGGTGAGCGCGCTCGCCGCGACGGCGCCGAGCTTCCACATGGCCGGCAGGTCCCTCGTGGTCACGACGGGGTCGGGCGGCAGGCCGTACACCTCCGGCTCGTCGAGGAGGAGGAAGAACGCCCCGTCACCGCCGACCCCGTCCTGGGGGTCGTGGCCGTAGAGGCGAGCATCGGTGACACCGAGCGCGTGCAGGTGCTCGAGCCGCCCCGCCGCGCGCTCCCGCAGCTCGTCCAGCGTGCCGAACTGGATGGAATCGGTCGGGCACGCCTTGGCGCACGCAGGCTCCATCCCCCCGAGGAGCCGGTCGTAGCAGAGCGTGCACTTCCACACGCGCCCGTCGCCGTGGCGCTGGTCGATGACGCCGTATGGGCAGGCCGGGACGCAGTAGCCGCAGCCGTTGCAGATGTCCTCCTGGACGACGACCGTGCCGAACTCGGTGCGGAAGAGCGCGCCCGTCGGACACACGTCGAGACACGCCGCCTCCGTGCAGTGCTTGCAGACGTCCGAGGACATGAGCCACCGGACGCTCTCTGCCACGCCGTCGGCCGTGCGGAGCGACGCGCCCGCGGCGAGCTCCGCGGTCGAGTCCGCCCCCTCGGCGGTCGCAGCGGGTGGGTCCTCCCCGCCGGTGACCTGGCGGGCGAGCGGCTTGCGCTGCTCGATGAAGGCAACGTGGCGCCAGGTATCTGCCGAGAGGCCGACCGTATTGTCGTAGGACATTCCGGTGAAGTTCAGGCCGTCCTCGGGGACGTGGTTCCACTCCTTGCACGCCACTTCGCAGGCCTTGCAGCCGATACAGACCGAGGTGTCGGTGAAGAAGCCCATCCGCGGCGGCGGCCTGTCGTAGCCGCTCCCGGCCGCGGCGTCCTGTCCGTTCGAGAAGTCCATGTCGAGCAGGTCGAGCGACGGGAGGTGGAAGGGGGCGTCGACGGTCATCGATCCGACCCCCCGGTCGGGAGGCGCCCTGGTCTGATGTCGGCGGTCAATGCCTTCACCTCCTGGATGTGCACGTTCGGATCGAGCGCGATGTGCGTGAGGTCGTCTGCCGCGTCACCCTGGGTATAGCCGCCTGCGACACCGGCCGCATCCTGCGACGACGGGTACCCGCCGTCCCCGTCTACAAACTGTTTCGCCGGCGGAAATGGCGCAGGGCCGGTGTTTTCCGCCCCGCGTCGAACTCCTTTGGCCTCCCGATCACCCGCCCAGGCTGGTGCGCAGCTCGTCGAGGGCGGTTTGCAGGACGTGCAGCCCTTCGCGCATCGAGCCGAGCTCGTCTCGGATCGCCGCGACCTCGCGTCGCAGGGCGCCGACGTCGCCACCCGTCGCGTCGCCGTCGCCACCCGTCGCGTCGCCGTCGCCACCTGTCGCGTCGCCGTCGCCACCGGGGTGGGCCCCGGTGAGGGGGGCCGCCCACCGCTCCTCCTTCTGGCCCCGCCGCCGCCCGAGCCGTTCGGCGAGCGGCTCGTCGCCGGACGCGAGGAGCTCGAGCTCGTGCTCGACCGAGTCGAACGTCGCCATCCGCTCCGTACGCGCGCGGAGCTCCGCCCCCGTCTGGGGGCCGCGCAACTCGAGCACCGCCAGCACCGCGAGCTGCGGAGCGTCGAGACCGAGCGCCTCGTCGAGGACATGGCGGTAGCGGACGGCGGACCGACCGTGCGAGGGGAGCACCGCCCGCACCAGCCGCTTCGCCTTGAGCGACTCGATGCTCTCGAGGACCTCCTCTTCGCCATAGGAGGTGACCGGGTCACGGCTGGTCGCCTGGTTGCATGCGGCCGTCAGCGCCGGCAGCGTCAGCGGATAGTGCTGGGGGATCGTGAGCTGCTTCTCCACGAGCGCCGCGAGGAGGCGGCCCTCGCGCTGGGTCAGCCGCTCCACGCCGCCAGGCGTCGCTTGAGCTCGGCGAGGGCTGGGACCGGTCCGGGGTCGACGCCTTCGGCAGCTGCGAGATGGAGGGACACGAAGTCGCCGAGGAGGACGAGGTCGAACAGCGCCGCGACGTCGCTCACCGCGTCGGTACGCACGTCGAGGACGTTCGCAACCACCTCTGTCATGACCTGCTCGACGAGCTGGATCCGGCGCGCGACCCGAGGATGCTCGCCGGGGTAGCGCAGCACGAGAGCCGTCAGCATTTGGCGCGTCACGTCGCCATGCTGGCCCCATCCCGCCACCTCGTTGTGGCAGAGCTCCGGCTGGAGTGAGAAGAACGCGGGGGACTTGGCGTTCTCGTTGATCTGGGTCTTCCAGCGCATCGCCGCGACGCCCGTCGGCCCCGGCGACCCCTGCACCAGGGGAATCGTCCTTCCGACCCGTCGTGCCAGCTCCGATGCCGTGGAGCCTGACCCGACGAGCGCGTCGCGGGCCTCGGCCACGACCTCGACGGCGTGCCGCAGCTCTTCTTGCACCCCGGCGAGGAGGCCGAGCCTGTCGAGCACGACGAGCGGCGGGACACAGAGCGCGCCGAACGCCGCACGCGGCTGGGGGATGCCCTCGGGAACAGGGACGAGCGGCCATCCGGCGTCC
The DNA here is from genome assembly GCA_036796435.1 of Acidimicrobiales bacterium. GTDB lineage: Bacteria > Actinomycetota > Acidimicrobiia > Acidimicrobiales > RAAP-2 > JAJYVT01. The sequence continues at coordinate 5,203 of DAIRCY010000089.1, forward strand.
GCGGCGAGCGCGGCGAGCGCTCCCGGTCCCGAGACCGCGACGACCGGCGCGTGCTTGGACCGGGCGTCGTTCGCCGCGGCGACGGTCTCCTCGGTGTCGCCCGAGCACGACACCGCGAAGACGAGAGTCGACTCGCGCACGTAGGCGGGGAGGCGGTACCCCTTCACCGCCTGGATGGGCAGCCTCGCGCGCGGCCACGAGAGGGCGGCGAGCACGTCCCCGGCAATCCCGCTCCCGCCCATCCCGCACACAACGACCGAGTCGAACGGACCGCGCCGCTCGACCGCCGCAAGACCGATTGAGGTCGTCAGCTCGATCGCCGCCGCCATCTGCTCGGGAAGGGCCGCGGTGGCTCCCCACATGTCGAGCGAGTCGACGGCGAGCGGCGACGGCGCCGCCGCGCTCACGTCTGCGGCTCCCCTTCCGCGGCACTTTCTCTTCTGCCCGCCGATCCCGTCTCGGGGACGCCGCCTGCGGCTGCTTTCGCCATCAGCCGGTCGTGCTCGGCGTCGTCCACGTCGCGGGCCTCCTCGACGAGGAGCACTGGGATGTCGTCGCGCACGACGTAGCCCTTCTTGAGGCGCGGGTTGTAGAGGAGCTCCTCTTCTTCGAACCACAGCAGCGGCCCCTTGTCGAGCGGGCACGCGAGGACGTCGATCAGCAACTGGTCGAGCGGCACTTGTCTCCTCCTCCTCCTCCTCCGAGTCGTGGGGCGCTCAGGTGCGAGCAGTCTCGACGAGGTCCAGCACCTCGCGCACATGCCGGGCGCACGCCTCTTCGTCGCGGGCTTCCACGTTCAGCCGCAGCAGCGGCTCGGTGTTCGACGGCCGCAGGTTGTACCACCAGTCGCCGTGGTCGACGGTGAGGCCGTCGAGCCGGTCCACCTCGTTCCCTCTCGTCGCCTCCACCTCGGCGACCGCCTCCACCGCCGCAGCGGGGTCGCGCACCTCGGTGTTGATCTCGCCCGAGTCGGCGTAGCGGCGGAATGGCTGGAGGAGCTCTGAGAGCGGCGCGTCGCTCGCGCTCATGAGCTCGAGCACCAAGAGGGCGGTGATCACCCCCGAGTCGGCGCGGTAGTTGTCCCGGTAGTAGTAATGGCCCGAGTGCTCGCCGCCGAAGACGGCCCCCGTCTCGGCCATCACCTGCTTGATGAACGAGTGGCCGACGCGCGTCCGGACACCGGTGCCGCCATGCTCGGCGATGGCCTCTGGGACGCACCGGGAGCAGATGCAGTTGTACAGCACCGTCGCGCCCGGGTGCTTCTCCAGCATCGTGACCGCGACCAACGCGGTCGTGAGGGATCCGGACACGGTGCGGGCGCGCTCGTCGACGAGGAAACACCGGTCCGCGTCGCCGTCGAAGGCGAGGCCGACGTCGGCGCCGGTCTCGAGCACCGCGGCCTTGAGGTCGCGCAGGTTCTCCTCCTGGATCGGGTCGGCGGGATGGTTCGGGAAGCTCCCGTCGAGCTCCCCGTAGAGGACGTCGACCTTGAACGGCAGCCCCTCCATCACCCGGGGCACGACGAGGCCCCCCATCCCGTTGGCGGTGTCGGCCACCACGTGGAGCGGCCGCAGCGACCCCACGTCGACGAAGGACCTGACGTGATCGGCGAACGCCGGCAGCACGTCTTCGTGGTCCATCCGCGCGAGCGCACCCGGTGGAGGTCCCGGCGCCGGGGCAGCCAACAGGTCGTTCGTCAACGCCTCGATCTCCGCGAGGCCAGTGTCGCGGCCGATCGGCTTCGCACCGGCGAGGCAGAGCTTCACGCCGTTGTAAGCCGCCGGATTGTGCGAGGCGGTGAACATCGCGGCCGGTGCATCGAGCTTCCCCGACGCGAAGTACAGGCAGTCGGTGGACATCATCCCGAGGTCGGTGACCGCGGCCCCCTGGGCGCGGGCGCCTTCGGCGAAGGCTCGGGACAGCTCGACGCCGGACTCGCGCATGTCCCGGGCGACGAGGATGCGCTCCGCGCCCGTGAAGCGGGCCACGGCCCCGCCGATCGCGCGGCACATCGTCGCGTCGATCTGATCGGGGACGGTGCCGCGGATGTCGTACGCCTTGAACACCTCGGCCGTCGAGCCCATGAGCCGGTCAGCCTATCCGCGGGCGCGCCCGGCGCTTCCGTGCGCGATTCGCCGCCCAGCCGAGGAACGTGACGAGCAGTGCGGCCGCGCCGGCGATGCTCGCGGCGTCGCCCGCAGCTGTCACCGAGGTGGTGCCGTACGTGAGGACGACGTGGTGGCGCGTCGGGACGACGACCATGAGGTTCGGCGTCGCCCTCCAGGGACCCCGGGCTCCCCGGGCATGCCAGTTCGGGAAGTACGAGACCTTCACGAGCACAGGCCGTCCGGTCGAGGAGACGTCGAAGCTCACCGAGTCGGGTCGGACCCGGACGTGCGCCACCCGGGTCGGCCTGACGGGGACGGACGGCGGATCGTCGGCGCGGGCCGCGTCGGCGCGCGGCCAGCCAGCCGGCCCCTGCGCGACGAGCTCGGTGTGCCAGGCGGCCGTGTCCAGGTACCACCGCAACGAGGGGCCCTCGGTCATGGTGTTGTTGGGCCCCATGCGCCCGAGCCATGTTGTCTGGCCCTGCCCCACCCCCGTGAGGACCGCCGGCTCGTTCGCGAGCGGCGTGACGATGGCCGAGTGGGCCACCTCGTAGATCTTCCAGGTCACCGAGAGGCGGGCGCCCTGGTATGTCGAGCGCCATGGGCCGCTCGTCGCAAGCAGCTTCAGTGTCGGGTCCGCCGACGCCTCCTGGACGACCTCTGTGCTGAAGGCCATGAAGTAGCGGACGCCGAGCAGCTGGAGATGGCGTACGCCGAGGGTGACTGTCACCGGTCCGTAGGGCAGCCCGACGACGGCCTCAGACGGTGAGGCGGAGAGCTCCGCCTGATTCAAGAAGTGGTAGGGCGTGGTCGTCGAGGACTCGAAGAGCAGCCCTTCCATCGAATCGACGCACCCGTGCGTCCAGTACGGGAGCAGCATCAGCGCCTCGGGGGTGCCGAAGCGGTTCTGGTTCGCGTTGTACTCCCACATCGCGCGCCCGCAGCCGTGCGTCCGCCCGATCCTCGTCATGAGCCGCATCAGCGCGCGGTACTCGGGGTAGGCGGGCTTGGCCTCGTAGCCCGAGTAATTCCATTTCGCCCACACGCTCACCTGGTTCGCGCCCGGATGAACGCCGACGTTGGGGAGCGCCGACGCCAGCGCGGGGACGAACGGGGGCACGACGCCCGCCAGCGCCGCGAGCGGCACGACGAGCGCACCGCCGACGGCGCCCGGCGCCCACGGGGCGAGGCGCAGCGCCGCCGGCTCGCCCGCTTCGGGCCACGGCGCACTCGCCCGGCCGAGACGCCCCCGCCGCATCGCGCGCGCCAGGGCCGCGATTGCGACCCCCGCCACCCACCCAGCCATGAGATAGACGCAGAGGAACCACAACGGCAGGAAGCGGACGTTGTAGAGGCTACGCAGCGGGTCCAGCACGACCGCCGCGGCGGACGCGCCGCCCAGGACCGCGACGAGGAGACCGAAGCGGCTCCTCGTCGCCACCGCCACGACGACGGCGACCGCGGCCAGCGCGAGCGCCCACAGGTCCGCCCTCGGGAAGAGGATCGAGACGTACGTGGTGACCTTGGAGTAGTTCATCGACGTCGAGAGCGAGTTGCGGGCCCCGAACGGGACGATCCACCACGCTGCAAGGAGCAGGCCGAGGGCCACGGTCGACGCCGCCCACCACATGGTGGCGAGCGATCCCCGCACCGCGTCCACCCCGCCCCCGTCGGTCGGGCGGAAGCGTCGCGGGAGGAGCTCGAAGACCAGAATGACGAGCGCGCCGAGCAGGGCGAGGAGGCCGGGGACGACGTGCGCGAGGACGCATGCCGCGAGCGCGATCGCCGCCCATGCGCGGTGGTGTCCCGTGCGAATGCCGCGCGCGAACAGGCCGAGGAAGACGAGAAGGGCCGCCACCGAGAGCGAGTAGGCGTACTCGCCCGCCAACGTCGAGAAGAGGTTTCCCCCGTAGATCGTCCACGTGTAGTCGAAGAGGAACGGCAGCGTCGCCGCTGCGAGCGCGGCCGGGCCGGGAGCGCGTAGCCCGAAGAGTCGACCGAGCGCCCACGCGGCGACGGGGAGCAGGACCGATCCGAGCACGGTCGCCAGCTTGAACGCGACGTCGTACGAGATGAGGTGCGAGGCGAGCGCCACGAGCACGTCGGGTAGCACGAAGTAGAAGGTGTACGCCGGGTAGCCGTCGTACCACCCGGGGTCCCATCCCGTGAGGTGCGGGAAGAGGACCGTGTTGAAGAGCGACGGCATCATCACGTGCGCGCCGGTGTCGCCACCCGTCGTCGTCGTCTGGGTGAGCAGCATCGACAGGTGGAGCTGCCACAGCACCACTGCGATCACGCCGAGGACCACAGCGGCGCTCGCAAGTCCCTGCGCCCGGCGAGCAAACCACCCCGCCGAGGGCCGCATCGGTGCGGCGTCGGGGCGCCACGGGGGCACCCCAGGCGCGGGAAACCCATGAGCGGGCTCGACGGGGTCCGAAGGCGGCGCGCTGTGCGTTGGGCCGGGCGGTCCGCTTGTCCCGCTCCTCCGGTCGGCCGGCCAGGTCACGTGGAAACCACGCACCGGGAGGGTGGTCCCCGGCTCGGGTGCTCCCGGGTCGGGGGGGTCAGCGGACGACAATGCCCGAGCTGGCGAGGAGGGCGACGACGGCGACGAGGTTGAAGGACGCGTGCGCGACCATGTTCATGCCGAGGCGTCCCGTCTTGTAGCTCACGGTCGCGAGGAGCATCCCGAAGACCGCCAGCCCCGCGAATTGGTACAGCTCCCAGTGCGCCAGGCCGAACAGGATGCCATCGACGGCGACCGCCGCGACGACCGCCACCGCCCGGCGCTGCGTCGGCCGCGACGCTGCCGGGGAGAACAGGCGGAGGAGCGCCCTCAGGGCGAGCCCCCGGAACAAGATCTCCTCGAAGAACGGCGCTCCGCAGACGGTGAGGATCGCGATCACGACAAAGCCCCAGCCGTGCGATGCCCCGACGAGCTTCTGGGTCGGTGCTGTGAAGTGCTTCAAGTGCGGGACGAATGGCGCGTAGAGAAGGTCGAGCACCAGATGGCCGACCAGGCCGAGCGGGATCCCGGCAAGG
>DAIRCY010000090.1:0-10343 GCA_036796435.1 Acidimicrobiales bacterium
CGCTGGCCGGCGCGGTGCTCGTGGCCGGCGTGGTCGTCGTGGCCGTCGGCAGGCGGGCGGACCTCGCGGACCCGGCTGCTTCGCTGGCCGTCGCACTGCTCGTGCTCGTCCAGGCGGCGCGCATGGTGCGACAGAGCGCCGACGTGCTGTTGGAGTCGACGCCGTCGGACGTGGACCTGTCGGAGCTGCGTGCGGCGGTCACCTCGGTCGAGGGGGTTGGCGAGGTCCACGACCTCCATGTCTGGAGCCTCTCGAGCGACTACCGCGCGCTGTCGGCTCACCTCGTCCTCACCGGCCATCCGAGCCTGGAGGAGGCACAGCGCGTCGGCGTCGCCGTGCGGGACCGGATCGGGGCGCCGTTCGGAATCGCCCACACGACGTTCGAGATGGAGTGCGAGCGGTGCGACGAGAGAATCGACGACCCCTGCGCCGCCGACGCGCCGGCGGCGGGGTCCGTGCAGGGGGTGCGACCCGTGCAGGGGGTGCGATCCGTGCAACCTGGGCCCTCTGTGCAACCTGGGCCCGGACGCGGCGCGACCCCGAGTAACCGTCCGGCCTAGACCGTCCAGCTCCTCGGGGCCACGCTCTTGGCGACTCGCGGTCTCCGTTTCCGGGGCAGTGTCGGACAGCCCCGTTCCCGTCAACCGCGCAGGGGATTCCAGGGAACCCCCTGCCCGTTGTCACGAGCCACCTCTGCTCGAATGTCCTTCCCCCGCCTCCGACTTTCGCCTTGCGGCTCCAGCCGGTCCCTCCGGTCGGCCTTTCGGCCTTCCGTCAGGGCTCCTGGTTCAGCCTTGCGGCCCCCCCGTTTGCTCGTCCGTCGGTGTTGCCTTGCGGCACCCCCTCCGTCCGATGACGGGTTCGATCACTCGAACAATCAGAAGATTGCGCCGCCGCCGTGACAAACGCAAGAGGCTGCAACGAAATCCCGAAGTTGTCCCCACAAATGTGGCGGATGTCCCCAGCGCGACACACCTCGTCCCCAACGCGGGGGCTTGCTGTCCCCAGGCAATCCCCAGACCCGCACCACTCTGCCGCGCCCCAGGACCAGGCCTTCGGCCTTTTCAGCGCTTCGGCGCCGAGCTCGAGGTTCCAGGTGAGAGCGAGGGCCCCTGGAGCACGGTGACGTCTGCCACCTTCCAGCGTCCGGAGACCTCGGCCATGGTGAGGACGATCCGGAGCACGTCGGTCTGCGGGGTCGAGACCTTGTCGTTCGCGTACAGCTGGTCGACGACCCCATAGACCGTCGCCTGCCCTGTGCCGTAGGACTGGACGTAGAGCGCGCGCACCTGGCCCCGGGAGGACGCGAGCGCCCTCTGCAGCTCCTGGCGGATGGACGAGTTGAAGAACCGCTGGGCCTGTGACGCGAACTGGCCGGTCGACATCGACGTGATGGCCTGGAAGTCGGCGTCGACGGACTTGGCGTCGAAGTTCGTGAGGTCGACGAGGAAGGACCTCGCCGCCGTCCTCGCTTGCGCCTCGCCGCTCGTCTGCGCGTGGAGGCCGGCCCATGCGAGCCCGAAACCCACGGTGCCGGCGATGCCGAGGACCGCCAGGAGGGCGAGCAGGATCGTCAGGCCGCGCCGGCGGCCGCGGGGCGCGGTCCCGGCGCTGGCGACCCTGGCGGAGCCGCCGCCCGCCGCGGACTCGGCAGGGTCGTTCGGGACGCCGCTGTCGCCCGGGACGATCGTGTCCCCCCGGACGGCCGGGTCGGGGGGACCGGCGGCACCCACCACCTTCACTCCGCTCGCCATCGTCCCCTCTCCTCCTTCCGACGCGGCGCCCCTCGGAGGCAGCCGCGGGTCCTCCTCCCGGTTGCACAACGTTGCGGAGGCTCTTGCCTCACGGTGGCAATCTCAAACCCGCCGACGCGTCCGGCGCCGCGAGGGCCGGACGCCCCAGGCGAGCGCGAGCGCCGGGAGCAGCAGGCCGCCGACGACGAGCAGCGCGGGCACGGGCGTACCGCCGTGCGTGTCGTAGGCGGCGGTCCGGCCGCTCGTGGCGGCGTCGGTGTGCCTCCCCGACGCGTCGCCGCCGCCGCGGACCTGGGAGGCCGACGAGCTCGGCTGGTCGAGCCGGCCGCCGGCCGCCGGGGTGAACCCGGGCTCGCTCGCCGGCCCGACCCCCTGACCGAGCTCGGTGCTGCAGCCCGCGCCCGGCTTCACGGCCGGGATCGGCACGGGCGTCGCGTACCTGTCGCCCTGCTGCGGCGACGGCGGGAGAAGCAGCCTCGTGCGCAGGATGGTCTGGTTGGGATTGGCCGCCTGCCCCGACGCCAGGGGCTTCGCGGTGCCGGTCACCGCCACCGCTGTGACCGCACCGAAGAAGTAGTGGTTGAGCGTGAGCGACTGCGAGAGGCTCGACAGGTTCTGCGGCTGGTCGAGATTGGCGTTCAGCTGTGCGAAGTCGTGTACGAGGCAGGCGAAGTCGGGTGCCTGGTTCTCCGTGAGCTTCCCGAGCACCCCGGTCGCCGCCTGCCCGTTGGACAGGTCGCCCTGCACTGCCGCCTTGTCGCGCGCGAACACCTGGACCATCGCCTCGGTGTTGACGAGAGCCTGGGTGAGCTGTGAGCCCGCTGCGGTCACCGCGTTCATGACGGGCGGCGAGTTTTCGAGGAGGGCGCTGAACTGGTGCTGGTACCGGAGGAACTGCCTCGAGAAGGCGGTCCCGGCGGACACGATCGTGCGCAGGTTCCCCGACTGGCCCCGGAGCCCCGTCGCGAGCTCGGAGAGCAGCTGGTTGAGCTTCCCGGCAGGGATCGCGCGGAGGAGCCGCGTCGCGAGTGCGACGACCTTTCCGACCTGTACCGGCACGTCGTTCTTGGCGACCGGCACGAGCGCGCCCGACCGCAGCGGCGCGACGTCGCCGCCGCCGCGTGGGGTGAGCTCCACCACCTGTTCGCCGAGGTCGTTGGCTATCCCGATGTCGGCGACCACGTCACCTGGCACGGCGACGCCCGGGTCGATGGTCATTGTCACCTCGGCGCCCTTGCGCACGAGGCGCACGGCCGTCACGTTCCCGACGCTCACCCCGTTCAGCTCCACCGGGAAGTTCGTGTAGATCCCCGACGCGTTCGGGAACACTGCGGCGATCCGGGTGGACGAGGCGAAGGGGTTGCCGAGAAGGTCGACGACCCCGTAGACGACGAGGCCGACCGCCACGAGGGTGAAGACCGTCAGGTTCAGCACGAGACGCCAGGTGCGCATGCCCACAGTGCCGCCTCCTACCGCTTCGCGCAGGACGTCGAGGGTGTCTGTGTGCCTCCACCGCCGGGGAGGCCGCAGACGACCATGTTGTTCATGATCTGGAGGAAGTTGTGCCGGACCGACGCCGACATCGTGGCGTCGTGCTTGGGAAGCCACTCGAGGAGCCGCGCCAGGTCCTGCTGGTGGAGCGAGAGCTGGTTCGAGACGGCCTGGAGCGCACGGAGCTGGTCGACGATCTGGGGGTACTCGCTCGACATGATCGAGGCTCCCTGGGACGAGACTGCGTTGAGCGACCGGAGGAGCTGCTCGAAGCGCGTCGTGTTGGCGGCGAGCACCTTGACCGTGTCGGACAGGTTCGTGATCGCCTGCGCGTCGGCGCCCGATGTCGGCGCCATCGCGGAGCCGAGCCGGTCCAGGCTCAAGATGACCGTGCGGATCTGGGCGGTCCGCGAGGCGTACCCCGCCGCCACGGCGGAGGTGTCGTTCAGGAACTGGCGGAGCGCGGCGGCCTCACCCGCGAAGCCCTGCCCGCCGGCGTTCACCATCTCCGCCAGATCGCTCGCCGAGATGGCGCCGAACACCTCCGAACCCGCGCCGATGACCTGCTCGACTGTGGGCACGACCGCGGTGCGGCGGATCACCGCCCCGTTCCGCAGCGACCCCTTGGCGTGGCGGGGCACCACGAGGTCGACGAACCGCTCGCCGAGGATGGTGGTCCGGTTGATCTTGGCGACCACGTTGGCGGGGACGTCGGCGCGCCGTTCGATCGACATGGTGACCTTCGCCCGGTTGCCGTCGAGCGAGATCGACGTCACGTTGCCGACCGACACGTCGGCGAGCTTCACGGGTGCGCCGAGGGCCAGTGTGCCGGCGTCCGAGAACGACGCGGAGGTGGTGATGGTGCCGCCCGTGGCGCCCCCGCAGCCCGACAGTCCGAGCGACAGCGCGCCGAGCGCCACGAGGCCGCACACCCGCGCGAGCAGAAGCGAGGGCCGCCTCATCGCCGCTCCCCCGCGTGGTGATGGTCGCGCCGGTGGTGGTGACGGCGAAGGTGACGAAGGTGACGGACTGCCCCGGGCGCGCCCGCAGGCAGCGGCGGAAGCTCCTGCACGGCGCTCGCCCGGAGCGTCGCGCGGTGCGCGGCGGCCGGCACGTCGTAGGAGAGGAGGCCGGAGCCCGAGCCGGACGTCGTGCCCGAGCCCGAGGAGCCGCACTTCAGGAGGCCGAGCAGGCATGTCTTTGTGGCTGTGCCCGTGCTGCCCCCGCTTGTGGTGCCGCTCCCCGTTGTACCGGTCCCACCGGAGCCCGATGTCGGGTTGGTGGTCGAGGTCGAGGTCGGCTGCGTGGAGGTCTTCTTGGCCGACGAGCCGTTGGGCGACGACGACCTGACGCCGGGGATCTTCTCGAGCCCCTTGGCGAACATCGAGGCGGCCGATCCCGCGGCGGGGAGCCTGCCGGCGCGGACGTCGTTCAGGATCGCGGGGAGCTGCGAGAGGGACTTTGTGAAGAACCTCGACGAGGTGCTGCCGCATGTCTCGAGCGTCTTTCGCTGTGTGGCCGTGAGCCCTGTGGCGTGGTGGGCGAGGATCCTGCGGCAGACGCCTTCGAGCCTCGAGCGGACCATCGAGGTGAGGATGGCCCCGGTGAGCCCGGTCGGCGACTGGGAGTTCAGTGTCAGCCAGTTGTATGTCGATGTGTAGACACGGCGCGCGCCTGTGAACAGCGCCACCTCCGAGGACAGGATCTCGTCGATCGATGTGAGGTTGCGGTCGAGCGTGCGCCCGACGGTCGTGACGGTGCCGACGTCCTTTTCGATCGGAACGAGGTTCGGCTCGAGCAGCTGCACGAGCTCACTGCTCGCCTGGGAGAACTGGACGAGCGCGCTGGAGAGCTGCGAGCTGTGCTGCGCGATGACGCCCGAGACCGTGTCGTAGTTCGTGATGAGCTGGGTGATCTGGCTGGTGCGCGCGTCGAGGGCGCCGGTGAGCTGCGCGAGCGAGCCGTTCATCTGCCCGAGGGTGTCCGCCTTTGTGGCGAGCAGCTGCAGGGTTCCTGCCGCACCCGAGATGAGCCTGTTCAGGTTCTTCCCCTGCCCGTGCAAATCCTGCGCGAGGTTCGACACGAGGCCGCCGACTGCGCGCGGGTTGATGCGCTCGAGCGTGGTGCGCAACGACTTCAGCACCTGCTCGGTCGAGACGGGGACGGCGGTCTTCGACATGGGGATCACGGCACCGGCGCGCAGCGTCGGGCCGCCCGTGTAGCCGGGCGTCAGGTCGATATCGGGCTCGCCCAGGATCTCGGGCGAGACGAGCGCTGCGGTGACGCCGCGGGGGACCCGCTCGTCCCGGCTGATCGCGAGCTTCACCACGACCTCGTCCCCGACGTTTCTCACCGAGGTGACCGTGCCGACCGGGACGCCGAGGACCTCCACGGCAGCTCCCGGGAAGAGGCCGGGTGCGCGTGCGAAGCGGGCGCTCACCAGATAGGTGCCGGGGCCGGCGGTCACCTCCACGCCCGCCAGCGTCGCCGCGGCGAGCACCACGGCGAGGATCGCCCACCACCACGGCCGGCGCACGACCGAGCGCGCCGCACCGAGCGGCCCCCGCCCGTGGCCGTTCCCGTTCCCGTGGCCGTTGCCGTCCGAGGCCGCCCAGGGGGCGGTGCCGAGGGAGGCACGGTCTTCGGTCGACCGGGTGAAGATGGCCATCTACCCCTGCCCCCCGATCATCGGCGCGAAGAGCTGGTCCAGTCCGCCGACCCCGGTATTCGGCGCGGCAGAAGGTGTGAGGCGGAGCGTGCCTGGCCCGCCGGGCCCCGAGCCGCCGGAGGGCGCTGTCGGGCTTGTGCCGGGGAGCCCGGTGCCCGACGGTTCGCCTGTCCGTGTGGCGCACGGCAGCGGTGTCGGACCGAGGGCGATGTCGAGGGCGGCTGTGAAGCCGCCGCACGAGCCGAGGACGCCGGCGGTGCCCGACTCCCCGGTCGTGCTCACGTAGATGTTCGACCATGTGAGGGGCGTCGAGCCCGAGTACCCGATGGAGGAGAAGCCCTTGATCGCGGCCCCGAGGTACGAGACCGCCTGGGCGAGGTCGTCCTGGTGGTTGCCGACGACGCCGAGCGTCGTGGTGAGGTGACGGATCAGCGCCTGGATCTGAGGCCGGTTCTCGGACAGCAGGCTGTTCGTCTGTGACGCCATCGCGTCGAGGTTGTCGATCAGCGACGCCAGCTGGGTGCTGTGGGCCGCGAGGCCGCCGGCGACGTTGTCGAGCTGGCCGACGGCTGTGGAGAGCTGCTGGTCGTGCTGCGCGAGGGTCGCGGCCAGCGTGTTGGTGGAGTCGATGAGCTGACCGACCTCGGCGCTCCTGTTGCTCACCGTCGAGAGCAGCTTCCCGAGGCCTTGCACGATCTGGGCGACCTGGCGCTCCTTGCCCTTGGTGATGTTCGCGAGGTCGGTGACGAGCGCGTTGAACGCCTTCGCGTTCGAGCGCTCCATCAGGTGTCCCGCGATGTTGTTGAGCTGGTAGAACTCGGTCGGGACGGAGGTGTCGGTGAGGAGCGCGCCCGTCCGCAGCGGTGCGTTCCATCCGCTTACCGGGTGGAGCGTGACGTCGACGACGCCGAGCAACGTCTCCACCTCGATGTCCGCCGCGGTGTGGCGGGGCAGGACCACCCCGTTGTCGATCGTCATCGTCGCGTCGACGGCGTTGCCGCGCACCTTCACCGCGTCGACGGTGCCGACCTTCACCCCGGCCAGGAGCACGTCGGTCCCCTTGGAGATGCCGGCCGCATCGGGAAAGCGAGCGGAGATCTGGTAGCCGGACTGGAAGATGTCACGGTTCAAGAACAGGACCGCGGCGACGATGACCGCCATCAAAGCGATCGCGACCGCGCCGATCACCTTCGGGCGCCGCTCGGTGAAGGCCTTCATCGTCCACTCCCCGATGCGCTGCTCGGGGCGGCGGAGCCCCCGACGGTGCGGAGGATCGCCGGGACGCTCGAGGGCCCGCCTGTCCCTGTGCCCCCGAGCGCACCGGCGCCCCCGGCACCCGCGCTCCCCGATCCACCGGACCCGGGGGACGAAGAGGGTGTCGACGCGGGCGGCCCGCCGCCCGGCCCCGAGCCGGCGGGGGGCGATGTCGACGCGTCGTAGCTGCAGTCCGTCTGGTTTGCGAGGCAGTTGTAGATCGTCTGGACCTGGAACCACTGGCCGTAGCTCGAGATCTCGATGTACGGGGCGAGACCCGAGCCCGCCGTGCTCAGACTCTGCGCGAGCTGCGCCTGGTGCGCGTCGATGGCGGCGGTCGCCGTGTTCAGCTCGGCGATGGTCGAAGCGAGCGTGGAGCGGTTCTGGCCGAGGAGCGTCGCCATGTCCCCCGCCACCGTCGACAGGTTGCCCACGAGGGTGTCGAGGAGGGTGTTGTGGGAGGAGAGCGCCCTCGCCACGGTGTCGAGGTTCGCCACGAGCGTCCCCACGTCGCTCGAACGCTGCGCGATCGCCGTCATGACCTGGTCCAGGCTGTCGATGACACTCCCGACCTGCGCGTCGAGCGCGCCGACCGTCGCCGAGATCTTCGCGCCGTTGCTGAGGAGCTGGTCGATTTCGGCGGTGTCGCCGTCGAGCGCGCCGGACACGTTGACGACGAAGGCGTTCGCCTCCTTGGGGTTGATCGCCTGCAGCAGCGGGCCGAGGGAGTTCAAGAAGGCGTTCACGCTGGCGTCGGTGACGTCGTGGCTGAGGGGGATCGTCTGTCCCGCCCGGAGCAGGGCGCCGCGAGAGGACGGGTAGAGGTAGACGTCCTTCTGGCCGATCACGTTCTTCCAGCGAAGGCCCACGTCGGTCCCAGTGCGCAGCGGCACGGAGTTGTCGATGCTCAGCCCGACGAGGGCGTGCCCCCGCTGGACGGCGACCGACGACACCTGGCCGACCTGCACCCCCGCCACGTCGACGGGTGTGCCCGAGGTGAGCCCGGTGGCGTCGGCGAGCTGTGCGTAGACGGTGTGGCGCGAGGTGAAGAACGAGAGGTTGCCCACGTGCATCGCGAGGACGGCGAGGAGAACGAGGCAGCAGAGCGCGAACAGCGCGAACTTCCAGAGGCTCTTCGGGAGGTGGCGAACCCGAGGCAACCGGGGCAGGCGGGGCCGGCTCATCCTGTCCCCCCGAGCAGCGAGTTGACGTAGGAGCCGATCGACGTCCCCCGCGACGGCGAGGGGTGACCGAGCATCCCGTAGACGGATGTGCCGAGCCCGTTCAATGCCTTCGACGTTGTTGTGGCAGCGTTGCTCGACGTTGTCCCTGGGCCGGCCGCTGTGAGGGAAGGCCCGGACGACGACGGCTTCTTCTGCAGCGCGTCGAACGCCGAGATCTGCGCCTTGCATGTGAACGGGGTGCCGGCTCCCGCGAGCGCCTGCTGGAGCGGCTCGAGGTACGACAGGCCCGGCTGCGGCGGCGCGAGAAGGTCGCACACGAGCTGGTTGACCTGTGTGAACATCACGAAGGTCGTGAAGTAGACGAAGCGGCTCCCTGTCGGCAGCGTCTCGGGGCTGACCGCGGTGCCGACCTTGTATGCGTAGTGGTAGGCGCCGGAGATCACCTGGCCGAGCTCTGTCTGCTGGGCGGTGAGCACCCGCGCGGGGTTGGCCCCGTCGGAAAGCAGCGTGTCGATTGTCGGGTGGTAGTCGGTGAGCAGCCGGGCGAGCTCGGCGGAGAAGGCTGTCAGGTTCGCAAGGAGCCTCCTGTAGTCGATGGCCTCCCGGTTGAACGCCGGGAGGGCGACGTTCTCCGCCCGTGCGATGCCGTTCATCGATGTGCCGTCGGGCGCGAGCGCGGCGGTGAAGTTCGCGAAAGAGTCGAACGCCGCGAGCTGGGCGTTGAGCGTCCGGTCGAAGAACGCGGCGAGGTTCGCCCCCGCGTCGACGGAGGCCTTGATGCGGGGCCCCTCCCCGTTGGAGGCGGCCGCGAGCTCGCCGACGACGGTGGACAGGTTCTGCCGTGTGATCTTCGACAGGAGCGGCGCGGCCGCTGTGAACAAGGTGGTGAGCTCGTCGGAGGTCGAGGTCCGGGTGAGCACCGCCCCAGGCGAGAGGAACGGGCCGGAGGACGCGCTTTCCCCGGGCACGTGAAGTGTGACCTGCTCGGCCCCGAAGAGGTTCAGCGGCTCGATGGTGGCGGAGGCGTCCTTCGGCACGCGGAAGCCCGGCTGGAGGAGGAGTGTCACCCGCGCCCGATGTCCCACGAGCGAGATGGCCGAGACCCGGCCGACCTGGACGCCGCGGTAGACGACCTCCGACCCTGGCGCGAGCCCCTCGCCGGCGCGCGGGAAGTAGCCCGTCAGGCGGTAGTCACCGGCGTAGTCGCCGTTTGCGGCGCCGACCGAGACCACGGCGATCGCCACGACGGCGGCGATCACCGCAAGGGCGATCCCCGCCCGGGCGTACCGGCTCGACGTCGGTGGCGACCTGCGCACGGTCATCCGACGAGCCTCGCGGTGACGTTGACGCCGCCGAACAGCACCATCGACATGAAGAGGTTCAGCACGACCACGACGATGATCGACAGCCGGATCGCGCGCCCCGCCGCGACGCCGACCCCCGCCGGACCACCGGTGGCGTGGTAGCCGTAGTAGCAGTGGATGAGGGTCACCACGACGGCGAAGACCATCGCCTTCAAGAACGAGTAGAAGATGTCGATCGGCGGGAGAAAGAGCTGGAAGTAGTGCTGGTACGTGCCGGTCGAGAGGTGGAAGAACTTGGTGACGATCAGCTCGGTCGCCAGGAAGCTCGAGAAGAGCGCGGCGAGATAGAGCGGGATCATCGTGATCAGTGCCGCCCAGACCCTGGTGGCGACGAGGTACACCACGCTGTTGACTCCCATGACCTCGAGCGCGTCCACCTCTTCGGAGATCCGCATCGCGCCGAGTTGCGCCGTGAACCCGGCCCCCACCTGGGCGGCCAGCGCGATGCCCGCGACGAGCGGCGTGATCTCACGCGTGTTGGCGAGCGAGGAGATCACGCCGGTGAACGCCTGGGCGCCGATCTGCGACAGGCCGGTGAACCCCTCGAGGCCGACCTCGGTGCCGGTGAAGAACGAGATGCTCATCACCACGAAGAACATCCCGCCGCCGACGACGAGCGCCCCGAGCC
>DAIRCY010000091.1:0-10314 GCA_036796435.1 Acidimicrobiales bacterium
GGTCACCGACGAGGAGCGCGACTACATGTACCGCTCGTTCGCGCAGGACCCGAGGGCGCGGGTGAACGTCGGGATTCGGCGCCGTCTGGCGCCGCTGCTCGGCAACGACCGGGCGCTCATCGAGATGATGAACGGGCTCCTCTTCTCACTGCCTGGCACGCCGATCGTCTACTACGGCGACGAGATCGGGATGGGCGACAACATCTACCTCGGGGACCGTGACGCCGTCCGCACCCCGATGCAGTGGAACGCAGACCGCAACGCGGGCTTCTCGAGAGCGAACCCCCAACAGCTCTACCTGCCCGTCGTGATCGACCCGCTGTACCACGCGGCCGCGGTGAACGTCGAGGCGTCCGAGGCGAACCCGAACTCGCTCCTGTGGTGGATGCGGCGGATGATCCACCTCCGGCAGCGCTACAAGGCGTTCAGCCGGGGCACCCTCGAGCACCTGCGGCCGGACAACCGCAAGGTCCTCGCCTTCCTGCGCCGGTACGAGGACGAGCTGCTCCTCATCGTCGTGAACCTGTCGCGCTTCGTGCAGTGCGCGGAGCTGGACTTGGCCGAGCTCTGTGGTGCGGTGCCCGTCGAGCTGTTCGGCAACACGCGGTTCCCCGCCGTCGGGGAGCTCCCCTACTTCCTCACGCTCGGGCCTCACGGCTTCTACTGGTTCTCCCTCGAGTTCGACCCCGGCGCACGCCGGGGCCCCGAGGCCCACCTCCGCGCCCGCCAGCGGTGGGAGGAGATCTTCACGGACCCGCGGGCCCTCGAGTCGGTGCTGGTGGGTCACATCGCAGGCAGGCGCTGGTTCGTCTCGAAGACCCGCACCATCACGGCGGTGAGCGTGCTCGACACGCTGCCGGTCGGCGACCGGGGGGCGCCGGTCGCGCACCTCGTGATCGTCCGGGTCGAGCTCGACCAGGGAGCGCCGGAGCAGTACCAGCTCGCGCTCGGCTACGTGGGAGGGGAGCGGGCGCAGGGGATACGGCGTTGGCACCCCGAGGCGATCGTCGCGGAGCTGCAAGTGGGAGACGACGCGGGAGTGCTCTACGACGCCGTGTGGGAGCCGGAGCTGTCGCGAGCCGTGTTCGAGATGATCGGCCGCAGACGCTCTGCACCCTCGCGCGCCGGACGGGTGTGGGGCGCGCCGGCGCCCGCCTACCGGGCGATCCGCCGCCACGTGCCCGACGACGTGCAGCCTTCGCCCATGTCCGCCGAGCAGTCCAACAGCTCGGTCGCCATCGCCGATCGCGGCATCTTGAAGTACATCCGGCGGCTCGAAGAGGGGACCAA
Source organism: Acidimicrobiales bacterium (assembly GCA_036796435.1). GTDB lineage: Bacteria > Actinomycetota > Acidimicrobiia > Acidimicrobiales > RAAP-2 > JAJYVT01. The sequence continues at coordinate 1,291 of DAIRCY010000091.1, forward strand.
CCCGGGCGTCGAGCTCCCGCGCTTTCTCGCCGAGCGCGCCCACTTCGCGCACGCGCCGCGCTCGGGGGGGAGCCTCGAGTACCGCTCCGACCAGCGCGCGAGCCGCCCGATCACCCTCGCCTCGCTCGAAGAGATGGTGCCGAACGAGGGGGACGGGTGGAGCTACGTCGTCGACGCCCTGAGCCGCCGCCTCGAAGAGGCGATCGCCCACAGCGCCGACGATGCCGAGCCGCCGCCCTCTCCGGCGCTGCTCGGCCTCACGGCCGACGACGTGCCGCCCGACGAGCTCTACGACCACGTGGAGTGGGCGGCGCTGCTCGGGCGCCGCACCGGAGAGCTGCACGTCGCGCTCGCCAGCGACCCGGCCGACTCGTCGATGGCGCCCGAGCCGATGACGCCGGTGGACCGGCTCTCGCTCTACCACGGGGCGGGCAGCCTCGCCCGGCGCACCTTCCGCCAGGTCCGTGAGGCGGGCCTCGCCTCCTCATCGCCCGTTGCCGCCGTCCTGCGCAAGGAGCGTGAGATCGGCGAGCGGTTCCGTGCGATCGCCACCGTCCCGGCTGGCGCGCAGCGGATCCGGGTACACGGTGACTACCACCTCGGTCAGGTCCTGTGGACGGGGAAGGACATCGTGATCATCGACTTCGAAGGCGAACCGGCGCGCTCGCTCGGCCAACGACGCCTCAAGCGGCCCGCCGCGATGGACCTCGCAGGCATGATCCGCTCGTTCCACTACGCCTCACGGGCGGTGGCGATGCGCGCGGATCGGGACCTGGTCGGTCCGCAGGGCCACCGCGAGCTCGGGCCGTGGCTCTACCGCTGGTACCGCTGGATGTCGGCGGGATTCCTGCGCTCGTACCTCACGGTGCCGGGGGTGGACGCGCTGCTGCCCAACGACCGCGACGAGCTCGGCGTGCTGGTCGACTTCTTCCTCCTCGAAAAGGCGGTGGCCGAGCTGGCCTACGAGGCGAACGCCCGTCCGGACTGGGTCGACATCCCTGCACGCGGGATCCTCGACGTGCTGGACGACGCGCCGTGAGCGGCGAGCTCCTCACCCTCGCCCGCCTCTACGACGTCGAGACCTCGTACGTCGACGCGTCGGGCACCGTGCGCGAGGCGAGCACGGACGCGCTCCGTGCCGTGCTCGGAGCGCTCGGTGCTGCCGTCACAGATCCGGCCTCTGCGGTGCGCCAGGAGCGGTTCCGCCGCCACAGCCGGGTGCTCGAGCCGGTGGTCGCCGTCCCCGCCGTCGGGACCCAGGCGGTCGAGGTCGCCCTGCCGCGCACCGTGCACCCGCGTGACTGCTGGCTCGGGGTCGAGGCGGAGGACGGCAGCTCGCGCCGGATGCGGCTCATGCCGGCGATCCACCGGCCGCTCGGCTCGGCGAGCGTGGAGGGCCGCACGATGGACCGCTACGAGGCGCAGCTCTCCACGCCGCTCGACATGCTCGCCCCCGGGTACTACCGGCTGCGGCTCGAGGGTCCCGGCCTCGAGGAGACCTCGATGGTCGTCGTGGCGCCCAGGTGCCCGCTTCCCCCCCGGGGCTGGGGGGCGTTCCTGCCCGTGCATGCCATGAGGACCCGCGATGACTGGGGGGTGGGGAACTACACCGCGCTGCGCGAGACCGCCCAGTGGATCGGCGGCCTCGGCGGCGACCTCGTCGGCTCGCTCCCCTTGTACCCCGCCTTCTACGAGGAGCCGGACGAGATCAGCCCGTACCTTCCCGTGACGCGGCTCGGCTGGAACGAGCTGTACGTCGACCCGACCGCGCTCCCCGAGCTCGAGGCGTCGCCCGAGGCGCGCCAGCTCCTCGAGTCCGACGCGTTCAAAGGGGAGCTCGCCGCCCTGCGCGAGGCAGCCCTCGTGGACTACCCCGCCTCCATGGCGCTCGTCCGCCGGGTGCTCGAGCCGCTGGCGAGGGCGCTCTTCTCCACGCCCTCGCCCCGGCGCGAGGCGCTCGAGGCGTACGCGCGTGACCGCCCCCACCTGGTCGCCTACGCGCGGTTCCGGGCCGGCGCCGCGGTCGCCCCCGCGGGCACGCCGGGCCAGAGCGCCGCCGTGCCCGACGACGCGGTCGCCCGCTACCACCTCTACGCGCAGTGGGTCGCCGAGCAGCAGCTCGCGTCGGCGGGGGAGCGGCTCTTCCTCGACCTTCCCGCGGGCGTGCACCCGGAGGGCTTCGACACGGCCCTCGAGCCGGCGGTTTTCGCACAGGGTGTCGAAGGCGGCGCCCCGCCCGACCTGTTCTTCGCCAAGGGCCAGCGCTGGGCGTTCCGCCCGTTCCACCCGCGCGCGATCCGCGAGCAGCGCTACCGCCACGTCGTCGCCATGCTCCGTCACGTCATGCGCCACGCCTCGGCATTGCGGCTCGACCACGTGATGGGGCTGTACCGCCTCTACTGGGTGCCGGCCGGCACCGACGCGACCGACGGCGCGTACGTCCGCTACCGCGACGACGAGCTCCGCGCGATCGTCGCCCTCGAAGCGCACCGGTCGGGGACCGCCATCGTCGGAGAGGACCTCGGCACCGTGCCCGCCGAGGTCCGTCAGGGCATGGCCGCCGACAGGATGCTCCGGTCGTGGGTCCTGCAGTTCGAGGTCTCCGCCGACAAACCGCTCCCGGACCCGCCCGAGCTGTCGATGGCGAGCATCGGCACCCACGACCTGCCGCGCTTCGTCTCGTTCTGGGAGTCCCCCGAGCGCGCCCGTTGGCGCCGAGCGCTCGGCGGGGATGCTCGCCGGGGGCTGCGCGCGAGCCTCGACCACCTCGCCGCCGGTCCGGCGCGCCTCGTGCTCGCGGACATAGAGGACCTGTGGCTCGAACGGTGGCCGCACAACCGTCCGGGCACCGGTCCGGAGGCCGGCAACTGGCAGCACCGATCCGCACGGACGCTCGAAGAGATCTTCGCCGACGACGACGTCACCGGCGCGCTTGCGCGCATGGACGCCTTGCGCCACGACGAGGAGACCGCATGATCACCGAAGACGACCTCTTCTTGTTCAACGAGGGCTCGCACCGGCGCCTTGCGGAGAAGCTCGGCGCGCACCTCCGTACCGGCGGCGTCGAGTTCGCCGTGTGGGCGCCGAACGCCCGCGGCGTCTCGGTGGTGGGCGACTGGAACTGGTGGCAACGCGACGCGGACCCGCTGGAACCCTGCGAGAGCTCCGGCATCTGGGAGGGCGTCGCCGAGCACGCCCGCAAGGGGCATGTCTACAAGTTCGCCATCACGACCGCCGACGGCGCCGTCGTCGAGAAGGCCGACCCGTTCGCGTTCTACTGCGAGACGCCGCCGAAGACCGGCTCGGTGATCTGGGACCTCGACTACGAGTGGGGCGACGACGAGTGGATGGCAGCGCGCGGCGAGCGACAGACGCTCCGCTCTCCGATCTCGATCTACGAAGTCCACGTCGGCAGCTGGCGACGGACACCCGAGCGGCCCCACGAACTTTTGACGTACGCCGAGCTCGCTCCACGCCTCGTCGACCACGTGCAACGCAACGGCTTCACCCACGTCGAGCTCCTCCCCGTGATGGAGCACCCCTTCTACGGGAGCTGGGGGTACCAGACGACGGGGTTCTTCGCGCCGAGCGCCCGTTACGGCACGCCGCAGGACTTCATGGCGTTCGTCGACGCGCTGCACCAAGCGGGGATCGGCGTGATCCTCGACTGGGTCCCGTCCCACTTCCCCTCCGACGCGTTCGCGCTGGCGTCGTTCGACGGCACGCACCTCTACGAGCACGCGGACCCTCGCAGGGGGATCCACCCGGACTGGAACAGCCTCGTCTTCAACTACGGCAGACACGAGGTGCGGAGCTTCCTCGCGTCGTCCGCCGACCATTGGCTGCGGGCGTACCACGCCGACGGACTTCGGGTCGACGCGGTGGCCTCCATGCTCTACCTCGACTACTCGCGCAAGGCGGGGGAGTGGACGCCCAACGTCCTAGGGGGGCGCGAGGACCTCGACGCCATCGAGTTCTTGCGCCAGCTGAACGCCGGGATCTACGCCGACCACCCCGGGACCCAGACGGTCGCCGAGGAGTCGACGGCATGGAGCGGCGTCTCCCGCCCCGTCGAATGGGGCGGCCTCGGCTTCGGCTTCAAGTGGGACATGGGCTGGATGCACGACACGCTCCGGTACCTCGACCAGGATCCGGTGCACCGCAAGTGGCACCACGGCGAGCTCACCTTCCGTGCGGTGTACGCCTTCACCGAGAACTTCGTCCTGCCGCTCTCCCACGACGAGGTGGTCCACGGCAAAGGCTCGCTGCTCGCCAAGATGCCGGGGGACGACTGGCAGAAGCGGGCGAACCTGCGCCTCCTCTACGGCTACCAGTACGGCCTGCCGGGCAAGAAGCTCCTGTTCATGGGGGCCGAGCTCGCGGACTGGCGGGAGTGGAACCACGACGAGGGGCTCCACTGGGAGCTCCTCGACGACGAGCGGCACGCAGGCGTCTGCCGCTGGGTGCGGGACCTGAACGAGCTCTACCGCAGCGAGCCCGCGCTGTGCGAGCTCGACGCGGATCCGGCCGGGTTCGAGTGGGTGCAGTACGAGGAGGCCGACACGAGCGTCCTCAGCTTCCTGCGCAAGTCCTCGGACGGGCGGCTCGTCCTGGTCGTCTGTAATTTCACGCCGGTGCCCCGTGACAACCTTCTCGTCGGCGTGCCCGTCGACGGCTACTGGCGGGAGCGGCTGAACTCCGACGCCGTCGTGTACGGGGGGAGCGGGATCGGCAACTTGGGCGGCGTCCATGCCCAGCCGGTCCCCTCGCACGGCCGCCCGCGGACCCTCACGATCGTCGCCCCGCCGCTCGGCTGCGTGTTCTTCTCGCCCGACGCCTGATGCGGGTCTGGCCAGGCAACCCCCACCCACTCGGCGCGACCTGGGACGGCGAGGGGGTCAACTTCGCGCTCTACTCGGAGCACGCGACGGCGGTCGAGCTGTGCATCTTCTCCGCCCCGGACGCCGCCGAGCCGGTCCAGCGGGTGCAGATGCCCGCGACGACCGACCGGGTGTGGCACGCCTACCTCCCCGACGTGCGGCCCGGCGTGCTGTACGGCTACCACGTCGACGGGCCGTACGCGCCGGAGGAGGGTCACCGGTTCAACAGGCACAAGCTCCTCATCGACCCCTACGCCCGCGCCTTGAGCGGGACCGTGCGCTGGAGCGGCGACCTCTACGGCTACCGGGTGGGGGACCCGGCGGAGGACCTCTCCTTCGACCGGCGCCCCTCGGCGGGCTCGATGCCGAAGTGCATCGTCGTGGACCCGGCGTTCACCTGGGGCGACGACCGCTCGCCCGCGACGCCGTGGAACCGGACGGTCATCTACGAGTGTCACGTGCGCGGCATGACCATGAGGCACCCGGGGGTCCCCGAGCACCTGCGCGGCACGTACCTCGGCCTCGCCTCGGACCCCGTCGTCGACCACCTCGTGGACCTCGGCGTCACCGCCGTCGAGCTGATGCCGGTGCACCACCACGTGAACGACGAGAGGCTGGTCGAAGCGGGGCTCACGAACTACTGGGGCTACAACACGATCGCCTTCTTCGCGCCGCACGTCGAGTACGCGGGCGGGGGGCTCGGGCAGCAGGTGAACGAGTTCAAGTCGATGGTGCGGGCGCTCCACCGCGCGGGCCTCGAGGTCATCTTGGACGTCGTGTACAACCACACGGGCGAGGGCGACCGCCTCGGCCCCACCCTCTCGCTGCGCGGCATCGACAACGCCGTCTACTACCGGCTGGACCCCGACGACCCACGCCGGCTCGTCGACTATACCGGGACGGGCAACAGCTTGAACATCCTGCATCCGCGCACCATGGCGCTCGTGATGGACAGCCTCAGGTACTGGGTCACCGACATGCACGTCGACGGGTTCCGCTTCGACCTCGCGCCGGTTCTCGTGCGCGGCTACGAGGCGGGACAGCCGAGCGCGTTCTTCGAGATCATCCAGCAGGACCCGGTGCTCTCGACGGTGAAGCTCGTCGCTGAGCCGTGGGACGTCGGGCCCGACGGCTACCGGCTCGGCCGCTTCCCGCAGGGCTGGGCCGAGTGGAACGGCGCGTGCCGCGACTGCGTGAGGCGCTTCTGGCGCGGGGATCCGGGCCAGGTCCCCGAGCTCGCGTCCCGCCTCACCGGCTCGAGCGACGTCTACGGCCACACCGGGCGGCGCACCTACGCGAGCGTGAACTTCGTCACCTGCCACGACGGCTTCACGCTCACCGACCTCGTGAGCTACGACCGGCGGCACAACGAGGCGAACGCCGAGGGCGGCGAGGACGGGTCGTCGGAGAACTACAGCCGCAACTGGGGCGTCGAGGGTCCGGACCAGTCGGTGCGCATCGAGCGGCTCCGCGACCGGATGAAGCGCAACTTCCTGACCACGCTGATCTGCTCCCAGGGTGTGCGGATGCTGCTCGGCGGTGACGAGATCGGCCGCACCCAGCAGGGCAACAACAACGCGTACTGCCAGGACAACGAGATCAGCTGGCTCGACTGGGACGTCGGCGAGACCGGAATGGACCTGCTCGCGTTCGTGCGCCAGCTCGTCGGCATCATGTCGGACAACCCGATCCTGCGCCGCCGGAACTTCCTCACCGGAGAGCTCGTCCCCGGCACCCAGATGAAGGACGTCACCTGGATCCGTCCCGACGGCGAGGAGATGAAGGCCGACGACTGGGCGGATCCCGAGAACCGCTCCCTCGGCATGCTCCTCTACGGCCGTGCGGTCGACGAAGTCGACGCGCGGGGGCGGTCCGCGAGAGGCCAGACCCTGCTCCTCCTCCTCAACGCGTCGATGCGGCCCCGGCCGTACACCCTTCCCAAGGTCGCGGAGCGCGGCCGCTGGGAGGAGCTCGTGAACACCGCCCGCCCGTCGAGGTTCGCACGCGCAGTGCGCGGCCCGACGGTGAGCCTCCCCGCCCAGGCGACCCTGCTGCTGCGGCGGGCCGAGTAAGCCCCGGCGACGGGTTCAGCCCGCCGGGGAGCCGGCGGCCATGTCCGCGGGGACGGCGTCCTCGCCGCGACCGTCCTCGCCGAGACCGTCCGCGCCGAGACCGTCCTCGCCGAGACCGGGCGCGCTCAGGCCGGCCTCGCTCAGGCCGGTCTTCACGACGCCGGTCTTGAGACCGCCGCCCGACGCTCGCACGACGTCCCACAGCTCTTCCCTGTAGACGCGGCGGCTGGGTGCGTCGACCCCGAGGCGGACGTAGCTGCCGGCGGGCCGGATGAGCGTGATGCGGAAGGGCTCACCGATCGCGGCGCCGCCGAAGGCGACGGCGGGGTTGCCCTTCGAGATCGACTCGAGCGCCACGAAGAGGTCGTCGCCGACCTCGACCCGTTCACCGGGCTTGCGGTCGAGCGCGAGCCCCGCGCGCACGACCGACGCCACGTCGAGCGCCGTCGCCGGCTTCAGCCGGATCCGACCTCCGTCGAACGCCACACCCGCCATCGGCACGATCTCGAGCCGCGCCTCGTCGGCTGACACGACCGTTGCCGACACCCGCAGCGACGGGAGCGATGGGGAACGCAGCTCGATCCACACCCGTCGCTCCGCGACGGACACGACGGTGACGCGCAGGTCCGGCTCGATGACGATCGACTCCCCGGGTCGACGATTCAGCACGAGCATGTGGGCCCCCCCGCCTCGGGTAGGGCCCCAACCGTACTCCGTGGCCAGGACAAATGCGTGATCCGGCGTCCCCGCACCTCATCCCCGCGACGGGGCGAGCGCCTCGAGCACCGTGCGGGCGTGACGGAGCGACGCCTCCGGGTCGGCGCGGGGGTCCCCGACGAGGGGGTCGAAGTTGAGGTCGATGAAAGCCTCGGTCATCCCCGCGTCGGCCAGCGCCCCGAGGTCCTCTTGGATCTCGGGCAGGGTGCCGGTGAGCGGCGCGCGGGTGTCCGAGCGGACCTTCACGGCCGCCCGGCACACGAACCGGAGCGAGAACGGATCCCTGCCGGCGTCGGCGGCGGCCGTCCGGACGACCGCGACGGAATCGGCGAGCGCGGCCACTTCCGCCCGGCTGCTGCTGACCCAGCCGTCCGCCATCCGTCCCGCGCGTCGCAGGGAAGGCTCGGCGCTGCCCCCGAACAGCAACGGCGGGTGCGGGCGCTGGACGGGCTTGGGGTCCACCCGCGAGCGGCTCACGCGGTAGTAGGGACCCTCGTAGTCGACGACCTCCTCGGTCCAGATCGCCCGCAGGCAGCGCACGAAGTCCGCCGTGCGCGCGCCGCGGTGGTCGTAGGGGACGTTCGCGGCCTCGAACTCCTCGGGCATCCACCCGAGGCCGATGCCCACGTCGAGACGGCCCGACGAGAGCTGGTCGATCGTGGTGAGCGCCTTGGCGAGGACGATCGGTGCGTAGTACGGGGCGTTGACGACGGCGACCCCGAGCCGGGGGCGGGTCGTCTTGCCCGCGAGGTAGCCGAGCATCGCAAGGGGGTCCTGGACGCTGCGGTACTGCGGCTCCAGTCGGTCGTTCCCGTGCTCGTCGAGCGGCGCCAGGAGGCGTTGAAAGGTCCAAAGCGAGCGGTAGCCGAGCTCCTCGGCCCACCCGGCGACCGTGGCGCACCCCTCAGCCGTCGCCCAGGACCCCGAGACCGGGACGGCACATCCGAGCTCCACGGTTCACCTCCTCCTCGTCGGCCGCGCGACCCCTCAGCCGGGGATCCGTCGCCAGAGCGGCTGGGGCACGAAGCGGGCGACCGCCATGGCCCACCTCGACGCCGGGGGAGCCCACACGACCGGAGCCCCCGACTCGAGGCCCGCGACCACCGCCTGGGCGACCGCCTCCGGCGTCGTCGACATCGGTGCCTTCGGCAGCCGGGCGGTCATCTTGGTCGGGACCCGCCCCGGGCGCACGATCTGGACCCCGACACCGGTGCCGCGCAGCGCTTCGTCGAGCCCGGTGCAGAAGGCGTCGAGTCCGGCCTTGGCAGAGGCGTAGACGAAGTTCGGGCGCCTCACGCGCACCGCGGCGACGGAGGACAGGACGACGATCCGGCCCTGGCCCTGCTCGCGCAGGA
>DAIRCY010000092.1:0-10241 GCA_036796435.1 Acidimicrobiales bacterium
ATCTCCGACTGCTCCCACATGCCGTCCGGTGACGTCGCGGCGCCCTGCGCGTTCCCTCCTCGGCCAGCGCCGACGATCGTGAGGCGCGCCGGCTGGAGGCCGGCCAGGATGTCGTCGAGCTCGCCGTAGCCCGTCGCGACCCCAGTGATCCGGCTGCTCCTGTGCGAGAGCTCCTCGATGCGGTCGAGGCTCGGGCCGATCAGGTTCCGCAGCGCCTCGACGGAGTCCGCCGTGCGGCGCTCCGACAGGTCGAAGACCATGCGCTCTGCTTCGTCGATCGTGGCTGTGACGTCTTCGGGCACGGCGTACCCGAGCTCGGCGAGCTCGCCTGCGACTCCGATCAGCCGGCGCAGGAGCGCGTGCTCCTCGACGATCCGGGCGTAGTGACCCGCGTTTGCGAGCGACGGGGTGTTGGACTGCAACGAGACCAGCACGGTCGGGTCCCCCACCTGCTCGATGAGGCCTCTCCGGCGGAGCTCGTCGGCGACCGTGACAGCGTCCACCGGCTCACCGGCCTCGAACAGCGAGGTGATCGCCGAGAAGATGTGGCCGTGCGCAGGCTTGTAGAAGTCGCCCGCGCTGCACGTCTCGATCGCGGCCACGACGGCGTCGGTCGACAGGAGCATCGCCCCGAGGAGCGACTCCTCGGCATCGAGGTCGTGCGGCGGGACCCGTGGCTGGCGGCCGATGGCCGTCAACCCGGGTCCTCCGCCCCCCTCGTCGTAGCCTCCTCCGGACCCGCCCCCGGGCGCTCCGGGCCGGATCCGGCGTTGGCGGTCGTCGTCGATGGCCTGCACCATGGCCTACCTACCTTGGGCGAACCGGGCTGGGGATGTGTAGACCCGAAACTTGGGGATTTCGGTCGGTTTCTCCCAGGACAACCCTGTGAACATGGCTGTGGACAACCCGCGGCCCCTGTGGACGGGGGCAGGCGGGCGCGTCGGCACGACGCCATGGTGCACACGGGGGTGTGACGCTCGGTTCGCCGGTGCTCCGGCCGGACCGGCGGGGCCTCAGTCGGCCGCGACGACCTCCACCATGACGGACGTCGCCACATCGTTGAAGAGGCGGACGGGCACCTCGTAGGTCCCGGTCGTCTTGATGGGTTCGGCGAGGGAGAAGGCGTGGCGGTCCACCTCGAGCCCCTTCTGCTCACGGACCGCCTGGGCGACCTCGGCGACGCCTACCGAGCCGAAGAGCCTGCCGCTCGACCCCGCCCGCGCGCTGATGCGCAGCGTGGCCCCCGCCAGGACCTGCGCCTTCGCCTCGGCCGCTTGGCGGTCGTTCGCCTCGCGCAGGTCCCGGGCGCGTCTCATCGACGTCGCCTGCGCCTGGACGCCCGTGGCGGCGGCGAGCCCGAGGCGTCCCGGAAAGAGGAAATTGCGCGCGTAGCCGTCCGCGACCTCGACGATGTCCCCGCGCCGGCCGATGCCCTCGACGTCGTGACGCAGAAGGACCTTCATCGCTCCTCGCCCCCGTCCGCGGCCGCCTCCGCCGATCCGTTCGCCTCGACGGCCTGCTCCGTCGCCGTCACGTCCACGTCGTCTCGTGGCGACGCGGCATCGGTCGCGGCCGAACCGTTCGCTCCCGCACCGGCCGGTCCGCGCTCGTCACGGCCGCGCTCGTCACGGCCGCGCTCGTCGCGGCCACCGCCCAGTCCGCGGTCGCCGCCCGGTCCGCGGTCACCGCCCGGTCCGCGGTCGCCGCGGTCACCGCGGTCACCGCGCCCGCCTCGCGCGCCGGGCCGTTCCGTCACGGTGCGCTGCGTGTAGGGCAGCAGGACGAGCTCGCGGGCGTTCTTGATGGCTTCAGCGATGTCGCGCTGGTGCTGCGCGCAGTTCCCGGTGACCCGGCGCGAGCGGATCTTGCCGCGGTCGCTCATGAACTTGCGCAGGAGCGGCACGTCCTTGTAGTCGACCCAGTCCACGCCGTCTCGGCACAGCGCGCACGGCTTCTTCTTGATCCTCCGGTTCAGATCCTTGGGTGCGCGGCGGGAGGTCCCACCCCGGAAATTGCTGCGTGCCATCAGAAGGGCTCCTCGTCGTAACCGAATCCTGCCGTCTCGGCCTGGCGCGGCGCGGGCGCAGGCCGCGCGCCGCGTGCGCCCTCGCCGGGCCCACGCCGTTCGTTCTTCGTCACCTGGGCGGTAGCCCAGCGCAGGGAGGGTCCGATCTCGTCCGCGACGACCTCGACCTTGGAACGGCGGTCGCCGTCGGGCGTCTCCCAGCTCCGCTGCTCGAGCCGGCCGCAGACGACCACCCGCGCCCCGCGGGTGAGGCTCTCGCTCACGTTCTCGGCCATCTCCCTCCAGCACACGATGTCGAAGAAGCTGGTCTGCTCCTCCCACTCCTGGGTCTGGCGGTTCTGCCACCGGCGGTTCACGGCCAATCCGAACGACGCCGTGGGCTGACCGGTGTTCGTGAAGCGCAACTCGGGGTCCCTCGTCACGTTGCCCACGAGCGTCACGCTGTTGTCCGGCATGGTGTCTCCTCCTCGTCCCTCTTCGTCGCCGTTGCGAGAAAGAGGATCAGCCTGTCGCCGGCCCGGCGCCGTCCGCCGCTGCCTCCGACGACGCGCCGTCCTCCGCCCCCTCGGGCGTGCCGACAGGTGCGGCGGCGCTCCCCTGCTGCCCGACGAGCGTCTCATCTTCGCCGCCGGGTGCGCGACCCGCATCTTCGCCGCGCCCGCTCCCCTCGCTGCGAGGGCCCCGTCCGCTCTGTCCGCGTGAGGCGGGCCCACGCGTGCCCGGCCTGGCGTGGCTCGCGGCGCCGGACGCGACGCGCTGGGCGATCTTGTCGGGAATGCGGATGACCTTGTAGCGCAGGACCTCGTCGGCGAGGGTGAGGAGCCGCTCGATCTCGGCGACCGTCCTCGGCACCCCGGAGAGCTCGACCACCACGTAGTAGCCCTCGCGACGGTGCTTCACCTCGTAGGCGAAGGGGCGGCGCCCCCACCGGTCCACGTGACCAGGGACGCCCTCGTTGGCGCGGATCGTCTCGAGCAAGCGGTCGACGACCGCCTGGATCGCGGGCGCTTCGGCGCCGGCGTCGAAGATGACCATGGCTTCGTAGGGCCGCATGTGCGGCTCACCTCCCTCCGGACCGGGGGCCTCGTGGCCCCCGGGCCCCGGTCGGTCCGGGGCAGGGTTCTCTGTCTCTTGCCGCAACCGGTGCATCGCAGCGCGCCGAGGCGGAGGAAAGCGTAGCCGACCCTGCCGGCTCCACGGCGCGGCGGCTCAGGCCTCTGCCGCGCCGTCCGCCAGCTCGAGGTCCAGCTCCGCCGAGCCGTGGTAGCTCTCGGCGTCTGCGGGAAAGGCGCCCCGGCGTACGTCGGACGCGAAGGCGGCGATCGCTGCGGTGGCAGCGTCGGCGAGCTGGGCGTACTGCCGCACGAACTTCGGCACCGGGCCCTTTCCGAGACCGAGGAGGTCGTGGAAGACGAGCACCTGGCCGTCACAGTGTGGGCCGGCGCCGATGCCGATCGTCGGGATGGAGACCTCGTCGGTCACCCGGGCGGCCACCACGTCGGGCACCCCTTCGAGGACGACGGCGAAGCACCCGGCGCTCTCGAGCGCGCGGGCCGAGGCGAGGAGCGCACGCGCGCCGTCGGCGTCACGTGCCTGGACCCGGTAGCCCCCCATCGGGAGCACCGACTGGGGCGTGAGCCCGAGATGGCCCACGACCGGGATCTCGGCGCGCACGATCGCCTCGACCACCCCGGCCCGCTCGACTCCGCCCTCGAGCTTCACGCACCCGGCTCCGGCACGCACGAGGGCGGCCGCGTTGGCGACGGCGTCGTCGATGGAGATGTGGTAGCTCATCCAAGGCATGTCGCCGACGATGAGCGCGGAGGGGCGAGCGCGCGCGACCGCTGCCGTGTGGCGCACCATGTCGTCGATCGTGACGTGCAACGTGTCGGGGTAGCCGAGGACGTTGTTCGCGACGGAGTCGCCGACGAGGATCATGTCGACGCCGCCGGCGTCCGCCATCCGCGCGCCGGGCTCGTCGTAGGCGGTCAGCATCACGACGGGTTCGGCGCCCGATCGGCGCTTGCGCGCCCGCAGCATCGGGACGGTGAGCGGGCCGCGGGGCTGCCCGGGTCGTATCGCGGTAGGGCTGTCTGTCACATGCCCTCCTGTTCTGGAGTCTCTGGTTCTCTTTCGGGGTGGGGTGATCCGTACGAGTGTGTGTCTCGCTGTGTCGTGCAGGTGCCGCCCAAGTGCAGCCCCGCTGCGACGACGCTATACCCCCGTCTGCCCCTATCCCCCCTGGCCCCCCGCGCCGGCCGTGCGGCCGCCGGCGGGGTACTTGCGCAGCAGGTGGTGCCACGCACAGCCGGGACAGACCTCGACGTCGTAACAGAGCACCGGCTCACGGCGGCGGCGCAGCCGCTCGAGCTCGGTCGCTGTCCCGGGGCACCGGCCGCCGGCGGCCAGTCCCGCCCCGAAGACGTACGTCACCTGGACCGTCCCCTCTTCGCCGCAGATCGGGCACTCGTCTCCGAGCGGCCGTCCGACGTTGCGCGCGGCGCGCAGGAGCTCGGGGTGGGCATCGCAGACGTCGTCGACGCCGACCCGTCCTCGGCGCACCTCGCGCACGACGGCGTCGCGCACGAGGCGGTACTCGACGCGAGCTTCTCGCACGGGCTCCTCGACGCGTCTCGGCGCGCCACCTCCCGGCCGGAAAGTCACGGGGCGAGGCTATCGCCGGGGGGCTGCCGTCCGGCCGGAACCTCGCCCAGCGGGTCCCGTCGGTGGGCCGGCGAATGGTCGGGCGCCCGTTATATCGGACCGATATAGTCTCGGGCGATGTTGGACCTGGCCATCCTGGGGCTCCTCCAAGAGCGCGGCGAGCTGCACGGCTACGAGATCCGCCGCCAGCTGCGCGAGGGGCTCGGGCTCCTCGCGAACGTGTCGTTCGGCTCGCTGTACCCGGCGCTCGCCCGGCTCGAGGCCGCCGGGGCGGTGGAGGCGACCGAGCCCAAGGCCGCCCCCCGGCGGCCGCGCGCCAGCCGGTCCCGCAAGGTGTACCGAATCACCGAGCCGGGCCGCGCCCTCTTCGCCGACCTGCTGTCTGGGTCGGGCACCGCCGACGACGCCCGGAGCTTCGGCCTCCGCCTCGCGTTCGCGCGCCACCTCCCGGCTCCCGCCCGCCTCGCGCTCCTCGAGCGCCGTCGCAGCATGCTCGCCGAGCGGCTCCCCGGCGGGGGGGCCGCCGGGGGGGGAGGCCCCCCCCCCGCCTCCCCCCGGGCGGGGGTGGCTCGCGGACGTGCGGTCCGCAGGCGGGAACGGCCCACTCGACGTCTACGCGCGTGCGGTCGTGGACCACACGGCCGACGCGCTGGAGCACGACATCGGCTGGCTCGACCGGCTGATCGAGAGCGAGGCGCAGCCGAGCGCCGCCGGCCGGACCGGCCACGCCGCAGGACGGGTGGCGCGGTGACCCGTCGAAGGACCGCGACCGAAGCAAGCAGACAAGGAGACGACCGATGAGCAGCATCCGAGTCGCCATCGCCGGCGTGGGCAATTGCGCCAGCTCGCTCGTGCAGGGCATCTCGTACTACCGGAACGCCCCCGAGCACGACCTCGTGCCGGGCCTCATGCACGTGGTCCTCGGCGGCTACCACGTGCACGACCTCGTGCCGGTGGCGGCGTTCGACGTCGACGTCACCAAGGTCGGGGCCGACCTCGGCAAGGCGATCTTCGCGGGGCACAACAACACCATCCGCTTCGCCGAAGTGGGCGACACCGGGGTGACGGTCGAGCGGGGGCCCACGCTCGACGGTCTCGGCCGCTACTACCGCGACGTCGTAGAGGAGTCCCCGGCTCCCCCCGTGGACGTCGCGGCCGCCTTGCGCGCGGCGCGCGCGGACGTGCTCGTCGCCTACCTCCCCGTCGGGTCGGAGGAGGCGCAGCGCTACTACGCCGAGGCGTGCCTCGAGGCCAGAGTCGCCTTCGTGAACGCGATCCCGGTCTTCATCGCGTCGGACCCCGTCTGGGCCCGGCGGTTCGCGCGGGCGGGCGTGCCGGTCATCGGTGACGACATCAAGAGCCAGGTCGGCTCGACGATCGTCCACCGGGTGCTCACCCGGCTCTTCGAGGACCGTGGGCTCGCCCTCGACCGGACCTACCAGCTGAACGTCGGCGGCAACATGGACTTCCGCAACATGCTGGAGCGGGACCGGCTCGAGTCGAAGAAGGTCTCGAAGACCCAGGCGGTCACGAGCCAGATCGAGAACACGGTGCTCCCCTCCGACGACGTGCACATCGGTCCCTCCGACCACGTGGCGTGGCTCGACGACCGCAAGTGGGCGTACATCCGCATGGAGGGGCGCAACTGCGGCGACGTGCCGCTGAACGTCGAGCTCAAGCTCGAGGTCTGGGACTCGCCCAACTCGGCCGGCGTGATCATCGACGCCGTCCGCTGCGCCAAGCTCGCCCTCGACCGGGGCATCGGCGGCCCGCTCGTCGGGCCGAGCGCCTATTTCATGAAGTCGCCGCCGGTCCAGTACCACGACGACGTGGCACACGAGCTGGTCGAGGCGTTCGCACACGGCGACCCCGGCCCTGCCTGGCCCGAGGAGTAGGCCCCGCCTGGCCGGAGGCTGGGCCCGCGCGGGGGCTTACTACGCCGGGCGGCGGCCGGCCCACCACTTCTCGAGCCGCCGGCCCGCCTCCTCCTCCCCGAGGGGGCCCTCGTCCAGCCGCAGCTCCAGGAGAAACCGGAGAGCCTCTCCCACGAGCGGCCCGGGCGGCACACCGAGGCGGGCCATCACCTGTGTCCCGTTCAGGTCGGGGCGGATCGCGTCCAGCTCCTCCTTCTCGCGCAGCTCGGCGATGCGGAGCTCGAGCTCGTCCATGCGGCGGGCGAGCGCGCGCGCCTTTTGTGCGTTGCGCGTCGTGCAGTCCGCGCGCGTCAGCTCGTTGAGGGGCTCGAGCAACGTGCCGGCGTCGCGCACGTACCGGCGCACCGCTCGGTCGCTCCACCCGAGCCGGTAGGTGTGGAACCGCAAGTGCAGCCGTACGAGCTCGACCACGGTCTCCACGTCCTCGTTCGAGTAGCGGAGCGCTTCCATGCGCTTGCGCGTCATCCGTGCACCGACCTCGTCATGGTGGTGGAAGGTGACGCCCTCGGGCCCGAAGGCACGCGTCCGCGGCTTTCCCACGTCGTGGAAGAGCGCGGCCAGCCGCAGCAGCCGGTCGGCCGAGGTCTTGTCGACCACCGCGAGCGTGTGGGCGAGCACGTCCTTGTGACGGTGGACCGGATCCTGCTCCAGACGGAGGGCGGGAAGCTCCGGAAGGAACTCGTCGGCCAGCCCGGTCTCGACGACGAACCACAGGGCGCTCGAAGGGCCGGGCGCGGGGAGGAGGAGGATCTTGTCCAGCTCGTCGCGGATCCGCTCGGCCGAGACGATGGAGAGCCTCTCGTGGCCCTTGCGCACCGCCTCGACGAGCGCGTCGTCCGGCACGAGTGCGTACGCGGCGGCGAACCGTGCCGCGCGCAGCATCCGCAGCGGGTCGTCGCCGAAGGACACCTCGGAGTCGAGGGGGGTGCGCAGGCGGTGCGCGGCGAGGTCGCCGAGCCCGTCGAACGGGTCTACCAGCCGGAAGTCGGGCAGCTCGAGGGCCATCGCGTTCACCGTGAAGTCGCGGCGTGACAGGTCGGTCTCCACGTCGTCGCCGAAGGACACCTCCGGCTTGCGCGAGTCCGGCCGGTAGGCCTCCGCCCGGTGAGTCGTGATCTCGTAGGTCCGGCCGCCGGCGCTGAGACCGATGGTGCCGAACCGCTTGCCCTGCGTCCAGACGGCGTCGGCCCAGCCGCGGACGATGCGCTCGATCTCCTCTGGCCGCGCGTCGGTGGTGAGGTCGTAGTCCCGCTCCACGGCCCCGGCGGCGGCCGGCCGCTCGACGAGGGCGTCGCGCACGGAACCTCCGACGAGGTAGATCCGGTGGCCGGCGCGGCGGAACCGGTCGGCCAGCGTGGCGGTGGCGTCGACGAGCGGGCGGAAGCGCTCGGGAACGGGCGACTGCACCGATCCACCGTACCGCCGCCCACACGCGAAGGGCCGGGCGTGGAGCACCGGCACTAGCGTCGGGTGGTGTCGATGAGGAGCCGCTCGACTTCGCACGCGGCGCTCCGAGCCCTTGCGACGTCGGGGGCGGTGTTTCTCGCAACCGTCGCCGCCTCGCTCGCCGTGGGACCACCGGGAGGGCAGGCCGGAGCTGCTGCGCCCGCGTCGGTCACCTTCGAGCTCGCCGGTCAGTCGCAGTGGGTGCTCGCCCGATCGGGCTCGTCGGCGACGCGTGAGACGCCGTCCTCCCCCTTCGACATCGTGCTGGCGGCCAGGGGTGCGCCGAGCGGGGCGATGGTCGACGTCCTCCTCTTCCCCCGTCTCCACACCCGCTACGACTTCGAGAACGTCGTGCGCAACGGTCCCCACGGCACACCGCTCGCCACCACCCCGCCGGCGGCCCTCGCGGCGCTCCCGCCCGACCCGCATGATTCCGGCGACGTGGCCCTCGACCTCTCCGTCGTCCAGGGCGTGTCGACCGGCAACGGCTCGCGCATCGGGCTCGCGTGCGCGCCGCCGACAGGGGGCGGCACATGCACAGGCGTGTACCCGGTCGAAGTCGAGCTCCAGCGAGCGGACGGCCATGTGCTGCGCCGGTTCACGACCTTCCTCACCTACGTCGCCGGCGCGAGCAGCCACCCTCTCGAGCTCGCGTGGGTCGTGCCGGTGGCCGCCCCCGTCTCCTTCTCTGCCCACCCGTCGACGCCGACAGCGGCGCTCGGGGCGCTGTCCGAAGCCCGGGCCGCCGCCCTCGAGACGCTCGTCGCGCAGCTGCGGGCCGCGCCGACGGTCCCGGTCACGATCGACGCGGTCCCGCAGACGCTCCAGTCGCTCGCACGAGCAGGGGTGGACGGAAAGGCGGCGATCGCCACGCTCGCGTCCATGTCGAACGACCCGTCGGCCGACGAGGTGCTGGCAGTCCCCTACGTGCCGATCGACCTCGGCGCGCTCGCCAAGGCAGGCGAGCCGACCGAGATCACCGCCCAGATGGCCGCGGGGGCGACAGTGCTCAGCCACCTTCACGTGACGACCACGCCGACCGCGTCTCCCTGGGTTGAGACGGGGCCGGTGGGCAACGACATCGCCGGCGGGCTCGCCGAGGTGGGCGCCACGCAGCTCGTGGTGCCGAAGGTCGACCTCGCCTCGACAACGAGCCCCACAGCGAGCGGGACCTGGACCTCCACCTTCTCCCTCCTGCTCGCGCACGGGGGGGGCACCATGCCGGTCCGCGCCGCGGAGACCGACACCTGGCTCGACGGCCAGTTCACCCACGACCGGGGCGGCCCGGTCCTCGCCGCGACGCAGGTGCTCGCAGATCTCGCGATGATCTATTTCGAGCGGCCCGGCACACCGGCCGTCCGAGGCATGGTCGCGGTCCCCCCGCCGGGGTGGCTGCCCGACCCGGCATTCGACCACGCGCTGCTCGCCGGCCTCTCGAAGAACCCCATCGTCGAGCCCGTCACGCTCTCGGGATTCTTCTCGTCGGTGACCGCAGCCGGGACACGCAAGCTGCTCTCGACAGGCGGGGGGCCCGTGCTGAAGCGGTCCCTCGCCGCCGCGCTCTCGAGGGCCCGTGTCCAGCTCAGCAACTTCGACGACGCGATCGCGCGCCACCCGCCGGTCGAAGCCGCCCTCGACCACCTTCTCTTGGCCTCGGAGTCCGCCGGCTTGCGCCCGAGCCGGCAGGCGGACGGCGTCTCCACGTTCGAGCGGCTGCTCGCAGGCCAGCTCGGTCTGGTGAGGTTCGCCACAGAAAAGACCTTCACCCTCACGTCGCGCACCGGCTTGATCCCCATCACCGTCGAGTCGCGCGCGCCGTACACCGTCGTCGGCCGCCTCTCTGTGAGCGGCGCGAAGTTCACGTTCCCCCATCACGGCACGCGCTTCTTGCGGCTCGGCCACGTCACCAACCCGACGCGCATCGACGTCACCGCCCGGACCTCGGGTGACCTCCCGCTGCACGTGGCGTTCACGTCACCGAACGGGCGGCTCGTGATCGCACGCGACCTCGTCACCGTGCGCTCGACCGCGACCTCGGTCGTCGGCATCGTCCTGACGGTGCTCGCCCTGGCGATCCTCCTCTCCTGGTGGGCCCGGAGCTGGTGGACGGGGCGGCGCAAGCGCCGCACGCGCCTCGAGGAGCGCCTCGGGCGCGTGGAGCGCGGAGCGGC
>DAIRCY010000093.1:0-9150 GCA_036796435.1 Acidimicrobiales bacterium
CGGCGCGGTGGCCGTGCTCCTGCTTTCGCCGCTCGCGGGGAGGATGGGCCGCATCGGCGCCGCGATCGGCGCCGCCGGGGTGGGCCTCGGGCTTGCCGGCGGGGTGTGCTCGACGTTCCAACAGACCCGTCTCCTCGGGATGGCGGTGATGCTGCTCGGTGTCGTCGTTGCGGCCGTCGGCTACCTCGCACCGTTCCTCGAGGCGTTGGGGAAGGCGGAAGCCGAGCGGGCGGAGGCCGCACGCGAGGCGCTCTCCCGCAAGGCCCGCCAGGCGCCTGGCATCCTTGCGCCGGGCGGCTTTCCCGACGGTGGCAATGCCACGGGAGGAGGCATCACCTCCAACGGGCATCCCCGCGCCGACGGCCACGCCTCGTCCCCACCGCCACGGTGAACCCCGAGCTCCGATGGAACATCCGGGCTGCGACCGCCGAGGACGCACCCGCGCTCGCCGGATTCCACCGCGACTGCTGGCGCGACGCTTACCGCGGGATCGTGCCCGACCACGTGCTCGCGGGGATGGACCTCGGGGAACGGACCGCACGGTGGCGCCGTCGTCTGGTGGAGGGCCATCGCTCCACGGCCGTGGCCACTCCGGCAGGCACCGCCGGGCTCGTCGGGCTCCTCGGGCTCGTCTCGTGGGGACCGTCCCACGACCCGGCCGAGCCGGGGTTGCCGCCGCTCGAGCTCGCGAGTCTCTACGTCGCCCGCGACGAGTGGGGGAGCGGACTCGGCGCCGCGCTCATCCACCACGCCCTCGCAGACGCCCCGGCACACCTGTGGGTGTTCACCGCCAACGGCCGGGCGCGAGCGTTCTACGAGAAGCACGGGTTCGTGCCCGACGGTCATGAGCAAGTCGACGACCGGACGGGAGTCTTCGAGTGCCGCTACGTCCGGCGATGATCGTCCCGGTGCCGCGCCGCTCGTCCGCCCGCTCGTCTGCCCGCTGAGAGTTGCGCGTCGTCACCGTCCCCAAACGGGCGCTCGTGCGGTGCGGCGCAACAGATCTTGACGAAGAAATCCTTCGTTCAGCGCAGGAGCGGGGATATGCTGCCCGTCGATCGGTGGCGGGGCGCCGGAAGGCTCCTCCCCAGCGAGCCGTGAGTTCGATCCGAAATTGCAAAGAGCATGCAGTGCTCGGGAGGGGGGACCATGGCAGTTGACACAATGCCCCAGTCGACCATCGTTCGTCCGGTCGATGCCGGATTCCAACGGTCGATGGGGCTCATCGGCGCGACGTGGGCGTCGGAGACCTCGATCATCGGCTCAGGTTGGCTGTTCGGCGCGTTCTACGCGTCGGTCGCGGCCGGCCCTGCTGCGTTGATCGGGTGGCTCATCGGTGGCGTCGCGATCATCATTCTGGCGCTCTGTCATGCCGAGCTCGGTGGGATGTTCCCCGTGTCGGGCGGCACGGCGAGGTTCCCGCACTTCGCGTTCGGGAGCACCGCGGGGACCGCCTTCGGCTTCTTCTCGTGGCTGCAGGCGGTCACCGTCGCACCGGTCGAGTGCTTCGCAGTGTTCGAGTACGCCTCGTACTTCGACCACGGGCTCTACAACTCGACAACGGGCATCGTCACCGGCGCAGGGTTCGTGTTGACGATCGTGTTGATGGCCATCTTCACTGCGGTGAACTTCCTCGCCATGCGGATCTTCACCCGGGTGAACGAGGTCGTCACGTGGTGGAAGGTCGCCATCCCTGTCCTGGCGATCATCGTGCTGCTCTTCAAGTTCCACGGCGCCAACTTCGACCTCCACTCGGCCGGCGGCTTCATGCCCTACGGGATCAAGGCGGTCTTCGCTGCGATCCCCTCGTCGGGCATCGTCTTCGCCTACCTCGGCTTCGAGCAGGCCGACCAACTGGCCGCCGAGGTGAAGAACCCCCAGCGGAACCTCCCGCGCGCCATCATCATCTCGATCATGATCGGGACGCTGATCTACTGCCTGCTCCAGGTGGTGTTCACCGCCGCGTTGCCCGCGAGCGCCCTCCACGGCGGATGGGCCGCGCTGGCGAAGAACCCCGTGATCAGCGCGGGGCCGTTCGCCGGACTGGCCGGACTTGCAGGGTTCGCGTGGCTCGCGAACATCCTCCGGGTCGACGCCTTCATCTCGCCGGCGGGCACCGGGAACATGTACGTCACCTCGACGTCCCGCATCGGGTACGGACTCGGCCGGAACCGCTACTTCCCGCAGGCGTTCACCAAGCTCGACAAGAGGGGCATCCCCTGGGTGAGCCTGATCGTGGCCTTCCTCCTCGGGCTGGTCTTCCTCTTGCCGTTCCCGAGCTGGCATTCGCTCGTGACACTGGTGACGCTCATCTCGGTGCTGATGTACTGCGGCGCGCCGCTCTCACTGGGCGCCTTCAGGAGACGGCTCCCCGACGTCCACCGTCCGTACCGCATGCAGGGGGCAGCCGTCCTCGGTCCTGTCGCCTTCATGATCGCCAACTTGCTCGTCTACTGGGCGGGGTTCGGCTCCATTCTCCACTTCGAGATCTGTCTCGCCATCGGCTACTTGGTCATCGGCGGGTTCATGCTCTTCGACAAGACACGGCCGCCGATGGAGTGGCAGTCGGCCGTCTGGCTCCCCGCGTGGCTCATCGGGTTGACCCTGATCTCGTGGCAGGGCCAGTTCACAGGCTCCCAGCTCTGGTTCTCAGTGACCGCGACCCACAACATCCCCTTCTGGGCGGACATGGGGGCGGTCGCCGCCTTCGCGCTGGTGATCTACTACTGGGCGCAGTACTCCGCCGCGCCGAGGGCGGACATGGAGGCGCTCATCGCGCGCCAGTCGGCCGAGCAGGAGCAGATGAACAGGGACCCGAACCTGGTGGTCTAGACCACGCCGGAGGCCGCCAGCCCGGTCCGGTGGCCCCCAGACGGTGAGTCCGAACAGACGGAGACCCCGGCATCCTGCCGGGGTCTCCGCGAAACAGGCTGCAGGTCGCGGTGCCGCGGCCGCCCGGAGGGACGCCGCGCCTCAGTCCTCCTCGCCCTCGTCGTCCCCGGCGCCCGGTGCACGTGCCTTGAGCCAGTCGCCGAACTGCCGGCCGAGACGCTGCACGTCCCCCGCAGTCCGCTCGAAGAAGGCCGAGAACTTGGAGCGGTACGAGTTGACCGCGGCTTCGAACTCGGCCGAAGGAGGCGGCTCCTGTCCACGTCGCGGGTACGACCCCGACCGAATGCGGTCGTAGTCGCCGGCCTGGACCCACTCGACGAGCTCCTTTACCCGACGGACGGCGAAGGGGTGGTCCATCCGCAGCTCCGCCCAGAAGCGGGCGTGGCGCGAGAAGAGGTCGTCCTCACCGTGGTACTCGGTTGCCTGCTTCAAGAAGGCCTCGAAGTTCATGTCCTTCACCGCACCGCCCGCGAGTCGCATCATCACCCGGCACGGGTCCAGCGGGTCGGCCTTCACGAGCGCGGCGGCTCGGTCGGCCGACAGCTCCGCCGCCCGCGCCCATTCCAACAGCGCGTAGTAGACCGCCCTCGCCGGGAGACCGAGAAGAAGGGACTTCGGCAGCGCACCGTTCAGGAACTGCCCGAGCAGCACGAGAGCCGTCGTGTAGTAGTAGTGCTCCGACAGGACGTGACCGGCCTCGTGCGCGAGCACGGTCTGGACTTCTTCGATCGTGTAGCCCGACACGAGCGAGGAGTTCACGACCACGATCGGGCGGTTCGCGCCGAGGGTCATCGCGTTCACCTCCGCCCGGTTGTAGACGTAGAGGTCGGGGACGTAGGGAAGATCGAGGATGGTCACGGCCTGCACGTAGCGTCGCCACACCTCTTGCACCTGATCAGGCCCGATCTTGACGGCGTTGCCGAGCACGATCTGCCGGAGCCGCTTCTCGTGGCCAAGGTCGATCAGCCGCTTGATCACCTTGTCGAGCAAGGGGACCGAGTGGAGAGCCGAGGTCGCTGCCCGGTCCGCGGGATGCTCGTACGCCTTGGGGCTGATCTGCTCGTAGCGGTACGAGGTCTCGATGGTCATCGTCCCTCCTTGGTGCCGATGCCCTGCGTGCTTCGCACCGGCGCAGTCCGAGCGTACTTCTCCCGCCTCTGGACACCCCGGCGACAGGATCGCAGATCCCGCTGCCGCATCGATCCGTGCATCCGCGGGCGTCGAGGTCCGCGGCGGCGCCGGGCATGATTGGTGGATGGACGCGACTTCGCACGGCCGGGCCGCCGCGCCCCCGGGTCCAGCGCCGCTGCGCCCCGGGGTCGCCAGCCTGGTCCGGTCGTTGTCGGTCGCCGTCGTGCTCCAGTGGGCTGGGGCCGGCGCCATCCTGCCGCTCCTCCCTCTGTACGTGAAGTCGCACGGCGGCTCCGACGCGATCGTCGGAGCGGTGATGGCCGCGTACTTCGCGGCGGCGTTCCTCTTCCAGTACGGATCGGGCCGGATCTCGGACCGGCTCGGCCGCCTCCCGGTGCTGGTCGGCGGCGTCGTCGTGTACGCGGTGGGAAGCTTCCTCTTCCTCGTGCCCGCCCCGGCGGCGTTCTACGTCGTCTTCCGAGCCCTGCAGGGTGGTGGCGCCGGCGCCGCGATGGTCGCGGCCCTCGCGATGCTCTCCCGCGCCGTGCCGCTCTCGCACCGCGGCCGGGCGAGCGGTCGCATCTACGGTGCCCAGCTCGGAGGGCTTGCCGTCGGACCGGTCCTCGGCAGCGTCGCAGGAGTCGGCGCGATGCGGTGGCTTTTCGTCGCCGCCGGCGTCGCGTCGATCGCCGCGATCGTCCCGGTACTGGCTGCGGGCCGCTCGGAACCGGGCGAGGCGGCGCAGGCGGAGACACCCACCGCCGGCCTCGCGGTGCCACTTGCAGATTCCCCTGCCGCCGGGCCGAGCGAGGATTCCTGGAGGGGCGGATGGAAGTTCCCTCGCACGACTGCCGAGCGCGCCGTGTGGGGTGCCCTCCTCGCGTCGGCGACGATCGGGATCGCGACCGGCGTCTACGAGTCCTGCTGGACCTTGCTCATGACGCGGCGCGGCGCGGCCACCTGGGAGGTGGGGGTGAGCTGGACCCTGTTCGCGCTGCCGTTCGCGGCGATGTCGCGGCCCGCGGGCTGGCTGGCGGACCACTTCGACCGCCGGTGGCTCGCGATCGGCTCCCTCTGCTGGACGGTGGCGTTCTGCGCGGGGTACCCGTTCGTGCCTCGGGTCCTGCTCCTCATGGTCCTCGGGATCTGGGAGTCGGTCGGATTCGCCCTCGCACTGCCCGCGACCCAGTCCCTCCTCGGGGAGGGCACCTCCCCCGAACGGCACGGCCACGCGCAGGGGCTCTTCGCGGCGAGCCAGACTGGGACGACCGCGCTGGCCGCGGCGGCAGCCGGCGCCCTGTTCGGCATCGCTCCGTGGGTGCCCTTCGACGTGGCGGCCGTCTGTGGCGCCGCGTGCATCTGTCTCGTCGCGCTGGCGTGGCGCGGCGTGCCCGGCAAGGTGGCAAAGGAGGGGCATCCGGCCTCGGCGGCCTCTGACACCCCGCGCTGAGCGTCGCGGCCGCTCGCTGGCTGCCGCGCACGCAACCTCTCGCATCGACTACGAAAGGGCCCATGAACGACACCTCATGGACCGACATCGACAGCTACTTCACCGAGACGCTCCTTCCGCACGACCCGGTCTTCGCAGAGGCCCTGCGCGCCGCTGAAGAGGGCGGTCTGCCTCCCATCAGCGTCTCTGCTCCGCTGGGAATGCTCCTGCACGTGCTCGTACGCACCGTCGGGGCGCGGCGGGTCCTCGAGATCGGGACCCTCGCCGGCTACAGCACGATCTGGCTCGCCCGAGGTGTGGGCGACGGAGGGACCGTCGTGACGCTCGAGCTCGACCCGCACCACGCCGACGTTGCCCGGGGCAACTTCGCTCGAGCGGGGGTCCAGGGCATCGTGGACCTCCGCCTCGGGAGGGCGCTCGACTCGCTCGCTGCGATCGAAGAGAACGGCGAGGGCCCCTTCGACCTGATCTTCGTCGACGCCGACAAGAACACGTACCCCGACTACCTCCGCTCGGCGTTGCGGCTGGCCCGGCCGGGCACCCTCATCGTCTTGGACAACGTCGTGCGCGGGGGGCGGGTGCTCGAAAGAGACTCTGACGACCCCCTAATGGTGGGGATCCGCGAGGCCCTCGAGATCCTCGGCGCAGAGCCGCGACTGGTCGCGACGGCGATCCAGACGGTCGGGTCGAAGGGCTACGACGGGTTCGCAGTGGCGCTCGTCACGCCCTGATCGTCGCTCCCCGGCAGAGCAGCCGTCCAGCGTGCCTCGATCCGGCCGAAGCGCCAGACGGCGAGCGCCACGAGCCAGGTCACGGCGAAGAGTCCGACGATCGCGAACCCTGCCGTGTTGATGTTGACCGCCGCCACTGCCCGCCAGATCGCCCCGTGCAGTCCGAGCTCGTTGCCGAGGAGGCCGAGGAGCTCGACGGTGCCGATGAGGAGGGCGACGGCGACCGACAGGGCGGTGATCACGAGGTTGTAATAGACCTTGCGGACCGGGCGGGAGAACGCCCAGCCATAGGCGAAGTTCATGAAGCACCCGTCGACCGTGTCGAAGAGGGTCATCCCCCCTGCGAACAGCAACGGCAGGGACAAGACGGCCCATACCGGGAGACCGCTCGCCACGGCCGATCCGGAGACGACGAGAAGCGCGACCTCGGTCGCCGTGTCGAAGCCCAGCCCGAACAGGACACCGATCGGGTACATCTTCCACGGCGAGTCGATGCGGCGCGCGAGTGGTCCGAGGAACCGGTTCATCAGCCCGCGCTGATCGAGCCGGCGCTCGAGCTCGTCTTCGTCGTAGTGACCGCGCCGCATGCCGCTGAAGGCGCGGGCGATCGAGACGAGGATCACGACGTTCAGCGCGGCGATCAGATAGAGGAACGTTCCGGAGACGCCGGTGCCCACGACCGTCGTGACGTGATGGAGCGTCGAGGTCCCGGTGCGGACCTGACGGTCGAGCACCCGCAGTCCGAGCCCGAGCGCGACCGCGACCACGAAGACGATCGTCGAATGGCCGAGGGAGAAGAAGAACCCGACGGAGAGCGGACGCTTCCCCTGTCCCATCAACGACCGCGTGGTGTTGTCGATGGCGGAGATGTGGTCGGCGTCGAACGCATGACGCATCCCGAGCGTCAGGGCGAGCAGTCCCGTGCCGATGCCGAAGACGTCGGTCCGGCTGAGCCGGAAATGATGCGGAGCGGCGACGAGGAGGAGGACGGTCCCCGTCCCGAGCAGACCGGCGACGACGGCGGCCATGCCGGCGAGCTTCAGCCGCTCCCCGGGGGTGAGCGATGCGAGCGTGGCCCTGAGACGCACCCGCATACCCTACCGAAAAGCGAATCGTTTGCAATAGGCTTCCACTCGGCCCCGGCTCGCCGGAAGGAGTCGGCCGGCCCCCAGTAGCGTTGGGGCATGTCAGCCCGGGCTGAGAGCGCCAGGTCGCACCCGGTGCCACCCGCGCCGAGCACGGTCGACGAAGTGCTCGCGCTCGTCCGTGCGAGCGGGGGGCGGGCGACCGCGTCGCGACGGGTCCTCCTCGACGTCCTCTTCGAGTCGAGCGACCACCGCTCGGTCGAGGAGCTCACGGCCGCCGTCCAGTCGCGGGCGCCCGACGTCCACCTCTCGACGATCTACCGGAACCTGGAGGAGCTCGAACGGCTCGGGGTGATCGTCCACACCCACCTCGGCCACGGGCCCGCCACCTACCAGCTGGCGAGCGAGGCGCACTCCCACCTCATCTGCGAGCGGTGCGGGCGGCGTTTCGAAGCGCCCGTCGAGCTGTTCGAGGGACTCGCAGCCGAGGCGGCAGCCCGCTACGGGTTCACGATCGACCCCCGCCATTTCGCCATCCTGGGCCGCTGCGCCGACTGCCCGCCGAATGTGCCCGGGGACGACGGGTAGGGCAAGCTGTGCCGCTGCCGGCTCTGTCCGCGGGTGGCACCGGCAGCAGGCTCGGCGAGTCGACAGGAAGGTGAGGTGAGGCGGTGCGCACGCTGTACCTGACGCTGATCGGGTTGACGATCCTGTTCGCGTGCTCGATGTCGTTCGCGACGCTCGCCGTCTACACGGACACGTGGTGGCCCGGCATCGTCGCAGGGGCGGTCCTTCTCGTCTTCCTCGCGATCAGCGGGGCTGTGATCCCGGGCCCGCTCCGCTCGCTCTCAGGGGGCTACCGCCGCACCGCGCGCGCGGCCGTGGTCATGTTCAGTTCGTGGTGGGGCCTCGAGTTCTTCGTCATGGCCCTCGTGACGTGGAACCTCGGGAAGCACTCCGTCGGGAACAACAACGCCTACCTCACGCTCGGACTGCTGATCTTCCTCGGCCTCGCGGGGATGGGGATCCAAGGTGCGATCGCGATGACCGCGTGGTTCGTCCACGTCCGCAACCAGGCGATCGTCGTGCCGGCGCGACGGGAGCGACTGGCGCGCGACGCTCGTCTAGGACTGCAGCAGTCGCAGGAGCACGGGGCGCTCGCCGGTCACACAGCCCCGATGCCGCTGGCCTGACACCCCGTGACCGGTCAGTCGCAGCAGCTGTCGCGCCAGCCGCACTCCGGACAGCGGAAGTGCGCATGTTCCGGCTCGAGGCGCCCGTCGCACATCGGGCACCAGGCAAACGTGCCGTAGGGCGATCGGTCGCAGCCGCGCACCTGATCGGGAGCAGCAATCGGGGTCGCGATCCGGGCGAGCAGGGCCTCGGACGCCGACACCGCTGCGGACGATGCAGTCGCCACGGCGCCCGCCACGGCTCCCGACACGGCCGGACGGTCAGTAGGCATGGAAAGAGTCTTGTTGCGCCAGGTCCGCCCGCGGTGGATGGTCCGAGCTCGCGCAGGACCGAGTCATATACTCCGGCGGTGAGCGCCCCCCTCGTGCCGCGAAACAAGTGACGTCGCGCCCGTGAGCCGCCTGGACGGCGCGCTCGGCGTCCCGCGCGAGGTGGACGCCATCGTCCTCGGGATGGGCCCGGGCGGGGAGGACGTCGCCGGCCGCCTCGCCGAAGCGGGGATGTCCGTGGTCGGCATCGACGCCAACCTGGTCGGCGGGGAGTGCCCGTACTGGGGATGTGTCCCGTCGAAGATGATGGTGCGGGCGGCAGGCCTGCTCGCAGAAGCGGCTCGCGTCGACGGAGTCGCCGGCACCGCGTCCTCGCGCCCCGACTGGGGTGACGTCGT
>DAIRCY010000093.1:9160-10191 GCA_036796435.1 Acidimicrobiales bacterium
GGTGGCCAAGCGGATCCGGCAGGACGCGACCCACGACTGGGACGACACCGCCGCTGTCGAACGCTTCGTCGCCAAAGGTGGCCACTTCGTGCGTGGCTGGGGTGTCGTCGAGGGGCCTCGACGGGTGCGTGTCGGCGACTCGGTGACCGACGCGCGCGTCGCGCTCGTCGTCGCGACCGGGTCTTCCCCGACTGTGCCGCCGGTCGAGGGGCTCGCGCAGAGCCCCTACTGGACGAACAGGGAGGCGATCGAGTGCGATGCGCTCCCCGGGTCGCTCGCCGTGCTCGGGGGTGGAGCCGTCGGTGTCGAGCTCGCCCAGGTCTTCGCGCGCTTCGGCGTCGAGGTCCACGTCGTCGAGGCGTCCGAGAGGCTCCTCGGGATGGAAGAACCCGAGGCCTCCGCGGTCGTCCAGGACGCGTTGGCCGCCGACGGAGTGCACGTGCACGCCGCCGCGCGGGTCGACACCGTCGAATGGCACGACGATCGGTTCACCCTGCGGCTTGCCGACGGGGAGGTCTCGGCCGACCGCCTCCTCGTGGCCACCGGACGCCGCCCGAACCTCGCCGCGATCGGGGCGGCCTCGCTCGGCGTCGACGTGAGGGCCAAGGGCATCCCGATCGACGATCGGTGCCGGGTGACGGGACAGCCGAGCGTTTGGGCGATCGGAGACGTGACGGGGATCGGAGCGTTCACCCACTTGTCCATGTACCACGCTCGCATCGCGGCCGAAGACATCCTCGGCCACGAGCCGGCCCCGGCGGCGTACCACGCGCTGCCACGCGTCACGTTCACGGACCCCGAGATCGGCGCGGTGGGATTGACCGAGGCTCGGGCGCGGGCCGAGAAGCTGGACGTCCGCGTGGGGTGCACCGAGCTCCCGAGCTCTGCGCGGGGCTGGATCCACGGCCCGGGCAACGCAGGCTTCGTGAAGCTCGTCGAGGACCGGGCGAGGGGGTTCCTCGCGGGCGCGACCACGGCCGGCCCGATGGGCGGCGAGATGCTCGGGCTCGTCGCGCTGGCGTTGCGCTGGT
>DAIRCY010000094.1:0-10045 GCA_036796435.1 Acidimicrobiales bacterium
CATCAAGGACGTGACCCCCATCCCGCACAACGGCTGCCGCCCCAAGAAGCGGCGCAGGGTCTGAGGGGGTCCGCGCCATGGCACGCTACACGGGTCCCGTCTGCCGGCTCTGCCGGCGCGAGCGCACCAAGCTCTTCTTGAAGGGCGAACGCTGCTTCTCGCTCAAGTGCCCGGTCTCCGAGGCGGTCACCGACCGTCACAGCCGCGCCTACCCCCCCGGCGAGCACGGCCGGGACCGGATGCGCCAGGGCTCCGAGTACCTGGCCCAGCTGCGTGAGAAGCAGAAGGCTCGCCGGATCTACGGCATCTTCGAGAAGCAGTTCCGCAACCTGTACGAAGAGGCGGACCGGCTTCCCGGCATCACCGGCGAGAACCTCCTGCGGATGCTCGAGATGCGCCTCGACAACGTCGCCTTCCGGGCAGGCTGGGGGGCCAGCCGGGCGCAGGCCCGCCAGTTCGTCCGCCACGGCCACGTCCTCGTGAACGGCAAGCGCGTGACCATCCCGAGCTACCGTGTGCGCAAGGGCGACCGCGTCACCCTCAAAGAGTCGTCCCGCCAGATCTTCGTGGTCCGGCGCAACATGGACACCCTCGACCGGCAGCGCCCGCCCTGTCTCGAGGCCTCCGACAGCAACTTCACCGTGGAGGTCTTGAACCCTCCTCTGCGCGACCACATCGACGAGCCGGTGCAAGAGCAGCTCATCGTCGAGTACTACTCCAAGTAAGCGAGCGAGGAACCAAGCCGATGCTCATCATCCAACGACCCACCGTCGAAGTGCTCGACGAGGACGGCCGCGACCGCCAGCGGTTCGCCGTCGGCCCTCTCGAGCCCGGCTTCGGCCACACCCTCGGCAACGCCCTGCGCAGGACGCTGCTCTCGTCGATCCCCGGCGCGGCGGTCACCCAGGTCCGCTTCGACGAGGCCCTCCACGAGTTCGCCACCCTGCCAGGGGTGAAAGAGGACGTCACCGACATCATCTTGAACCTGAAGGACCTCCTCGTGCGCTCCCACTCGGACGAGCCGGTCACGTTGCGGTTCGACAAGCGGGGACCCGGTGACGCGGTCGCCGGCGACCTGCAGACGAGCGCCGACGTCGAGATCCTGAACCCCGATCTGCACATCGCGACGCTCAACGCCAAGGGTCACCTCGCCTTCGACGTCACGGTCGAGCGTGGACGGGGGTATGTGTCGGCCGATCGCAACAAGAAGTCCTCGACGATCGGCGTCATCCCGGTCGACTCGATCTTCTCGCCGGTACGTCGTGTGACGTTCCAAGTGGAGCCGGTGCGCGTCGAGCAGTCGACCGACTTCGACCGGCTCGTGCTCGACGTCGAGACGGACGGATCGATCACCCCGCGTGAGGCGCTCGCGTCCGCGGGTGACACGCTGCGCACCCTCGTCGGCCTCGTCGCCGACCTCGAGGAGTCCCCCCAGGGCCTGGAGCTCGGGGAGACCGGCACCGTCTCGGGCGGTTCGCCCGACCTCGACCTGCACATCGAGGAGCTCGACCTCTCCGAGCGGCCGCGCAACTGCCTCAAGCGTGCGCAGATCAACACCATCGGCGAGCTCGTCCAGCGGACGGAGGACGAGCTCCTGGCCATCACGAACTTCGGGCAGAAGTCGCTCGACGAGGTCATCCAGCGCCTCGACGAGCGCGGGCTGTCTCTGCGGAACAGGGACTGAGCGATGCAGGGGACCCCGAAGCGCGGACGCCGCATGGGTGGCGACGCCGCGCACCAGAAGGCGATGCTCGGGAACCTGGTCGCCTCGTTGATCGCCGCGGAGTCGCTCGTCACCACCGAGACCAAGGCCAAGATGCTGCGCCCGGTCGCCGAGAAGTGCATCACCGCCGCCCGCAAGGGGGGCGTGCACCAGCACCGTCAGGTCGTCGCGCTGATCCGTGATCGCGACATGGCGCACAAGCTCTTCCACGAGATCGCGCCCCGCTACGCGGAGAGGCCGGGCGGCTACACGCGGATCCTGAAGCTCGGGCCGCGTCCGGGCGACAACGCGCCCATGGCGCGCATCGAGCTCGTCTGAGCACGACTCGGCGCTGGCGGCTCCTGCTCGCGTACGACGGGAGCGGGTTCCGGGGCTTCGCCGCCCAAGCAGGCATCCCGACGGTCGCCGGCGCCCTCGGCGCGGCCATCGCACGGACTGCTCGGCTCGCCGCCCCCCCGGCGATCGTGTGCGCGGGACGCACCGACGCCGGCGTCCACGCCAGTGGACAGGTCGTCCACGTGGACCTGCCGGCGGAGTTCGATGGTGACCTCGCCCACGCGCTGAACCGTCAGCTCGCCCCGTCGGTTGCGGTCCGCTCCGCCGAGCCGGTCGGCGACGACTTCGACGCCCGTCGCTCCGCCACCTCCCGCCGCTACCGCTACCTCGTCTGGAACTCGGCGGTTGCCGACCCTCTGCTCGAGTCGCTCGCGTGGCACGTCACGGACCCGCTCGACCGACACGCAATGGCTGCGGCCACCGACCCGCTGCTCGGGGAGCACGACTTCCGGGCGTTCTGCAGGCGGCCGCCGGGCAGGCCCGCCACCGAGCCGATCGTCCGGCGGGTCACCGAGGCGCAGTGGCGACGCGTCGACGCCTCCTGGATGTCGGCCCCCGGCCGGGACACCGAAGGGGTCCTGTACCGCTTCGACGTGGTCGCTGGCTCGTTCTGTCACCAGATGGTCCGCTCCGTCGTGGCGGTCCTGGTCGACGCCGGCCGCGGCAGGGCGACGGCGGCATCGGTCATGGAGCTGCTGGGGGCGGGGTCTCGTACCGGCTCCCCCCGGCCAGCCCCCGCCCACGGGCTCTGTCTCGTCGAGGTCGGCTACGGACCACCTTGAAGTGGGCCCGGCGGCGAGTGGGCCCGGCGGCGAGTGGGCCCGGCGGCGAGTAGGATGGCCCGCTGGCCGAGGGGGCTTGCCCCCTCCGGCTGCGCCCCGTTAGGCTGTCTTGCCGTCTCAACGACCTCTCGAGGAATCCCTTTGCGTACCTACACCCCCAAAGCGGGCGAGATCGAGCGTGCCTGGCACCTCGTCGACGCCGACGGTCTCGTGCTCGGCCGCCTGGCGACGGAGGTGGCCCGGATCCTGCGCGGAAAGCACCGGCCGACGTTCGCGCCCCACATGGACACCGGTGACCACGTCGTCGTGGTGAACGCGGCCAAGGTCGTCCTCACCGCCGGGAAGGCGGGTGACAAGTTCGCCTACCACCACAGCGGGTACCCGGGGGGGCTGAAGCGGACGAGCTACGCGGAGCTGCTCGAACGTTCCCCCGAGGAGCTGGTGCGCCGGGCGGTACGCGGCATGCTCCCGAAGGGGACGCTGGGCCGCCAGCAGCTCGCCAAGCTCAAGATCTACGGGGGCGCCGAGCACCCCCACGAGGCACAGTCGCCCCAGCCGCTCGAGCTGGCCGGCGCACGCAGGGCAGGCTGACCGTGCCCGCACCCCTCTCACAGACGACCGGCCGGCGCAAGCAGGCGGTCGCGCGCGTTCGCTTCCGCCCCGGCCAGGGGAGCATCAAGGTGAACCGCCGCACGTTCGAGGACTACTTCCCCTCTGCCACCCACCGGATGCTCGCCACCGAGCCGCTGCGCGTGACGAGCCTCGCCGAGGCGTACGACATCGACGCGACCATCGACGGCGGCGGGATGTCCGGCCAGGCCGGGGCCCTCCGCCTCGGCATCGCCCGCGCCCTTTGCGCCCTGGATCCCGATCTCCGGACCGCGCTCAAGCGCGCCGGACTCCTCACCCGCGACGCGCGGGAGAAGGAGTCCAAGAAGTACGGCCTGAAGAAGGCCCGCAAGGCGCCCCAGTACTCCAAGCGGTAGCGCGTTGCCCCGCCCGGGCTTCGGCACCGACGGCGTGCGCGGGGTCGCCAACTCCGATCTCACCGCGGAGCTTGCCGTCGCCCTCGGCCGTGCCGCCGCCAGGGTCCTCGACGCCTCGACCTTCGTGGTGGGTCGCGACACCCGCGAGTCGGGCACGATGCTCCAGGCCGCGCTCTCGGCCGGGATCGCCTCGGCGGGCGCAGACGTCGTCGACCTCGGCGTGCTTCCCACGGCCGGCGTCGCCTTCGTCGCCGAGCGCCGCCGCGTGCCGGCGGCGATGGTGTCGGCCTCGCACAACCCGTACCGCGACAACGGGATCAAGTTCTTCGACGCCGCCGGAGTGAAGCTCGCGACCGACGTCGAGGAACGGGTGGAGGCAACCCTCGACGAGCCGTGGCGTCCCGGGCGGGTCGGGTCGCTCCGCTCGGACGAGGATGCTGCCGGTGAGTACCGCCGTCATCTCGTCGATTCGCTCGGAGGCCGCCGGCTCGACGGGCTCCACGTGGTGGTCGACTGCGCGAACGGCGCGGCGTCGGCGATCGCCCCCGACGTCCTCGCAGAGGTCGGTGCGACCGTCGACACGCTCTTCGCCGCACCCGACGGCACCAACATCAACGACGCGTGCGGCTCGACGCAGCCGGCGAGCCTCGTCGAAGAGGTGCTCGCACGTCGGGCGGACCTCGGGCTCGCGCTGGACGGGGACGCCGACCGGCTCGTCGCGGTGGACCACACCGGCACCGTGCTCGACGGCGACGAGCTCCTCGCCATCTTCGCCATCGACCTCGCGGCCCGTGGTGAGCTGCCGGGCGAGGCGGTCGTCGTGACGGTGATGACGAACCTCGGCTTCCGGCTCGCAATGGCAAAGCGCGGGATCGCGGTCCACTCGACCCCGGTGGGCGACCGTCAGGTGCTCGCAGCGCTCGACGAGGGCGGGTTCGCCCTGGGCGGCGAGCAGTCCGGTCACATCGTCTTCCGGAGGCGGGCGACGACGGGCGACGGGGTGCTCACCGGACTGCTGCTCGCCGACACGGTGGTCCGCGCCGGACGTCCGCTCGCGCAGCTCGCGGGGGGGCTCGTCGAGCGCGTCCCGCAGGTGCTCGTGAACGTGGCGGTGCCGGACCCTGCGCGTCTTTCGGGCGCGGACGACGTGTGGAAGGCCGTCGCCGAGATCGAGGCGGACCTCGGGGACACCGGGCGCGTCCTCTTGCGGGCGAGCGGCACGGAACCGCTCGTCCGGGTGATGGTCGAGGCACCGACTCCCGAGGCCGCCGCGCAGGCAGCCGGCAAGCTCTCCCAGGTCGTCGAGGCCGCGCTGGCGGCCGGTTAGCCTCGGCCCATGTGCGGGATCATCGGCGTCACCGGTGACGACCAGGCTCTGGCCACGATCTTCGACGGCCTCCGCCGGCTCGAGTACCGCGGCTACGACTCGGCCGGCGTCGCGCTCGTCGACGGTGACACCCTGTTCCGGGAGCGGGCCGCCGACGGCACCCACTCGGTGGACGACCTCGTGGTGGCGGTCGCCTCCGGGGCGGCCCCGCCGGAGTCGAAGACCGGGATCGGCCACACGCGTTGGGCGACCCACGGCGGTCCGACCGTCCGGAACGCCCACCCGCACGTCGACTGCGCGGGGCGCGTCGCAGTCGTCCACAACGGGATCATCGAGAACCACGCCGACCTCGCCG
Organism: Acidimicrobiales bacterium; assembly: GCA_036796435.1. Classification (GTDB taxonomy): domain Bacteria; phylum Actinomycetota; class Acidimicrobiia; order Acidimicrobiales; family RAAP-2; genus JAJYVT01. Next base: position 5,510 of record DAIRCY010000094.1, read on the forward strand.
CCCCCCTCCTGTCACGAGGCCACGGCTTCACCTCCGAGACCGACACCGAGGTCCTCGCTCACCTGCTCGAAGAGGAGCTGGCAGCCGGGGCGGACCTGCCCGAGGCAATGCGCACCACCCTGGCACGCCTGCGCGGCGCGTTCAGCGTGGTCGCGGTGACCGTCGACGACCCTTCTCTGATCGTCGCGGGCCGCCGGTCGGTCCCGCTCCTCGCCGCCCTCGGCGACGGGACCGGGTTCGTCGCATCCGACGTCTCCGCTCTCCTCGGACGCGCGGCGCGCTACTTCGCCCTCGACGACGACCAGGTGGCCGAGGTCCGCCCGGGCGCGCTGCGCGTCACCACCCTCGAGGGCGAAGAGGTCGAGCCGACGGCCGTCACCGTCGACCCTTCCTGGGACGTCGTCGCCGCGCAGATGGGCGGCTACGACGACTTCATGTCGAAGGAGATCCACGAGCAGCCGCGGGCGATCGCCGACACCCTCCTCGACCGGCGGGCCGCGAACGGTTCGATCGTGCTCGACGAGCTCCACCTGTCACCTGACGAGCTTCGGGCAGTGGACAAGGTGGTGGTGGTCGCGTGCGGGAGCAGCTTCCACGCCGGCATGGTCGCCAAGTACGCGATCGAGCGATGGGCGCGGCTTCCCGCAGAGGTCGAGATCGCGAGCGAGCTCCGCTACCGCGAGCCGGTACTGCACGAACGCACCCTCGTGGTGGGGGTGAGCCAGTCCGGCGAGACCCTCGATACCCTCGAGGCGCTCCGCGAAGCGCGCCGCGCCGGCGCGCGCACGCTCGTCGTCTCGAACGTCGTGCACTCGACGATGGCGCGCGAGGCGGACGGCACGATCTACACGCGCGCGGGGCCGGAGGTGAGTGTGGCGTCGACGAAGTGCCACGTCGCGCAGATCGTCGCCTTGGAGTTCCTCGCCCTCGCGCTCGCGCAGTGGCGGGGGACGCTCGGGCCGCGGGCGGTCACGGAGGTCCTCGACGAGATGCAGAAGCTCCCAGCCGCCGTCGAGGAGGCGCTCGGCCGGGCGAAAGAGGTGGGGGACGTCGCCGACGCTCTCCTCGGCGCCCGGGACTTCTTCTTCATCGGGAGGAACCTCGGCTACCCCGTGGCGCTCGAGGGCGCCCTCAAGCTGAAGGAGATCTCCTACCTGCGCGCGGAAGGCTATCCGGCAGGCGAGCTGAAGCACGGTCCGCTCGCGCTCGTCGAGCCCGGCACCGTCGTCGTCGCGGTACTCGACCCGCTGCGGGACAAGATGCGCTCGAACGTCGCGGAGGCGGTCGCGCGCGGCGCGACGGTGGTGGCGATCGCGTCGGACGAGGACCTCGACGCCGACGGGGACCACGTCTTGCGGGTCCCGTCCGTCACCGATCCGGTGCTCGCGCCGGTCGTCGAGGTGATCCCCTTGCAGCTCCTCGCGTACGGCCTCGCGCGGCGGCTCGGCAACGACGTCGACCGGCCGCGCAACCTGGCGAAGACCGTGACCGTCGAATGACCCCGATCGCCGGCGTGGGGGTCGACGCGGTGGACGTCGCTCGCTTCGGCGCCGCGCTCGACCGTCGGCCGGCGATCGCGACACGGCTCTTCACCGACGCGGAGCGGCGCGATGGGGGAGCCGACGTGCAGCGGCTCGCTGTGCGCTTTGCCGCGAAGGAAGCGACGATGAAGGCACTCGGCGGAGGGATCGGCAGCTTCGGCTGGCGCGACGTCGAGGTGGTGCGGCTCGAGAGCGGCGCACCGCAGCTCCGTCTCTCCGCGGGCGCCGCCTCGCTGGCGGCGCGCCACGGAGTCGGGCAGTGGCATGTGTCGCTCACCCACACGGCGACCGTCGCGATCGCGATGGTGGTGGCCGAGGCCTGACCATGCGGCCCGTCGTCACCGTGGCCGAGATGCGTGCGGCCGATGCGGCGGCGCCCGCCCCAGAGGAAGTCCTGGTCCGCCGCGCCGGCACGGCGACCGCCGTCGCGGCTCTCCGGATGCTCGGCGGCGCCTATGCAAAGCGCGTCGTGGTCCTCGCGGGCAAGGGCAACAACGGCGCCGACGGCAAGGTCGCGGCAGAAGTCCTGCGACGCCGGGGCGCGAGGGTCACGGTGGTCGGCCCCGACGCGACGATCGGCGACTGCGACCTCGTGATCGACGCGGCGCTCGGGACGGGGCTGCGCGGCCCGTACGACGCACCCGAGCCGCCCGCGCGCGCCCAGGTGCTCGCGGTCGACATCCCCTCGGGCGTCGACGGCGACACCGGCGCCGCGCCCGGTCGCCCCATGACCGCGGCGCGCACCGTGACCTTCGCCGCCCTGAAGCCGGGGCTGCTGCAGGGGGACGGGCCGAGGTTCGCGGGGAGCGTCGAGGTGGCGGACATCGGCCTCGGCGAGCTTCACGCCCGGATCTCGCTCGTCGACGACGGCGACGTCGCCCGCCTCGTGCCGCGCCGTGCCGTCGTCACGCACAAGTGGGCGACCGCGGTCTGCGTGGTCGCCGGCTCGCCCGGCATGGAAGGCGCCGCCACGCTTTCGACGGAGGGCGCCGCGCGCGCGGGCGCCGGGATGGTGCGGCTCGGCGTCCCAGGGAGCGCCGGGTTGCCGGGGGGCGGCGGTCCGTGGCCGACCGAGGCCGTCCGATTCGACCTGCCAGCGAGCGGCTGGTCCAAGGACGTGCTCACGGTCCTCGAACGGTGCCGGGCGCTCGTGATCGGGCCGGGCCTCGGCAGGACGCCCGAGACCGTGGAGGAGGTCCGGGCGGTGGTGGCAGCCGCCGGGGTGCCCGTCGTCGTCGACGCCGACGCGCTCTTCTCGCTCGGCGACGCCGACTCCGCTCGCCGTGTCGTCGCTGGCGACCGGCCCGTCGGCGAGTACGCCCGGCTGGTCGGGGTCGAGCCCGGCGCTGACCGGGTCGCCGCAGCGCGCCGCCTCGCAGAGGTGCTCGGAGCGGTCGCACTCGTGAAGGGCTCGCTCACCGCGGTCGCGTCGCCCACCGGAGAGGTGCTGCTCTCCTCTGCAGGGAGCGCCCGCCTCGCGACGGCGGGCACCGGTGACGTCTTGTCCGGGGTGATCGGCGCCTTTCTCGCACGCGGGATGACGCCGCTCGAGGCTGCGGCCGTGGCCGCCCACGTCCACGGGCGGGCCGCGTCCGACGGGAGCGCCGAAGGGCTCGTGGCCGGAGACCTGCCCCGGCTCGTCTCCGCCCGCCTGTCCCGGGCGTTCGGCGAGGCAGGGCCGGCCGGTGGGTGAGGCGCGCACCCGCCCGGCCTGGGTCGAGGTGGACCTCGACGCGCTGGCCCACAACGTCACACTTCTCGCGCGGCGAGCGGCACCCGCCGCGCTCTGCGCTGTCGTGAAGGCGGACGCCTACGGCCACGGCGCGGTGCAGGTGGCGCGTACCGCCCTCGAGTCGGGGGCGGCCGGCCTCGCTGTCGCGGTCGTCGACGAGGGTCTCGAACTCCGCGAGCACGGCATCGACGCTCCGGTCCTCGTCCTCTCCGAGTGCGTCGCCGACGCGGCGGAGCTGCTCGTGCGTGCCGGCCTCACGGCGACCGTCACCACGCGCGCGGGCGCAGCGGCGCTGGCCGCCGCCGCCACTCGTTCGGGCACGCGGGCCGCGGTGCACGTGAAGGTGGACACCGGCATGCACCGGATCGGCGTGGCCCCCGACGAGGCCGCGGCGCTCGTCGAAGCCGCGCGGGCCGAGCCCGCCTTGCGCGTCGAGGGGCTCTGGACGCACCTCGCCGTGGCGGACGGCGCCACCGCCGAGGACCGGGCGTTCTGCGCGCGCCAGCTGGAGCGGTTCGACGCGGTGGTCGCGGCCCTGCCCGAGCGGCCCCCCGTGCTCCACGCCGCCAACACCGCCGGCGCGATCGCGTGGCCGGCGGCCCGATACGACATGGTCCGCTGCGGCATCGGCTTGTACGGCTACGCGCCGTCTTCTGCCATGGCGGGCGGTGCCGCGGGCGGCGAGGTGGCGTCCTTCGTCGCAGGCCTCCGCCCCGTCCTCTCGCTGCACGCGCGGGTGAGCGCGGTGCGCGAGCTCGACGCGGGCGACCGCCCCTCCTACGGCCGGCGCCGGGCGCCGCCCGGGCGAGGGACCGGCGCGACGGTGCCCATCGGCTACGCCGACGGCGTGCCCCGCCGTCTCTTCGACACGGGCTGCCCCCTGCTCGTCGGCGGCCGCCGCCGGCCCCTGGCCGGCGTGGTCACGATGGACCAGCTCATGGTCGACTGCGGCCCTTGGACGCCGGTCGAGCCTGGCGACGAGGTCGTGCTCCTCGGGCGACAGGGGACGGAGACGATCACCGCGGCCGACTGGGCCGAGCGGCTGGGGACCATCTCCTACGAGGTCCTCTGCGACATCGGGCCCCGGGTGACGCGCGTCTACACGGGGTCGGGGGGCACGGGGTCGGGGGTGCCGGCGTGAGGCTCCGAAGTGGCGCGGCGCTCGGCGCGGGGCTCGCCGGCGGGGCGGGGCTCCTCTATGTGATGCAGCGCTCCGCGGCCGCGCGCTGGCGCGTCGGCATCGAGGAGCTCGCGGCGGCGGGG
>DAIRCY010000095.1:0-9927 GCA_036796435.1 Acidimicrobiales bacterium
CAGTCGGGGTCGTCGACGTGGTCGCCCACCCACCCGACGAGCGAGCACTCGACGCTGCCGCGTCACATGCCGCAGAATGGTCGATGGACCGGCTCGCCCAGCGATATGTCGGCGCCTACGGACGTGCCCGGGACGCCTGGCAGCGCCAGCACCCGGGAACACGGACGCCGAAGAGCCTGCCGGGGGCACGGCAGTAACGTGGTCGCGCGATGAGTGAAGCCGGCGAGGATCGCCAGAGCGCCGCTGCACGGCGACGGAGGCGGCGACGAAGGGGCGGCTCGCGGGCCGGCGACGCCGCGCGGACGTCCCGGGGGGCGACCGCGGCCACCTCGGGTGCGGCGGCCCCAGGTTCGAACGCGGCGCGGGGCTCCAGGGGTGGGGCCGGGGCCGGGGGTACGTCGCGCGGCGGTGCCACCCGCGGGCGGTCGGGGTCGCGGGCGTCGTCCCGTGGCCGCGCTCCGACCCGCGCGCCGCAGCCTGCGCCTGCTTCGTCCGATGGCAACCGGGTTGTGCACCGTCCGGCCGGACCGTCCTTTGAAACCGATTCCCACCACGCGCACCATCTCGCCGACGAGCAGAACGAGGAGCGCCGGCGGGCCAACGGCGCCCGGTTGTGGGCGCTCGTCCTCGGCGCGGCGGCGGCTCCGGCCCTCGTGCTCGGAGTGGTCGTCGCAGCGGCTGCGGGGATCGTCGTGGGCGTGGTCGTGGGCGTGGTCGTCCTCTTGGCGCTCGTGTACCTGCTCTCGAGCGGTTCTGTTCGTCTTGCGCTCGGGATGGTGCGGGGCATGCCTGCGCCCTACGGCGCATTCCCAGGGCTCATGAACCAGGTGGAGGGGCTCTGCGCGACGATCGGTGTGGCCCAGCCGGAGCTCTTTCTCGTCGACGAGCCGGTTGCGAACGCCTGTGCATTGGCGGGACCTCGAGGACGCGCCGTGCTGGTTGTCACGTCGGGCCTTCTCGCGCGGCTCGGTCTCATCGAGATGGAGGGCGTGCTCGCGCACGAGCTGGTGCACCTGAAGCGCCGCGACGCCGCTGTCTCTGCCGTCGCGCTCTCGACCGCGGGGGTCTTGGCATGGGCCACCGGGCGCGACGGCCTCGTGCACCGCGCCGTCGGGAGAGGGCGGGAATACGGGGCGGATCAGGCTGCCGCGCTCGCCGTCCGCTATCCGCCGGGGCTTCACGACGCGCTCGCCTCGATGCGGGTGGCGAGCGACGAGGGAAGCGGCCAGCGGGCAGGGTCGCCCTTTACTGGGCGCAGATGGGCGGCGACGCGCTGGATCTGGATCGACCCGGCGCTCGGCGGTCGGGCGTCGGCGGAAGTCGGCGAGCTCGACGACACTGCGGTACGGGTCGAGGCGCTCGCCCAGTGGTAGGCGCGGCCGACGCGGGCCGCATCGTGCGTACGGACCCGCGGATGACGAGGCGCCTGCAGCAGGCCCGGTAGCATGGCCGTATGACGACGGCGCACGAGGGACGCGAGACGGGAACCTTCACGGTCAAGCGCGGCCTCGCCGACATGCTGCGCGGCGGCGTGATCATGGACGTCGTCGACGCGGAGCAGGCCAAGATCGCCGAGGACGCCGGCGCGGTGTCGGTCATGGCCCTCGAGCGGGTCCCTGCGGACATTCGTCGCGACGGCGGGGTCGCACGGATGAGCGATCCTGCGCTCATCGAGGGGATCCAGCATGCCGTCACCATCCCCGTGATGGCCAAGGCCCGCATTGGCCACTTCGCCGAGGCGCAGGTTCTCCAGGCGCTCGGGGTCGACTACATCGACGAGAGCGAGGTGCTCACGCCGGCTGACACGGCCCACCACATCGACAAATGGGCGTTCACCGTGCCCTTCGTCTGCGGTGCGACCAACCTCGGCGAGGCGCTCCGCCGCATCTCCGAGGGAGCGGCCATGATCCGCTCCAAGGGGGAGGCCGGCACCGGGGACGTCCAAGAGGCGGTGCGCCACCTCCGTCAGGTCATCGGGGACATCCGCAAGATCACCCGGGCCGACAGCGCAGAGCTGTACGCCTGGGCGAAGGACCTCCGCGCGCCCGTCGGCCTGGTGCGCGAGATCGCCGAGACCGGCAAGCTGCCGGTCCCGCTCTTCTGCGCAGGCGGGATCGCGACCCCTGCGGACGCCGCCCTCGTGATGCAGCTCGGCGCGGAGGCGGTCTTCGTAGGCTCCGGAATCTTCAAGAGCGAGGATCCCGCGCGTCGAGCGCGGGCGATCGTCGAGGCGACGACCCATTTCGAAGACGCCGAGCACGTCGCGAAGGTCAGCCGAGGGCTCGGGGAGGCCATGCGCGGCGAGGAGGCCTCCGAGCTCAGCGAGCGCCTGGCCGACCGCGGCTGGTAGGGCGGTGGGGGAGCCGGCGGCGACCGTCGGCGTCCTCGCCCTCCAAGGCGACGTCCTGGAGCACGAGGCCGCCTTCCGCGAGGTGGGCGTGGCCACCCGTCGTGTGCGGCGACCCTCGGACCTCGAAGGCGTCGACGGTCTCGTCCTTCCCGGCGGAGAGTCGACGACCCTTTCGATGCTGCTCGACTCCTCCGGGCTGTTCGAGCCGATCGCCCGGGCGATTGCCAGTGGGCTGCCCATCTTCGGCACCTGTGCAGGGTTGATCCTCCTCGCCGCCACCGTGGAGGACGGCAGGCCGGACCAGCGCTCCTTCGCCGCACTCGACTGCACTGTCCGGCGCAACGGCTACGGCCCGCAGCGGTTCTCCTTCGAGGGGGTGGCCGAACCGGTCGGAGACTCGCTGGGTGAAGAGGGTCCGCTGCCTGCCGTGTTCATCCGGGCGCCCCTCGTGACCGCAGTCGCCGAGGGGGTCGACGTGCTCGCGACCGAGGGGCCCGTCGAGACGCCCGGACGCGGGGCTCCGGTCGTCCTGCGTCAGGGCAACGTGCTCGGTGTCACCTTCCATCCCGAGCTCACCGGTGACCGGCGTCTGCAACGGCTGTTCGCGGAGATGGCGCGGGCCAGCCGGCAAGGGTCGGCAGCAGTGGCGGCCGCCACGCGGCGGTAGCATCGGCTTGCTCGAGCGCGGGGGCTCGAGCAAACAAGCGCTGTTTCGGAGGGCACCGGGAGAGGAGCGTCGCCCGGCAGGGCGTGAAGGACGCTCGAAGAACGCAGGAAGGACGCTCGTAGATGTCGGGTCACTCCAAGTGGGCCACCACGAAGTACCGCAAGGGAGCGCAGGACGCGGCACGCTCGAGGCGCTTCGTGAAGCACATCCGATCGCTCGAGGTCGCGGCGCGTGAGGGAGGCGGCGACATCAACAACAACGCGGCGCTCCGCACCGCGTTCGAGCGCGCGCGGGCCGACTCGATGCCGATGGACACGATCGACCGTGCCATCAAGCGCGGGACGGGTGAGCTCGACGGCGTCCGGTACGAGGCGGTCTCCTACGAGGGGTATGCGCCGGGTGGCGTGGCGGTCATCGTCGAGACCCTCACCGACAACCGCAACCGCACCGCAGCCGAATTGCGCAACCTGTTCACGAGGAACGGCGGGTCCCTCGCAGAGCCTGGCGCGGTCAGCTGGCAGTTCGAAAGAAAGGGCGTCGTCGATCTCGACCGCTCGCTCGACGAGGACGCCGTCACGGAGGCCGCAGCCGACGCCGGTGCCGAAGACGTCGTGGACGCCGGAGAACGGTGGCAGGTGGTCTGCGCGGCGACGGACCTCGCCGCCGTGCGGGCGGCGCTCGAGGCGAAGGGGATGGTGCCCGTCAGCTCGGAGCTCACGATGTTGCCGACGACGACCGTCGACGTGACCGACCCCCAGGAGGCGCAGCGGGTGCTCAGGCTTCTCGAGGGGATCGAGGACCACGACGACGTCCAGAACGTGCACGCGAACTACGACATCCCCGAGACGGTGCTCGCGGCGTACGCGAGCTGACGGCTGCGCCGCGCCCGGCGCGTCGCTCACGCCGGCCCCCGAGGCCCCCGAGGCATCCGGGGCATCCGGGGCCCGAGCTGAAAGCCACCCCCGCGTGCCTGACGTGGGGTAGCGTCGAACGCATGTTCGTGATGGGGATCGACCCCGGACTGTCGCGTTGCGGCTACGGGCTGGTCGTGGCGTCGTGCGAGTCCACCGGGCCGGGCGCCCTGCGTGCGGTCGCAGCGGGGGTGCTCGAGACCGACCCCGCGGCCCCCCTCCCGGAGCGGCTCATGCTCCTTCGCGACGAGCTCCGGCGCCTTCTCGAGGAGCACCGGCCGGAGGTGGTCGCCGTCGAGCGGGTCTTCTTCCAGGTGAACGCCCGCACGGCGATGTCGGTCGGGCAGGCGAGCGGGCTTGCGCTTGCAGAGGCAGCCGCCCTCGGCTGCGAGGTGGCGCAGTACACCTCCAACGAGGTGAAGCAGGCCTTGGCGGGGTGGGGCGCCGCCGACAAGGAACAGGTGGCCCGCATGGTCGCCGCGATCCTCGGCGTGCCCTCGGTCCCGGGCCCCGCCGACGTCGCCGACGCGCTCGCCCTCGCGCTCTGCCACCTGTTCGGTGCACCCGTCCGCCGCGCGGTCGCTGCGACGACGCTCGGGGGAGCGCGACGGTGATCGGTTCGTTGCGGGGGACGCTCGTGTGGCGCGGAGCGGACGGAGAGGTGCTGGTGGACGTCGGCGGGGTCGGCTACCGCGTGAGCGTCCCGACGAGGACGGCCGCCGGGCTCGGTTCCTTGGGGAGCGCGGTGTTCCTCCACGTGCACACCCATGTCCGTGAAGACGCGATCGTCCTATACGGGTTCGCGCACGACGACGAGCGGCGCTGCTTCGAGGCGCTCCTCTGCGCCCACGGCGTGGGGCCGTCGCTCGCCCTCTCCCTCCTCTCCGCGCTCTCACCCGCCGCACTTTCGACCGCGGTGCTCGAGGACGACGCCGAGACGCTGTGCAGCGTGCCGGGCGTCGGGAGAAAGACGGCAGCGCGGCTTCTCATCGACCTGAAGAGCAAGCTCGACCTTCCCGACCTCTCGGCAGCGGGCGTCTCCGCAGGTTCCCCGCGCGCCGAGGCGCGCGCGGCGCTCGCGGAGCTCGGATACGGGCCTGACGAGATCCGCCGGGCGCTCGAGGGTCGGCGCGAGGATGTCGGGGTGGAAGAGCTCCTCAGGCTCGCCCTGCGGGACCTCGCCGCCCGATGACGCGCCGCGAGGTCCTCGCAGACGGGGGGAACCACGAGACCGTGTCGGCGGACGAGTTTGGTGCGGTCGACCCGCTGCGCGCGGTCGAACCGTCCGTCCTCCCGGACGACGACGACTACGACGACAACCTGCGGCCGCGGCGGCTCGAAGAATTCGTCGGCCAGCCGGACCTCGTCGAGCATCTCGAGATCGTCCTCCAGGCGGCACTCGGCCGACGCCAGCCCGTCGACCACATCCTCTTCGCCGGGCCGCCCGGCCTCGGCAAGACGTCGCTCGCAGGAATCGTGGCCACCGAGATGGGCGTCGGCATCCGGATCACCTCCGGCCCCGTGCTCGCCCGCGCCGGCGACCTGGCCGCACTGCTCACGGACCTCCAAGAGGGCGACGTCCTGTTCATCGACGAGATCCACCGGCTCCATCACGCCGTCGAGGAGGTCCTGTATCCGGCGATGGAGGACGCAAAGATCGACATCCTCATCGGCAAGGGGCCGACGGCCCGCTCCATCCGGCTGGACCTGCCGAGATTCACGCTCGTCGGGGCCACGACGAGGACGGGGCTCGTCGCAGGACCGCTCAGGGACCGTTTCGGATTCGTCGCTCGCCTGGACTTGTACCAGCCCGAGGACCTCGAAGCCATCGTGCGGCGCTCGGCGCGCATTCTCGGCGTGGAGATCGACGCCGAGGGCGCGCGGCGGATCGCGTCGCGAGCCCGCGGGACTCCGAGGGTGGCGAACCGGCTCCTCCGCCGGGTCCGGGACTTCGCGGAGGTTCGCGGCGACGGCACCGTGACCGCACGCACCGCCGAGGAGGGACTCGAGCTGTTCGGGATCGACGAGCTCGGCCTGGACAAGGTCGACCGCGCCATTCTCACTGCGCTCTGCGAGCGGTTCAGTGGTCGACCCGTCGGGCTCACCACGCTGGCCCAGTGCGTCGGCGAGGAGCCCGACACGATCGAGGACGCCTACGAGCCCTACCTGCTGCAGCAGGGGCTCATCCAGCGGACCCCTCGTGGGCGCGCGCCCACCGCGCGCGCCTGGATCCACTTGGGGGGCTCCCCACCGGAAGCAGCGCTCTTCTGAGCGCGGGGAGCCGCGCAAGCCGCTCCACCTGGCTGAACGGCGTGGCGGCGGGGCCCCCAGGGGAATTTCCGCCCGCCCGCGCGCCTCCACCCTCCCCGGGACGCTGTATCGTGGCCGCTCTGTGCGGGTGAACCAACTCGAAAGCACCTGCCTGAGGAGGTTGTCCCAGTGACCGGTGCGCTCTCCGGACTGCTGGCGGCGTCGAAGACGACCAGCAGCGGCGGCAGCCCGACCTTCATCATCTTCTTGGTGCTGATCGCGCTTGTCGGCTATTTCCTCCTCATCCGGCCCCAGAAGCAGAAGCAGCGGCGCCAGCGCGAGCAACAGCAAGCGGTTGGCGTCGGGGACGAGATCCTCACCGTCGGCGGCATCGTCGGACGTGTCGTGGCGGTCGAGTCCGACCGGATCACGATCGTCACCGGTGGGGACACTGTCGGCTTCCCCGCCGTCGGGAGCGAGCCGACGAGGCTGGTCCTCGTGCGCAACGCGGTCGCCCGCAAGATGGAGCCGGCGGTGCCCACCACACCCTCAGACGACATTTCCGACGAGACCGCCGGCGAAGGCGCTGATCACCCCGGCGGCGCGACAAGCAACGCCTTTGGCGCGCACCTCGACGGACACGACAACGGGCTCGGCGGCAACGCCAACGAGGGCGCCAAGAGCGAAAGCGAGGGCACGAGCACGTGAGCCCTCCGTCGTCGCGCGCGCAGGCACGACGGCAACGGTCATTGGTTCTCAGCCTGGCGATCGTGATCGTGGTCGCCGTGGGTGCGCTCGCCGGGACCCTTGCCGCGCGCTGGTCTCCGCGCCTCGGACTCGATCTCGACGGCGGCCTCTCGGTCATCTACAAGCCCGCGCACCGGGTCTCCACGACAGACCTGAACCAGACCGTGAGCATCCTCACGAACCGGGTCAACGGCCTCGGGGTGTCTGGCGCCTCGGTCGGGACGCAGGGCGGCGACATCGTCGTCCAGGTCCCCGGCGTGAAGAACGGCCACCAGATCCTGAAGACGATCGGTCAGACCGCAGAGCTGTACTTCCGTCCCGCTCTCTGCGGCGCGCCCGCGTTCGTCGGCTCGTCGTCGAAGTCGGCCAAGCCCGCCGGTACGAAGCTTCCGGCGTGCTCGGCCAGGAGCCAGCTCACCCAGGCGAACCTGGGTGTGAGGCCGGCCGCGGGGACAACATTCGGGGAGAACTCCGTCCCGGCGACACCGACCCTCGCGGACTACCCGAGCACGAAGCCCACACAGGACAAGCAGAACGCCACGGTCCTCCTGCCGGCGAACCCCGGCGCGGGGCAGTACTCGCGATACCTGCTCGGCCCTGCGCCGCTCACCGGGCACGCGGTCGCCAAAGCCGTGGCGCAGCAGACACAGCTCGGCAAGTGGGTCGTGAACTACACGCTCACCTCCAAGGGCTCTCCGGCATGGGACAGCCTTGCGAGCAAGTACTTCCACCAGATCATCGCGATCGAGCTCGACGGCAGGATCTATTCGGCGCCGATCATCCAGCCCTCGCAGTCGACCTTCAGCTCGTTTGCTGGCAAGGGCGAGATCTCGGGGCACCTGACCCAGACACAGGCCAAGACGCTGGCACTCGCCATGCAGTTCGGCTCGCTCCCCGTGCGCCTCATCCCGCAGACGACCGCCACGGTCTCGCCGACGCTCGGCCACTCGGCGCTCGTCGCCGGCCTCGGCGCGGGTCTCGCCGGACTGCTGCTCGTCCTGCTCTACACGATCGTTTACTACCGCCTCCTCGGCATCGTGGTGCTGAGCGGCCTCGCGGTGACGGGCGCGCTCCTGTGGGCGATCATCTCCGCCCTCGGCCACACGTCGGTGGCCCCGAGCTTCGACCTCGCCGGCGTCACGGGGATCATCGTCTCGATCGGTATCACGGTCGACTCGTACATCGTCTATTTCGAACGGCTGAAGGACGAGACGAGAGCGGGCCGGACGGTGCGCACGAGCGTCGACCGCGGCTTCGCGAGCGCGTGGCGGACCGTGCTGGCGGCGGACACGGTCTCGCTCGCCGCGGCCGTCGTGCTTTTCTTCGTCGCCGTCGGCGAGGTCAAGGGCTTCGCGTTCTTCCTCGGCCTCTCGACCCTCATGGACGTCTTCATGACCTACTTCTTCACGCGACCGCTCGTGGTGCTGCTCGGCCGTAGCGATCGTCTCGTCGGCGGCCGCCGGATGGGCATCTCGCGGGGTCTCGCGGTGAGCGCGGAGCCCGAAGCGGCGTGAGCACGAACGACGGCACACGCGAGGTCGAGCAAGACGAGCTCGACGCCACCGGCGCTGACGCCACCGGCGCTGACGCCACCGGCGCTGACGAGGGGCTGGACCTCGCCACCGGTGACCACGGCGGGTTCGCCCACGACGCAGGCGTCACCGGAGTCGACGACGGCGAAACAGGCGGCCAAGCCGAGGAAGAGGTGACCGAGGACGAGCTCGTCGAGGACGAGGTGGAGCGGATCGCCGCACGCGCCCCGCGCTCGCTCCGGGCGGGAGCGGCCGGGCGCTCCCCGCGGGCGGTCCGTCGCCCAGGTCCGTTCCGCCGCCTCTACCGCGGCGAGACGTCCTTCGACTTCGTCGGGCGCCGCCGGCTGTGGTTCGCCATCTCGGCGATCATCATCGTCGCCGGCGTGGTCTCCCTGGGGATCCGGGGGCTGAACCTCGGCATCACATTCAAGGGCGGGACCGCCTGGAGCGTGTCGGCGCCAGGCGTCAGCCAGGCCCGGGCCCTCAGCGCGGTGAGCTCGGCGGGGTTGAACCAGCCGACGGTCGAGGTCATCGGGACCGGCAGCGCCGAGACGGTCCGGGTCACCGCAAACCTGAACGGCCTGAGCCCTTCGGCGCGGGTCGCCGTGACAGCCAAGGTGAGGGAGACCCTCGCGAGGCTGGCCAAGGCGACAAAGACAACAGTCTCGGAGACAACCGTCGGGCCGACCTGGGGCGGCCAGGTCACCCAGAAGGCCGTCATCGCCCTGATCGTCTTCCTCGTGCTGGTCGCCGTCTACATCAGCATCCGCTTCGAGCCGAAGATGGCGATCGCGGCGTTCGTCGCCCTGCTCCACGACCTTCTCGTGACCGCTGGGGTCTATTCACTGGCTGGCTTCCAGGTGACGCCGGACACCGTCATCGCGGTGCTCACCATCCTCGGGTACTCCCTCTATGACACCGTCGTCGTGTTCGACCGCGTGCGGGACAACAGCAAGGGGCTCGGCTCCACCGGCCGGATGACCTACTCCGAGATGGTCAACCTCTCGATGAACCAGACGCTGGCCCGCTCGATCAACACCTCGTTGGTGGCGATCCTGCCGGTCCTCTCGGTGCTCCTCATCGGCGCCGAGCTGCTTGGCGCCACGACCTTGCAGAACTATGGCCTCGCGCTGTTCGTCGGGCTCTGCTCAGGGGCGTACTCATCGATCTTCATCGCTTCGCCGATCCTCGCCTGGCTGAAAGAGCGCGAGCCCCGCTACGTGGCCATCCGCCAGCGCATCGAGTCGAAGGGGGAACGCATCGGCCTCCTCACCCCCAAGGCCGCCGCGGCCCTGCTCGCCACGTCGTCGGCGGGCGGCGGGATCCGACCTTCGCGCGCGGCGCGGGGGGGCACGATGACGTCCTCGCGCACCCCCTGGGCGGCCACCTCGATGGCCCGTTGGAAGCCATGGCGGCTAAAGCGCCCGTGGGCCACCACGCCGACCTGGCGCAGCCCGAGCATGTAGGCGC
>DAIRCY010000096.1:0-9893 GCA_036796435.1 Acidimicrobiales bacterium
CAGGGCTTCGGCCACCGCGTGTACAAGAACTACGACCCGAGGGCGACGATCATCAAGCGGACGGCGGACGAGGTCTTCGCAGTCACCGGCAAGAACCCGCTCCTCGACATCGCGTTGAAGCTCGAGGAGATCGCCCTCCACGACGAGTACTTCACCTCGCGCCGCCTGTACCCGAACGTCGACTTCTACTCGGGGCTCATCTACCAGGCGATGGGCTTCCCGCTCGAGATGTTCCCGGTCCTCTTCGCCATCCCGCGGACGGCGGGGTGGCTCGCCCACTGGCAGGAGATGCTCGATCAGGAGTCGAAGATCTCCCGGCCGCGACAGCTCTACATCGGCTCCGAGTCGCGCGACTACGTTCCGATCGCCAAGCGCCAGACGGGCTGAGGGCGCGGGGCTACGAGCTCCGCATCCGCACCAGCCCCTCTTGGACCATGGACACCACGAGGCGGCCGCTCCGGTCGAAGAGGAGCCCCCTCGCGAGCCCGCGAGCGCCGGCGGCGACGGGGGAGTCCGTGTCGAAGAGGAGCCACTCGTCGGCGCGGAACGGGCGGTGGAACCACATGCAGTGGTCGAGGCTCGCGGCCATGAAGGTCGGGTCGTTCCAGCGCAGGGCGTGCGGGTGCAGGATCGTGTCGAACAGCGAGAGGTCCGAGGCGTAGGTGGCCACGCACGCGTGCAGGAGCGGGTCGTCGGGCAACGTGCCGTCGGCGCGGATCCAGAGCCGCTGGTAGGGCTCGCGCGGCTCGCGTCGCAGCCAAGGGAGCTCGCCGATGTGGCGCTGGTCGATCGGGCGCGGCCGGTCGAACCAGTCGCCGATCTCCTTCCGCCACGGCTCGAGCCGTTCGGTCATCGTCGGGATCGACTCGGGGTCCGGGGCTTCGGGCATCGGGAACTGGTGCTCGGGCCCCGGCTCCTCGTCGTGGAAGGACGTCGCCAGGTTGAAGATCGCCCGGCCGTGCTGGACGGCGACCACGCGCCGCGTGGTGAAGGAGCGGCCGTCCCGGATCCGGTCCACCTCGTAGAGGATCGGCACGGTCGGGTCCCCCGGGCGCAGGAAATAGGAGTGGAGCGAATGGACGGTCCCGTGCTCGACCGTCCTGCCCGCGGCCATCAGCGCCTGTGCCGCCACCTGGCCACCGAAGACGCGCTGCCGCTCCTCGTCGGGCTGGATCCCCCGGAAGATGTTGACCTCGATCGGCTCGAGATCGAGGAGGCGGACGAGGAGATCGAGGGCGTCGCTCACGTGGTCATGTTGGCAGGTGTCACGGCGGTGGGCCGCCGGACTCCGTCGCCGCCCGCGGCGCCGGTGGCGACACGGCCGAAGGCGATCGAGCGGCGGGGCCGGACGTTCCCCACGGGGGGCGCCGGGTAAGGTTGCAATCCGAATGTCCGAGCTGCTCCTCACCGTTTCGGCGTGGCTGCACACGCGGGAGGGCCGGAAGATCTTCCGCTACACGATGACCTCGGTCATCACGACGGGCGTGTCGCTCACGGTCCTCGGCCTCGTCTTCGGCGTCTTCCGGGTGTGGTCCGAGGTCCCGAGCACGATCTTCGCGAACGTCTGCGCGGCCTTCCCCTCCTACTGGCTGAACCGGCGCTGGGCGTGGGGGAAGTCCGGTCGCTCGCGCCTTTTCAAAGAGGTGCTCCCCTTCTGGGTGATGTCTGCGGCGAGCATCGCGTTCTCGATGGTGGGGGCGAGCGTCGCCCGCTACATCGGCGAGCGGTGGCACCTCGCGGCGCACCACCACCTCTTGTTGACGGCCCTCGTCCTCTTCGCCAACGTGGTCTCCTTCGGGATCTTCTGGGTGCTCAAGCTGATGGTCTTCAACCGGACCTTCAAGGTGCCGACCCTCGCCGAGGAGATCGACGAGCATCTGCAGATCGAGGAGGGAGGCGCCGCCTCCCTCGAGACAAAGGACGACACGGCCGCAGTCCTCTGAGGGCCCTTGCAGCGGGCAAGGCGAGGGGTCAGTCGCGGAAGTTCTCGAACTGCAGGGGTATGCCGAAGTCCTCGCCCTTGCACGCGGCGATCACCGCCTGGAGGTCGTCGCGCTTCTTTCCGGTCACGCGCAGCTGGTCCCCCTGGGTCTGCGAGGTGACGTTCTTCAGGCCGAGGTCCCTCACGAACTTGTGCAGCTTCTTGGCGTTGTCCTGGGAGATGCCCGCACGGATGGCGATCCGCTGGCGGGCGGTTCCCTTCGAGGCTTCCTCCACCTTGCCGGGGTCGAGCGCCTTCAGCGAGACGCTGCGTCGCACCAGCTTCTCTTCGAGGACCTGACGCAGGGCTGCCAGCCGGTCCTCGGTGGAGGACCGCAGCACCAGCTCGGCGTCGCCGAGCTCGATGGTGGAGTCGGTCCCCTTGAAGTCGAAACGGGTGGAGGCCTCGCGGTTGGCCTGGTCGACCGCGTTGCGCACCTCCTGCATGTCCACCTCGGAGACGATGTCGAAGCTCGGCATGCGGTCAACCCTACCGACCTGTCGTCCCGTGGGCAGTGAAGGCGCTGCTCGTCGCGCGATAACCTCGCCGCCGGGTCGGTGTCCGAGTGGCCAAAGGAAACAGGCTGTAAACCTGTCGGCGAAAGCCTACGGAGGTTCGAATCCTTCCCGGCCCACCACTGGTCTTCGGGTTCCTGGTGGGACCCACTTCACGTCCGGGCGTCGTCATCCTGCCACGGGGGCCCGTGACCGCCGGGTCTCGGTTCTCCTGTTCACCTACGCTCCGAGCCGATGACCACCGCACGACACCTCCTTCTGCCGGCCACAAGGCTGGGCGGTCAACCCCGCCGAGTGGCTCACGCGGTCGCAGTGCTCGTAGGGGTGGCCGTGGGGATCTTCGTCGTCGGGCTCGTCGTGGGATTCTTCGTGGTCGGCCGCCACGGTGGAGGTCCCATCCAGGGCTGGGACAACACCGTCGAGCGCTGGTTCCCCCACCACCGGGGCGGACTCGTCGGGGTCTCGAAGTTCGTGGCCACCTACCTCGACGCCGGCCCGTTGGCCGTCGTCTGTGTGGTGCTCACGGCCATCCTCGCCGTGACGCTGCGCACCATCCGGGCACTGATTCCGATCGTGGCCTACCTCGGTGGCGAGTTTCAGGTCTTCATCATCCGCGAGGTCATCCTCCGCCACCGGCCCCCGACGGCCAACTACCCCGCTCCCGGTGCGGTCAAGGGCGTGCACGAGACCAGCTACTCGTTCCCTTCCGGCCACTCGGTTGCCGTGACGGCCGTGCTCTTCGCCCTGTTCGGCGTCCTGGCGTTGACCTACCGGATCTGGTGGCCGTGGGTGATCGCACTCCTCGCCTCGCTGTTCGTGATCGACACCCGCCTCGTGCTCGGCGTGCACTGGTTCAGCGACGTCACCTTCGGCCTGCTGTTCGGCATCGTCTGGGGTGTCACCGTTGCCGTCGTCGCCCGCCAGATCGAATGGGCCGACGTGCTCGCGGTCATACGACGGAGTCCGCTCGTCGGTGACTCGCGGAGCGGAGCGCTGTCAAAGGTGCGCAAGAGTCCCTGACTCCAGTCGAGCGACTCGAGGTGGACCGGACCGGACGGAGCGCTCCGCGAATAGCCCACGTCGGCGCCGGGTATTTGCCGTTCGTCGGCATCGGGTTACAATCCGGGACGCAAGGCCGAGGCCCCGGCCCGCCGGACGGCGCACGTTTGGCGCTCGACGGCGACGGTGTCGGCGTCGCGATGTGACCTGGAGTCCGGCGACCGGGCTGTGGCGGGTGTGCGCAGTCGGGGTAGTCGCAGCAGATGACAACCAATAGGCGGAGCGACTTCCGCCTCGACTACAGGTGAGGTCGGCGACGTCGTGCGAGAAGCTGTGAGCGGCCGGGTGACCGAAGCGTCCTCCCAGGCCCCCCCGAATCGCCGCGCTCGTGCGCTTGCCGACCGCTTCGACGCACTGAGGGCCGGGACCCTCGAACGGGCGGCACGGGCCGGGGCCGCCGCGGACCGGCTCGGCGTCCGCCTCGACATGCTCAAGGTGCGCGTGCTCCCGCCGTCGATGCTCGCCGACCGCGTGCAGCCGGCCGACGGCGAGCCCGAAGGATGGCGGTTCCTGCGGCGTCCCGCATGGCTCGGGTTCGTGGCCCTCTGCGCGATCGCCGTCGGCGCCTCGCTGCCGAGCTCGCCGTTCAAGCTGGAGATGGCGGGAACGTGGTTCTTCGGGGAACCTCCCCAAGGCGGCTCCTCGGTCAGCTTCATGCTCTTCGGGCTGGTTGCCGTCTACGGCGGGCTCGTGCTGCTCATCCGGGTCTGGTACGGACTGATGAAGGCGCTCGCGCGCCGGCCGGGCGTCCCCGTGCGGTATCTCGGCTGGATCCTGGTGCTCTGGATCGTGCCCATGCTCGTGATCGCGCCGATCTTCAGCCGCGACGTGTACTCGTACGCGGCGCAGGGCGAGATGATGAGCCACCACATCAATCCCTACGACTACGGCCCGTTCACGCTGGGCGCCGGGCCGTACGTGAACGGTGTCGACCCCCTCTGGCTCAACACCCCCGCCCCCTACGGGCCGCTGTTCCTCTTGATGGACGGGCTCTTCGCGAGCCTGAGCCTGCACCACGTGCTCGCGACCGTCATCCTCCTGCGCCTCTCGGCGGTGGCGGGTGTGGCGCTCATCGCAGCGTGCATCCCGGCGCTCGCCCGGTCGTTCGGCAGGGACCACGGCTCGGTCTACGTGATGGCCGTCCTCAATCCGCTGACCATCCTCATGTTGGTGGGCGCCGCCCACAACGACGCGCTGATGCTCGGCCTCCTCGTCGCCGGCGTGACCGCGGCCCGCTACCACCACCCCGTCTGGGGCATCCTTCTGTGCGCGCTCGCCGCCGCGATCAAGGTCCCCGCCGCGATCGGGGTCGTCTACATCGGATGGGAGTGGGCGGGACACGGCGTCGGCTGGCGCGAGCGGGTCCGGCCCCTCTTGAAGGCTGGCGGTCTCGCCTCCGCGATCGTCCTCGGCCTCTCCGTCGCGAGCGGGCTCGGGATCGGGTGGATCGCGAACCTGGACACGCCCGGGACGGTCCGGAGCTGGCTCGCACCGGCGACCGGGGTCGGGATGCTCCTCTCGGGCGGCTTCCATGCCGTGGGGCTCACCGGGGTGCCCACCACGGCCGTCCTGTCTGCGACCCGCGTGCTCGGCCTCGCAGCGGCGGCCGGGATCTCGGTGTATCTGCTGTGCAGGAGCGACCGGGTGGGCGCCTTGCGGGCGATGGGCATCAGCATGCTGCTCTTCGTCGTGCTCGGGCCCGTCGTCCAGCCCTGGTACCTCACCTGGGGCGTCGTGCTCCTCGCTCCCATCGCTGCGGGGAAGCTGCGAACGGTCCTCGTCGCGCTCTCGGCGCTGTCCCCGTTCATCGGGCTGCCCGGTGGACGGACGCTGCTCGACGAGCTGATCCACTACAACCCGGTCGCCGTCGCAGCGGCCCTCCTCGTGCTCCTCGGGGTCCTCGTCGCTCCGATCGGGAGGTGGTCGAGCTCGTGGGAGGACCCGGCGCGCCGGCGGGCGCTGGCCCCCGCGGCCGGGTAGCGGGTCGCCGCCCGCGCCCATTGGTCAGCCCCTCTCCGGCGTTCCCCGGCAGCCGGGATCGGGTCCCTCACAACATCCGCTGCAGCTCGACGACGTCCAGCCACCGCCCGTGCTTTCGCCCCACCTCCCGTTCGACCCCGACGAGCTCGAAGCCGCAGGTGCGGTGGAGCCTGATCGACGGCTCGTTCTCCGAGGAGATCCTCGCGACGACCGCGTGGAACCCGTGGCCGGCGGCCAGACGGAGCAGCTCGTCGAGGAGCGCCCGGCCGACTCCCCTGCCGCGATGGTCGCCGTGGACGTAGACCGAGTCCTCGACGGTCGTCGCGTAGGCGGCGCGGTCCCGAAAAGGCGAGACGACGGCGAAGCCGAGGACGGCCTCGCCGGCGCGGCCGGCCGCACTGGCGGCGTCCGCGGCGGCGTCACCGGCGGCGACACGGGCGGCGACACCGGCGGCGTCACCGGCGGCGTGGACTGCCACGTCGACTGCCACGACTGCCGGATGCGCGCCCCGGTGCCGCTCGATCCAGGCCGCCTGCTCCTCGAGGGAACGGGAGACGAGGTCGAAGGTGTTGGTGCCCGAGGCGACCTCGTGGTTGTAGATGGCCCTGATCGCTTCGGCGTCCTCGGGTTGCACCAGGCGTAGCCGCACCGGCCGGATGGTACCGACGCCGAGGAGGCGGTACCTGGACCGCCTGACTATCATGGCGTGCTGCAGCGGCGTGTTGCCGCGCCCCCTTAGCTCAGTCGGCAGAGCACAGCCATGGTAAGGCTGGTGTCGTCGGTTCGATTCCGACAGGGGGCTCCCCGGCGGCGTAGCTCAGTTGGTCAGAGCACACGGCTCATAATCGTGTTGTCGCGGGTTCGAGTCCCGCCGCCGCTACGGACCGGGTCTGCCGGGTCGAGCACAAGAGAGGTACCCCGATGGCCAAGAACGAGAAGCGAGTCCAGGTGACGCTGGCCTGCGAGGTCTGCAAGCGCCGGAACTACATCACCACGAAGAACAAGCTGAATGACCGCGAGCGGATCGAGATGCAGAAGTACTGCCGCTGGGACCGCAAGCACACCCTCCACAAGGAAACCCGCTGATCCGCCCCAGGCAGGGGGTGGTAACGTCGCGCGCTGCCCCCGCTGTCCGTCGGTCGCCGATCCGGGCGGTCGGGACCGCTCGGGGTGAGGACCGCGGTGACAGAGGGCAGTAGCTCAACTGGTAGAGCACCGGTCTCCAAAACCGGCGGTTGGGGGTTCGAGTCCCTCCTGCCCTGCAGGGAGCCCCACCGGCAGGGAACGACTCCCGACAGACGACCGATAGCCGGAACGAAGCAGCGAATCGCGAGAGTAAGCGCATGGTGGAACGGCGAGATCCGACGATGACCGATGGGCCGAACTTCGAGACCGACGCGTTCGAGTTCGGGGACGTGGGGCCCGCTCGGCGCGAGGTGAAGTCGGCTCGCCACCGGACCACGCCGATCCAGTTTGCCCGAGAGATCCGCGAGGAGCTCCGCCAGGTCGCCTGGCCGAGCCGCGCCGAGATGCTGAACTACTCGATGGTCGTCTTCTTCACGCTCGTGATCATGATCGCATTGATCTTCCTGCTGAACTACGCCTTCAGCAAGGGCGTGTTCTTCATGTTCCAGAAGTGAGAGCCCGGACGTGACACTCGACACCGACCTTTCCGAAGACGCCATCGTGGCCGAAGACGCCATCGTGGCCGAAGACGCCATCGTGGCTGAAGACGCCGCCGCTGCCGCCGACGGCGCCGCCGCCGCTGCCGAGGCTGCCGAGGCTGCCGAGGGCGCGCCCGCCGAGGACGCCCACGACGGATCCGGTGGCCCCGCCACCCTCGACGTGCCCGAGCAGGAAGACGACGACGACGAGGAGGAGGAGGAGGAGGGCGAGGTCGCCTACGTCCCCAGCCCTTACGACCGGCCGGGCCGGTGGTACGTCGTCCACACGTACTCGGGCTACGAGAACAAGGTCACGTCGAACCTGAAGAACGTCGTCGCGTCGCGTGGCATGGAGGATCGCGTCTACGAGGTCGTGATCCCGATGGAGGACGTCGTCGAGGTCAAGAACGGCAAGCGGGTCACCGTCCAGAAGAAGGTCTTCCCGGGCTACCTCCTCGTGCGCAGCGACCTCGACGACGACACCTGGGGCGCCATCCGAAACACCCCCGGGGTGACGGGCTTCGTGGGCCCGGGGACCAAGCCGACGCCGCTTTCCCGCCGCGAGGTGGAGAGCATCCTCCAGGTCAAGCCCGAGGGGGTCCAGGCACCCTCGAAGCAGCGCCGGCCGCGACTCGAGTACGAGGTCAACGAGACGGTGCGGGTGAAGGAGGGGCCGTTCGCCGACTTCTCCGGTCAGATCGCCGAGATCAACGAGGATCAGCTGAAGCTCAAGGTGCTCGTGAACATCTTCGGCCGGGAGACGCCGGTCGAGCTCGAGTTCAGCCAGGTCGCAAAGCTCTAAGTCGTCCAAGGAGATCCAACAATGCCCCCGCGCAAGCGCGTCCTCACCGTCGTCAAGATCCAGCTCCAGGCAGGCCAGGCGACCCCGGCCCCTCCCGTCGGCACCGCCCTCGGTCCGCACGGGGTCCAGACGATGGAGTTCTGCAAGCAGTACAACGCCGCCACCGAGTCCATGCGTGGCACGGTCGTGCCGGTCGACATCACGATCTACGAGGACAGGTCGTTCAGCTTCGTGCTCAAGACGACGCCGACGCCGGTCCTGCTGCGTCAGGCGGCGGGGCTCGACAAGGGCTCGGCCACGGCGGGGCGCGCCCAGGTCGGGACGATCACCGACGACCAGCTCGCGGAGATCGCCCGCGTGAAGCTCGTCGACCTGAACACCGACGACCTCGACGCCGCGAAGAAGCAGGTCGCCGGCACCGCACGCTCGATGGGCATCGCGGTCGCCAAGTGACCGGCGCCCGAGACGGAGGACATCGATGAGCCAGCACGGCAAGCGCTACAAGTCCCTCAGCGGACAGTACGACCGCGAGGCCTTTTTTGGGATCGGCGATGCCGTCGACCTCGTGAAGTCGATGGGCTCCGCCAAGTTCGACGAGACGGTCGAGCTCGCAGTCCGGCTCGGGGTCGACCCTCGCAAGGCCGACCAGATCGTGCGCGGCACGCTGAGCCTTCCTGCAGGGACGGGGAAGTCGGTCCGGGTCGCCGTCTTCGCCTCCGGCGAGGCGGCGTCCGAGGCCCGTGCGGCCGGGGCGGACGTCGTCGGGGCCGACGACCTGGTCGCCCGGGTGCGTGACCAGGGCTTCTTGGACTTCGACGTGGCGATCGCCACGCCCGACCTCATGGGCCAGGTGGGGACGCTCGGGCGGGTCCTCGGGCCACGCGGCCTGATGCCGAACCCGAAGACCGGGACCGTGACGACCGACGTCGGCAGGGCGGTCACCGAGTTCAAGGGCGGACGTGTCGAGTACCGCACCGACAAGGTCGGCAACGTCCACCTCCCCGTCGGGAAGGTCTCGTTCACGAAGGCGGACCTGGTGTCGAACGTGCACGCGGTGATCGAGGAGCTGGTGCGGGCGAAGCCCGCCGCTGCCAAGGGCCGTTACCTGCTCGGGGTCACCCTCTCGTCGACCATGGGCCCAGGGGTGCACATCGACCCCGCACGGGCCCGCGAGGTCGAAGAGGAGCTGGCGGTCACCGCCTGATACCCTCTCAATGACAGCCCGCCAGGCGCGGGCAACGAATTTCCGGTCGCCGTAGACCTCCGGTGCGCCCCTGGCGCGGAAGGGACCCTCGGGTCCGCCTGACGAGGCGACGCTCTCCGGGCGAAAGCTCGGTCCGTCGCACACCGGGGCAACCGCGGCACCCTGCCGACCGGTGGAGGAACGATGGACAATCCGAGGCCCGAGAAGGTCGCCGTCGTCGACGAGGTGCGGTCGCGCCTCGGCGGGGCTCAGGCGACGGTGGTCACCGAATACCGCGGGCTCACCGTGGCGGACCTGGCTGCCCTGCGAAAGACCCTCACCGCCGCAGGCGGCGACTACAAGGTCTTCAAGAACACGCTCGTGAAACGGGCGATCGCCGACGGGCCCAACGCTCCGCTCCAAGAGCTGCTCGTCGGCCCGACGGCGATCGCCTTCGTCCAAGGTGACGTGAGCGCGGTCGCCAAGGCGCTCCGCGACTTCTCGAGGACGAACGCGCACCTCGTCGTGAAGGGCGGCATGCTCGACGGCTCGCTCGTGTCGCCCGCACAGCTCGGCGCCCTCGCGGACCTCCCGCCTCGCGAGGTCCTGCTCGCCCGCTTCGCCGGAGCGCTCCAGGCGCCCTTGGCCCAGCTGGCGTCACTTCTCCAGGCCCTCCCTCGGGGGCTGGCGTACGGGCTGAAGGCACTCC